>NZ_JAFCTH010000069.1:0-506 GCF_049895905.1 Polaromonas sp. DSP2-3-2b2 | reverse complement strand
ATAAAGGAGCTTCGAAACACGCAAAAAGCAGCCTGACTCACTTCACTTCAGGCGACAACTTCCTTGACAGCCACCGGGGTTGTCGGGGATGATGAGCTGGGGCACACCGCCATAAAAGGTCAACGCCTGCGCGGTGGCGCCCAGCCAGTCGCGTGCTGTCTGCGCGGGCGTTGCCAGACAGAAACAGTAGCCCGACACGCCCATGGCCGCCACAAAGATGCTGGCGCGGCCAATTTCCTGCCCGTGCACACTCAGGGCCAGTGTCGGGCCGGCGTAGTCGATGAAGAGTTTCTCCCCGGCGCGGTGGACCTGGCGCATGGAACGCTTGAGGCGTTTGGCAAACTGGCGATAGTTCTCGCAAAACTGTGAGTAGCGCCAGGGCTTCAGGGGCAAGTCCGCACGGTGCTCGTCGCCGACCTGGGCGCAGTATCGGGCGCTGTCAAGGTAGTTGCCGCAAAAAGTTCGATGCTCAAGCGGCTAGTTTTTGTGTTTGATTCTGATCCTTT
>NZ_JAFCTH010000068.1:0-507 GCF_049895905.1 Polaromonas sp. DSP2-3-2b2 | reverse complement strand
GGCGCGCTGGCTGGCCCGGTCGTCAATGATCTCTAGCAGATCGGCCCGGGTTTGACTGTCCATGGCGGCCATGCCCCAGTCGTCGAGCAGCAGCACGTCAGTATTTTTGAGCGTGTCCAGCCAGCGCGTAAAGGTGCCGTTGGCATGGCGAATGCGCAGTTCCTCGCCCAGGCGAGGAACCCGCTAGGCGCAGCGCACTGTGGCCACGCCGGCAGGCATGCTGGGCCAGCGCGCACGCCAGCCAAGACTTGCCCGCGCCGGTGGCTCCGGTGATCAGCACGGCGTGCCCGGCATTGACCCACTCCCCCAGGGCCAGACTCATCACCGCGCTGCGTTCAATGCCCCGCGTGCTGCGGCTGTCCAGGTCTTCAATGGCCGCTTGCGGGTATTTGAGTTTGGCGGTTTTGAGCAACCGCGCACAGCGCCGGTCTCCCCCCGTGTCAGACTAGTTGCCGCTCCCATGATTGCGGATGATCCGCATTGGAGCGTTATTCATGACAACAAATC
>NZ_JAFCTH010000067.1:0-511 GCF_049895905.1 Polaromonas sp. DSP2-3-2b2 | reverse complement strand
CGCGACTGGCTGGGCGCCACCGCGCAGGCGTTGACCTTTTATGGCGGTGTGCCCCAGCTCATCATCCCCGACAACCCGCGCGCCCTGGTGACCAAGGCCGACCGCTACGAGCCGCTGCTGACCGACAGCGTGCAGGACTTTGCCCGTCACTACGGCTGCAGTGTGCTGCCTGCACGCGCTTATCACCCACAGGACAAACCGAAGGTCGAGTTGAGCGTTTTACTGGTCGAGCGCTGGATCCTGGCGCGCTTGCGCAAGCATCAGTTCGCCAGCGTGGTAGGCAAGTCAACGACGCCATCGCCCCTTTGCTGCATTGGCTCAACCAGCGTGCCTTTCAAAAGCTGCCGGGCAGCCGCGCCAGCGTGTTCGCGCAGATCGACGCGCCGGCCCTGATGGCCTTGCCTGTGCAGCCCTGGGAATGGGCGGTCTTCAAGACCGGGCGCTGTCAAGGTAGTTGCCGCAAAAAGTTCGATGCTCAAGCGGCTAGTTTTTGTGTTTGATTCTGATCCTT
>NZ_JAFCTH010000066.1:0-530 GCF_049895905.1 Polaromonas sp. DSP2-3-2b2 | reverse complement strand
GACGGCCCGATGCCCCAGACGCGCGAGCATATCTTGCTGGCCCGCCAGGTCGGCGTGCCTTACATCATCGTGTTCCTGAACAAGTGCGACATGGTCGACGACGCCGAACTGCTCGAACTCGTTGAAATGGAAGTGCGCGAGCTGCTCGACAAGTATGATTTCCCCGGTGACGACACCCCGATCATCCATGGCTCGGCCAAGCTCGCCCTCGAAGGCGACAAGGGTCCGCTGGGCGAAGAAGCCATCATGAAGCTGGCCGACGCACTGGACAACTACATTCCCCTGCCAGAGCGCGCTGTCGACGGCGCCTTCCTGATGCCCGTGGAAGACGTGTTCTCGATCTCCGGCCGCGGCACTGTCGTGACCGGTCGTATCGAGCGCGGTATTGTCAAGGTCGGTGAGGAAATCGAGATCGTCGGTATCGCTGACACGCAAAAGACGATTTGCACCGGCGTGGAAATGTTTCGCAAGCTGCTCGACCAGGGCCAGGCGGGCGACAACGTCGGCATCTTGCTGCGCGGCACCAAGCG
>NZ_JAFCTH010000065.1:0-589 GCF_049895905.1 Polaromonas sp. DSP2-3-2b2 | reverse complement strand
GCGCTCCTCAAGCAGGGCCCGGTCCAGCCCGGCATGGCGCTGCGCCGGCGTCACGAAGCCGATGGCGCTGTGGCGATGCTGATGGTTGTACCAGTGCGCCAACTCGGTGACCCAGCGCCTTGCGGTCAGCAGGTTTTCAAACGGTTTGACAGGCAGCTCGGGCCGGTACTTCAGGGTTCTGAACGCCGATTCGACATAGGGGTTGTCGTTGCTCACGGACGGACGGCTGCGCGTGTGGGCCACGCCCAGGCGCTGCATGGTGACCAGCATGGTCTCGCCCTTCATCGGTGCGCCATTGTCCGAGTGCACCGTCAGCTGGCCTGGGGCGATGCCCTGGCGCGTGCAGATGTCTCGCAGCAACTGGCCGGCCAGCTCGGCACTCTCGCAGTCAAACACCTGCCAGCCCACAATCTTGCGGCTGAACAAGTCCTCGAACAAGTACAGGTAAAAGTGCTGGCCGCGCACCTGGGTCGGCAGATACGTAATATCCCAGCAGAACACCTGATCGGCTCCGGTCGCGGCCAGGGCGCGCGGGCGGCTGCGCTTTTGCGCTGCACGTTCCGTGCGCCGATGGGCCAATTGGCCCTCC
>NZ_JAFCTH010000064.1:0-707 GCF_049895905.1 Polaromonas sp. DSP2-3-2b2 | reverse complement strand
TAGGCGCTGTTCTGAAAGTTCAGTGAAGCCACTTCATGGTGCCGGCGAGGTGCACAAAGCCCAGAAACGTGACGTCGAGCTTGTCATAGCGGGTGGCGACACGGCGAAAAACTTTCATGCGCTGGAAGAGGGCTTCAACCAAATGGCGCGCCTTGTAGCGGTGTGCGTCCAGGATGCGCTGGTTTTTCTTGCGGTTGACTTTGCATGGGATGATGACCTGCATGCCCTGCTTTTGGGCCGCCTGGACAATTTTGTCTGAGTCGTATGCTTTATCAGCCAACAACGCCTTGGCCTGCAGCCCATCGAGCAACTCGGGCACTGGCTTGGAGTCGTGCCTCTGGCCCGGGGTCAGCACAAAGCGCAGCGGATTGCCCAGGGCATCGCACACGGCGTGGATTTTAGTGTTGCGCCCACCGCGCGTGATGCCGATGGCCTGCGGGCCGCTGCTCTTGCGCGCGCCTGCCGAAGATTGGTGCGCCCGGCAGCAGGTCGAGTCCACCATTACCTCTTGCATGTCGGGCTGCTGCACGCTCTGGAAAAGGCGCTCGAAATGGCCTTTGGCGCACCAGTAGGCGTAGCGCTGGTACACAGCACTCCAGGTGCCCAGCCGCTCGGGCAGGTCACGCCAAGCGGCGCCCGTGCGGGCCATCCACAGCAGAGCATCGAAGAACATTCGATGCGCCCCGCCGGGGCGGCCCTTGCACGGC
>NZ_JAFCTH010000063.1:417-782 GCF_049895905.1 Polaromonas sp. DSP2-3-2b2 | reverse complement strand
CATCGAAATATCGAAAAGTTTCGCCTTGCCAATGCAATACCGGTCAAGCCGCCATTGCTGAAGAATTTCCATTGCCAGGTTGAAGCGATCCAAGTCGAGTTCATAGATGTCCGCAATCGGAAAGTCCCTTTTGGATCCCAGAGCGGACGGATTTGTACTGCAGATTGGCGGCCTGCATCAAGGCTTGGAGCGCGCTCGCCCTTCGGTTGAGCTAAAGAGGGAAGGGCGGAGCATTTCGGACAGTGCGAGCCATCACAACCCCATTGCGGCACCTCGCGTGAAAGTCAGTCCGAACGCTCCTGCCCCGCCGCGATGCCGCGCAAGAACTCCGCCAGTTCATGGTCTGCTTGCACTTTCACCACCAG
>NZ_JAFCTH010000063.1:0-407 GCF_049895905.1 Polaromonas sp. DSP2-3-2b2 | reverse complement strand
AGCGTTGCGTTCGGTGGGATTTCGTAAGGGCCGCAGCTCTCCTCGGGTGACCGCCTCGGGCACTGCAAAGGAGTAGCGCCCGAGCAGATTGATGTGACGCTCATGGATGAAGGGCGACAAGCGCGCGACATCTTCATCGCGCACCAGGAAGCCTTCCCGGCGCAACTGGCCAAGCGCCGCGTCAATGTAGCCGGCAGCGTGATCTTCTTGCGCTTGTCGGCCTTCATCCTGCTGTGCCTGGGCGTGCAGATTGTTTGGGACGGGCTAAGCGAGTTGCTGCGCAGCCTGCTGTTGTAAAAGACGATCCCGGTCCAACTCGCTCAGTTGGGGTCAACCTGCTGGGTGCGCAGATCTACTGCCCTTGCCCTTGAAAAGCGTATCTCTTGCTGAGTGGTTCAATTCAGACA
>NZ_JAFCTH010000062.1:0-913 GCF_049895905.1 Polaromonas sp. DSP2-3-2b2 | reverse complement strand
AGGACACTGTCGCAAGAAATGGGTAAATCATGAGTGAATCGAAGAAACGCAAAGTGCACCTGCCGGAGTTCAAGGCGAAGGTCGGATTGGAGGCCCTACGTGGGGTCAAGACGATCAATGAAATCGGTCAGGAGTACGGGGTTCACCCGGTCCAGGTAAGCCAGTGGAGGAAGGAAATCCAGGAGCAAGCGAAGACGCTGTTTGGCTCAAAGCGCGGCCCGCAGCCGGTGGCGGCACACAGCGAGCCGGATCGGCTTTATGGCGAAATCGGACGCCTCAAGATGGAACTCGACTGGCTCAAAAAAAAGTCAGGGATCAGCCTGCCATGATGCGTCAAACCTGGATCGAAACAGGCGATGTGGTTGGCGTGAGGCGGCAATGCGTCCTTGCTGGCGTGTCGCGTGCCACGGTGTACGCGCGGCGCAAGCCAAAGGTTTTCGTCGAAGACGATCATCTTCTGGAGCGGCTGATCGACGAGGAATACACTCGCCACCCTTTTTACGGCAGCCGAAAAATGGTGGTGTACCTGGGCCGCTGCGGACACACCGTCAACCGCAAAAGGGCGCAGCGCCTGATGCGCACGATGGGGCTGTCTGGCATGGCTGCGGGACCCAACACCAGCCGGGCGCATCCCCAACACAAGGTGTACCCGTACCTGCTGCGCGGTATGGTCATCGTGCGACCTAATCAAGTCTGGAGTACGGACATCACGTATATCCGGCTGGCACGCGGGTTCGTCTACCTGGTGGCGATCATCGACTGGTATTCCCGGCGCGTGCTGAGTTGGCGGATCAGCAATAGCATGGAGGCGGTGTTCTGCGTGGACTGCCTGGAAGAAGCTCTGCGTGCCCATGGCAAGCCTGAAATATTCAACAGCGACCAGGGGGCCCAGTTCACCAGTGACGGCTTTACC
>NZ_JAFCTH010000061.1:0-948 GCF_049895905.1 Polaromonas sp. DSP2-3-2b2 | reverse complement strand
GCCGAGAGCTGGCGCGACTTTGTGATATTCGGGCAGGAAAAGCTCGATTTTCTGCGCGAGTATTTTCCTTTCTCGGCAGGCATTCCCTGCAAGAACACTTTTTCCCGGGTGTGCGCCGCGGTGGAGCCCGAGCAGTTTGGCGCCTGCTTTCTCGCCTGTGCCGCTTCGCTGCCGCGCGTGTCGGGCGAAGTCACCGCCATCGGTGGATGTCAAGCTAGATGCTATGGATGCCTCCCCTTTTTAAAAGGGAAGAAAACTGGAGCGCTGAGATTGAGTAGCCGTTAATCAGGAAGAAAAGCCTCGCTGCCGAGGCGGATCCTCTGATGGATACGACATCAAAGTGCCCAAGGCGTGATAGACCACGGTCTTCACAAACACCACAGAGGATCCATCATGAATCGTAATACGGGTATGAACGCGGGACAAGTGATCGGCACCATGAACGGCCTGCAGGTGGTCGGTCTGGATATTGCCAAGCAGGTGTTTCAGATGCATACGGTGGAGATGAACACGGGCGAGATCGTCAACGTTCAGCTCAAACGGGCCAAGGTACTGGAGCGCTTTGCAAACAAACCAGCGTGCCTGATCGCCATTGAAGCGTGTGGTGGCGCTCACTACTGGGCGCGTGAGTTGCGCTCGCTGGGCCACAGTGTGCGGCTGCTGCACGCCAAGATAGTGCGCCCGTTTGTCAGCGGCAACAAAACCGATGCGACTGATGCGCGTGCGATTTGGCTGGCGGTGCAGCAGCCCGGGGTAAAGTTTGTGGGAATCAAGACCACGGCCCAGCAGGCGACCTTGACGCTGCATCGCCAGCGCGAGGCGTTGATGAAGATGCGGATCATGCAAACCAACGCGTTGCGTGGACTGCTATACCCCCCGTGTCAGACTAGTTGCCGCTCCCATGATTGCGGATGATCCGCATTGGAGCGTTATTCATGACAACAAATC
>NZ_JAFCTH010000060.1:0-965 GCF_049895905.1 Polaromonas sp. DSP2-3-2b2 | reverse complement strand
TATTTTTGCCATTTCCGTTTTCCTTGTCTGAATTGAACCACTCAGCAAGGGATACGTTTTTCAGGGGCAAGGTCAGTTCAATGGCTTTAGCCACCTCCTGACGAAACTTTTCAAGTGATTTCTTTTCCTTCTGGAACGCATCAACCGCATCGCCAGCCAATCCACCAGCCACTTCGGTAGCGACCGCTTCAATGTCTTTTTCAAGATCGAGACCGCCCAGAGTGGCGGCCTTGGCCACCGCAATCACGCCTCGCTTGGCGACTGCTGTGGTGATCTTGCGAGCGGTCTGCAAGTGAGTCCGAAACTGGGATTGCGCCGCACCATTCGGCAACCGAATCTCGTCAATCGCCGATACCAGCGCCACCAAGGGATCGTTCACATAGTCCACCTGCCAAGCATTGAAATACACGCACAGGAAATCTTGCCGCCCGAGATCTGCTTGCAACATTTTGACGAGCGTTGTTTTGCCAGTACCCCAAGGGGAATCAAGCGCCAGAACAAACGGACCTGCAAGGCGGCCAATCAGGCCAGAAAGAAATTCGACCAAGGGCTTGCGGTTCAAGGCATCGTTCTTGAAAGGCTCGTCCGCTGGGACTTCCAGTTCTTGCACGCGATATTTCATGGTCAGTGGTTTGTATTGAAGGCTTGAGCCAAGTCGGTTGCGTATTGCTTGCACAAGCTGAACATTGAATTCAGCGTGCTAACGAAGAATGCTGGTAGCAGCACCTGCGATGTTGCTGGGGCATTCTAGGAGGTGTCCCATGCCAGTTTGGAGCATATTGAGGGCATGAACCGCCTCAAAAAATGTCTAGATCACGCTGTCATTGAAAGCTCGACTGATTTTTTAAGAAAAATAAGCCTTTTGCGCATGCTGCGCGGGCGCAAGCAGCTATTTTTTTAGGGGCTTAGGAACCAGAGCTTATCGACAGCTAAGCTAAGTTCCTATCGTGATTCAGAAAAACCGG
>NZ_JAFCTH010000059.1:0-1040 GCF_049895905.1 Polaromonas sp. DSP2-3-2b2 | reverse complement strand
ACGAGCTCCACTGCATCCTGCAGCGTGGATGCCACCCGGTTGGTCAGCAGCCGCCAGACCACCGGCTTGGCGCCTGCCGGTGCGTTGATTTCCGACGCAATCAGGCAGGTCACTTCAAGTTCGCCGCCCTGGCGGTCGGGCAGCAGGACACGCTGGGCACGCACCTCCTGCTCGACCGCGCGGGCCTTGCGCCCGCGACCGGCCGGCATCTCAAAGCGTATACGCCCCAGCGGCACGCCGGCCATGACCTCATCCCACAGCTTGCCCCCTTCGGGCAGCACCCGGTTGTGCTGGCAGCGCACCAGGTAGTCGGCCGCATGGTTCATCTTGCGCGCCATCACCAGCAGCGCCAGGATGTCCGACTCGCGGTCGCCGATGCATACATGGCGCGTGCCGGGCAACTCGCTGGCTTGCTCGGCGATGCGCTCGTAACTTTCCACCCAGCGCACGCTTTCGAGCACGCCGCCGCGCGGCGCATCGCCCGCCTTGAATTCGCGCGCCCACGTCCAGGCATTCATCACCCCCAGCGGCTCGCGCTCGGGCGTGACCACGTAGGTCGGGTGCAAATACAGCCCGCGCTGCGCTTCGTAGCTCAGCGGCCCCAGGCCCGTCATCGCCTGCCCGTTGTAGTCCAGCTCGGTCGTGTCCTGCAGGCACAGCACCACCGCGTGCTCGCGGATGCGGCCCATCGTCGCTTGGCGGTGGGCCGCCATCACCTCTTCACAGCTGACCTGCTCGTTGCGTAGAAACCGGTAGGCCGCTGCCGTCTCGGCCCAGTTCTCGCACGCCCCGGGAATGCTCGCACCGGGCTTTTGCCCCAGCCGTTCGGCCAGCAGTACGGCGCGCCGGTTCAGACGCGGGTCACCCAAATCAATCGTCTCGAATTCCTGTTGCGCCCAGCCCATCCACTCGCCCCTTTAATTACTCTGCTGCCTATATTACGGGCATGTGTGTAATGAGATGGGTAAAGCCGTCACTGGTGAACTGGGCCCCCTGGTCGCTGTTGAATATTTCAGGCTTGCCATGGGCACGCAGAGCTT
>NZ_JAFCTH010000058.1:0-1102 GCF_049895905.1 Polaromonas sp. DSP2-3-2b2 | reverse complement strand
ATAAAGGAGCTTCGAAACACGCAAAAAGCAGCCTGACTCACTTCACTTCAGGCGACAACTTCCTTGACAGCCACCGCTATTGCCGCACGCGCAGTCTCCGGTAGCTGCGGTTCTAAAGGGCGAGATCGTGGCGGCGCACGACCTCGAAGCCATCGTCGAGCGACCCGACGGTTCCCGTGTCACCGTCATCGCCAACGTCGTGCCGATCAAGAACGCGAACGGGGAAATTACCGGCGCCATCAGCTGTCTTTTCGACATCACCGAGCGCAGCCGCCTGGAGCGCATGACCCGGGAGCAGGCAGCTACCCTGGCCAACCTGGACCGGCGCAAGGACGAGTTCCTGGCGATGCTCAGCCATGAACTGCGCAACCCGCTCGCCCCAATCACCAACGCCTTGATGATCCTACAACTGCATAAAGACGAACACCCCATCCAGCAGCAGGCCCGCACGATCATTGAGCGCCAGGTGGGCAATTTGAAGCATCTGATCGACGACCTGCTGGAAGTCTCGCGCATCAGCACCGGCCGGGTTCAGCTTCGGCTCGAACGCATTGCCATGCGCGGCGTCGTGGACCGGGCGGTGGAAACGGCCAATGCGCTGATGGCGCAGCGCCGCCATGTGCTTATGCTGTCCTTGCCCGCGCAAGCTCTTTGGCTCCATGCGGATGCTGCCCGGCTGGAGCAGGTGGTGGTGAACCTGCTCACCAACGCCGCCAAGTACACCGACGAAGGCGGCCGCCTGTGGCTGAGCGTCGAGCAAGAGGGCGATATGGCGGTGCTGCGCGTGCGCGATACGGGCATTGGCATCACCGCCGAACTGCTGCCGCGCATCTTCGAGTTGTTCACGCAGGCCGAACGCTCGCTTGACCGCTCCCAGGGGGGACTGGGCATTGGCTTGTGCCTGGTCAAGCGACTGGTGGAGCTGCACGGCGGGAGCGTAGAGGTTGCCAGCGTCTTGGGCCAGGGTAGCGAATTTGTCGTGCGTCTGCCGCTGATGCTCGCGCCCATGGCGCCGCCGCCGTTGCCGTTAGCCCCAACGGCCTTGCCGTCCGCAACATCGCGCCGCGTGCTGGTGGTGGACGACAACGTGGATGCCGCCGAT
>NZ_JAFCTH010000057.1:0-1133 GCF_049895905.1 Polaromonas sp. DSP2-3-2b2 | reverse complement strand
GTTGGCGGTTGGCGGTTGGCGGTGCTCAGGATTTCATGGACAGGTAGATTTTTGCGGTCATCCATTCCTCATCTTGTTCGGCCAGCAAGGCACTGACCAGGCGCAGGCAACTGGCAGAGTTGGGGCACAAAGTGGCAACGCGGGTTCGGCGTTTGAGTTCCTTGTTCAAACGCTCCAAGCCGTTGGTGGTGCGCATGCGCACCCGATGGGCCTCGGGCAAGTCAAAGGCGGCAAAGCCATCGGGCAAGTTGTTCTCGGCCCAGGCGGCCAATTGTGGATGGCTGAGCTGCCAGTCCTTGAGCGCTGCGTTGAGCAGGCGTTGTGCCTCAATGGCATCACTCGCATTGAAGATGCCCCGTATTTGCCGGGCCACCGGCGAGCGCTGGTCCAGCCGGCTGACGTAGCCCTGAGCGTTGCGTTGGAGGTGGAACTGGCAGCGCTGCCAGGGCACGCCGGGAAACATCGCCTTGCGTGCGGCTTTCAAACCGGCATGGTCATCGCTGGCAAGAAACTTGACCCCGCGCAGGCCGCGCTCAATCAGGCTGTCCAAAAAGGCCCGCCAATGCACCTCGGCCTCTGACAGCGCCACCGAGACGCCCAGCACCCGGCGGTGGCCTGAAGCCGTCACACCGATGGCCACCAAAACCGCACAGTCCACCACCCGTCCCGCCTCGCGCACGCGTTCGTATCGGGCATCCAAAATCACGTACGGTGTCTCCTCCAGGGGCCGGGTACGCCAGGCGTGCAAGCCTGTATCGAGCAGCGCCGTGCAACGGCTAACTTGCGTGCTGGAGATGCTGACCTCGGGCCCCACCAGATTTTGCAATACTTCGATGACTTTGCGCGTGGAGACACCTTGCACATACATCTCGGCGAGCGCCAGATTCATCGCCTGCTCACGAAGCGGCTGCCGCGCTCCAGGGCGCTGGGGTAAAAGCCGCCCGAGCGCACCTGCGGCACCTCAAAGGTGACTTCGCCCATGCGGGTCAGAACCGTTTTGTTTTTGTAGCCGTTGGCGTAATCCACGCGCTGGGCCGAGCGCTCATACGGCGTGGCCTGCAGGTGCTGCGCGCGCTCAATGCGCGAGGCTTCGTTGACCAGAATGCGCAAGGCTTCACCGGCGCCGTCCAGGC
>NZ_JAFCTH010000056.1:0-1212 GCF_049895905.1 Polaromonas sp. DSP2-3-2b2 | reverse complement strand
GAGGCCGGGAGGGATCGCGTCGGCTGGCAAACAACCAGTCATCTGCCTTAGCACCCGAGCGGCAGGCGCGCCAGTACAGGCGCAATTGGTCAAGCAGCTCGTGCGTGAGAAGGCTGTAGCGGTCCTTAGCGCCCTTGCCCTGGACGACACGGATGCACATGCGGTCCGGGGCCGAATCGATGTCGCAGCCGCGCAGGTGACACAGCTCATTGAGGCGCAGGCCGCTGGCATACGCCGTCATCAGGAAGGTGCGCGCCTTGATCGGCATCGGCGCGTCCAGCAACGCGGCCACCTCGGCGCGCGAGAGCAACTCGGGCAGACGCTGCGGGATACGCCCGAGCGGAATCTTGACGCGGCGCTCGCGCTGACCCAGCACGTCGCAGATCAAAAACCGGATGGCGCACGAGGTCGTGTTGACGGTCGAGCGCGAGCGGTGGCGTTCCTGGAGCAAATGCAACAAGTAGGCCTGGATCTGCTGGTCGCTCAGCAACTCCGGGCTGCAGTCGTGGTAGCGCGCCAGTTGCTTGACGGCCGTCACATAGGTCCATTGGGTGCGCTGGGCAAAGCCGCGCAGCACCATCGCATCGAGCATGCGTTGGCGAAGAGGTGTCATGACAAATCTCCCTGAAAGCGGGGACCATTCCCCGCTTCCAAGGTTTCACCTCAATGCCGTTCAAGGCAAGCACCGCGCAGAACAACGACGCCCTGCCGGTCTGCGCACACCCGCCACCGCGTCAGCGGTTTAGTTCAACGGTTTTTATCAATGGTTAAAGAGCGGAGAAAATAATGGCTCTTAGCACCCTGACGAGCTCTGCAGGAGAATATTTTGAGATTACGTGAACCGATGTACGAAAAGCTGCAGGCGCAGAGGCTGTACGAGAGTTGCAAGAGATTTGATCTGTTTCAATCTGGCCTTGGAAGCAATCTCCCGTTGCGACGGAAGTGACGGCCCGTTAAATGTTGCATCCGACGAACTGCTGGGGCATCTCCCCGGACGTGACCTGCACTGACCGGCCTGGATCGGGCTGCACAGGTCTGCACAGGTCTGCACAGGTCTGCACAGGTCTGCACATGGTTGTCCTGAATTTTCAGTAGCGCCTGCGCGCGAACCCCTAGCAGGCCGCTGAAATACCAAAAAGCAAAGCCTTCCGGTTTCCTGTCTCACCGGATAATCTGAAGCGGTCCCTTTTCTAACCCGAGACAAACCCAGTT
>NZ_JAFCTH010000055.1:0-1245 GCF_049895905.1 Polaromonas sp. DSP2-3-2b2 | reverse complement strand
GCGGGTTGCACGTCGCCACGTCTCACACGTCAGGCGGCCAGCCCCAGCACTCACAGCGGCCTCAAGCTCGATACAGCGTGCCAGCGGCGGGGCACCGGGCTTGCCTGTCGCGCCGTCCTTGAACATCGGGCGCAGTGCATCCAGCACCAGCCGCTGATTTCCACCCTGGGGCAGCTTCACAGCCCTAACGTCTTGTGCGGCGGTATCTCGCACCACCACGCACGATGTAACGGTATCCCCATAGTCATCAGTCCCCAGCGTTTCAATTTGCAGCTTGAACGGTTGCGCATCCCCGTCTTGTCCGTCCTTGGACTTGGCAACCTTCCACTCCCGGCGCTCGCCATCGCGTGAGACTTCCACGGCGGCATCAAGGGCAGCGAATAGCGAACTGTGACCCCGTAGCCCTTTGGTTGCGTCCTTGCCCGTATGGTGAACCAGCACCACCAGCCCATTGATAAGGCTTTGCAGGTGCTTCGCGGCGCTTAGGATTTCGCCCATGTCCTTTGATGAGTTTTCATCAGCGGTCGGGGCGGCCCGGTTCAGCGTGTCGAGAAATACCACAGCGCCAGCAGGCACCACGGCGGCCAGGTCGGCTATGTCTTGCGGCTCTGTCAGCTTGAACGACTGCAGCACCATCGCCAGGCCATCGGGCAGGGCGCGGCCCGTGTGCGCCTCCCATGCGGCCACGCGCAGCCGGAAACCTCCTTCACCTTCCAGCGCGGCATACACCACGGGCGCGGCCTCCACCCGGCAATCAAACCAGCGGCGGCCCTCTGCAATGGCGGCCGCCATATCCAGCGCCAGGAACGATTTACCGGATGCGCTTGGGCCATAGAGCCCGGCCAGCCCCACGGCGGGCAGCACGCCACGCACGCGCCAGGCAAGGGCGGGCAGGTTGCGCAGGTCATCAGCCCCCAGCAGCTTGTAACGCGGTTCCGGCTTGGGCGGCTCTGTTGCCGATTCCAGCAGCGCGGCCAGCACGTCGCACCCGTCACGCTGCATCAGGTCGTTCACGTCGCTGTTTTTCGGCCAGCCGGGCGCTAAGGTCACGACAAGGGCGTTTACCTCTTTGGCTATCGCTTGGGCCTGCTCCTCCTTGCCCGTGTCAGGCACCAGCACCAGCCGGGCGGCGGCGTCACGCTGGCGCAATTCAGCAGCTACAGCACGCATACGGCCCGAACCGAAACAAACCACGGCGGCGGCCCCGGTTGCCTGCCAGCAACTCCAGGCCGCGCCGATACCTTC
>NZ_JAFCTH010000054.1:0-1247 GCF_049895905.1 Polaromonas sp. DSP2-3-2b2 | reverse complement strand
GACCCGACCGAAGCGGCCTTTTTGGTGGCCGAGCGCAAACTGGGCGTGCAGGCGCAGCGCATGCAGCGCTTTGAGCGCGTGGCCGAGATTCCTTTCACCTCCGATCGCAAGATGATGTCCACGATCGAGCGCGACCATGAGCACGGCGGCGCATTGATGATGATCACCAAGGGTGCGCCAGACGTGCTGCTCGCGCGCTGCACGCGTGTGCGCATGGGGCTGGACGTCCTCCCCTTCGATGACGCGCTGCGCGCGCGGGCTTTGGACGATGTGGACCGGCTCTCTGACGAGGCGCTGCGCACCTTGTCGGTGGCCTACCGCCCCCTGGCCCCGGGCGAGAATCTGCAGGATGCCGAGGTGCTGGAAAAGGACCTGATCTTTGTCGGCACGGTGGGCATCATCGACCCGCCGCGTCCGGAAGCCGCCCAGGCGATTCGCGAGGCGCACCGGGCCGGCATCCGGGTGCTGATGATCACCGGCGACCATCCGCGCACGGCCGCCCGCATCGCGGCCGACCTGGGCGTCGTGGCGGTGGGCACGCCGGCATTGACCGGCAGCGATCTGGACGCCCTGGACGATGCGGCTTTTGCCGTCGCCGTGCGCCAGCACGCGGTGTACGCGCGAGTGGCGCCGGCGCACAAGCTGCGCATCGTCGCAGCGCTGCAGGCCGACGGCAACATCGTGGCCATGACCGGCGATGGCGTCAACGACGCCCCGGCACTTAAGGCAGCCGACATTGGCGTGGCGATGGGCATGACCGGCACGCAGGTGACAAAGGAGGCGGCTAACATGATCCTGCTTGACGACAACTTCGCCACCATCGTCGAGGCGGTGCGCGAGGGCCGCGGCATCTTCGGCAATATCCGCACGTTCCTGCGCTACTTGCTGTCCTCGAACATGGGCGAGGTGCTGACCGTCTTCCTGGGCGTGGTAGGCGCTGGCGTGATCGGGTTGAAAGACGCGGGTGACGCAAGTAATGCGGGGACGCTGGTGCTGCCGCTACTGGCCACCCAGATCTTGTGGATCAACCTGATCACCGATTCCAGCCCGGCCCTGGCCCTGGGTGTGGACCCCGAAACCGAGGACGTGATGGCGCGGCCGCCCCGCAAGTCCAATGCGCGTGCGATCGACGCGCGCATGTGGTGGGGAGTGCTCCAGATCGGCCTGGTGACCCCCCGTGTCAGACTAGTTGCCGCTCCCATGATTGCGGATGATCCGCATTGGAGCGTTATTCATGACAACAAATC
>NZ_JAFCTH010000053.1:0-1325 GCF_049895905.1 Polaromonas sp. DSP2-3-2b2 | reverse complement strand
GTCGCCAAAACTCACGCCGCGTAAGCCGGGCTGGGTGTTGCTGATCGAATAGAAAATCGCGGTCGTCGCCTTGCCCATCAGCGTTGTCGGTCCGACGACGCCGACCAGCCGGCCGGCTTCATCGACCACCGGCATCGAGGCCACATGGTGGTGCAGCGCAATTGAGGCCATCAGCTCCTGGTCAGCACCCGGCAAGACCGTAGGTCCATCGCGCGCCGCCACCGTGCCCAGCGCCGTGGCGTCTGGCAGGGCCGGCAATTCCGAGGCGGTTAGCGTGCCCAGCAGGCGCCCGTCGCCGTCGACCACGCACACGAGATCCCAGCCCCTGAGACCCTGCTGCCGGATGCGTTGGCGAACAACTTCGGCGGTCTCGGCGTAGTCAGCCCGCAAGGCGTGGGGGCCGATCCGGTCAGCAGAGCTTTCACCGGGCGGTGCGGCCAGGGGCACAGCGGGCATTTTGATTTGGCTCATCAGGACGAAGCAGTCATTGGCGCATAAACCCACAATTCTTGTTTGATTGTAGGTATTCAAAAGTGCCGTAGGCCGGCCCCGTACCGTTGTGGGATTGTCATGGTTCTGTCACACTGACGGTCTATGGTTTCTTGAAATGCCCGTTATCGAGCGCTATGCCATCACCACTTCCAGGAACAGTTGCGGGGTGCGAGTGCGGGTACGCGGCCTGTTGCGCAATTCTGCACTGGCGGGCCGGCTCACATCGTCCGGCATCGAAGCCCTGAGTATCCATGTCGAAACCGGTTCGGTGCGCGTGCCGCTGACGCCGGACCGCGACGAGGCGTTCTGGATCGACTGGCTGTCGGCGACCGTCGAGGCGCATTTCGGCAGCCCGGCGTTGGCCCCTTCGCCAACGGCAATGCGGCAATCCGAGCCTGCTCCACGTTCACAGGCAGCGCCTCCTTCGCCGTCAATGCTAGGAGCCGCCCACGGCGGAGCGGAGACACCGCACAGTACACCGATCGGCCGGCTACTTGCCGATCTCGGCGGCGTCCGGTCACTCGATGTCGAGCGCGGCTTGACACCCGACGACGCCCATGCGCGTCTCATCCAAGGGGGACCGAATGAGATCCGGGACATCACGGGACGCAGCACTGCAGAGATCCTGCTCGGCCAGTTCCAGTCAGTGCCCGTGGCGCTGCTCGGCGGCTCGGCCGGCCTGGCGCTGGCCACGGCAGCGTTGGCCGATGCAGGAGCGATCGGCGCCGTACTCGCTGCCAACGCGGCCCTCGGCTTCGTTACTGAACGGCGCGCCGGAATCGCTGCCGCCGCCAGCCCCACGCCGCAGGCCACCACCGACGCCAGCAGCACCA
>NZ_JAFCTH010000052.1:0-1355 GCF_049895905.1 Polaromonas sp. DSP2-3-2b2 | reverse complement strand
GGCGGATGGATGGGCTGGGCGGAACAAGAATTCGAGACGATTGATTTGGGTGACCCGCGTCTGAACCGGCGCGCCGTGCTGCTGGCCGAGCGGCTGGGACAAAAGCCCGGAGCAAGTATTCCGGGAGCGTGCGAGAACTGGGCCGAGACGGCGGCGGCCTATCGCTTCCTGCGCAACGAGCAGGTCAGCTGCGAAGACGTGATGACGGCCCACCGCCAGGCGACGATGGGCCGCATCCGCGAGCACGCGGTGGTGCTGTGCCTGCAAGACACGACCGAGCTGGACTACAACGGCCAGGCGATGACGGGCCTGGGGCCCCTGAGCTACGAGGCCCAGCGTGGGCTGTATTTGCACCCGACCTATGTGGTCACGCCCCAGCGCGAGCCGCTGGGGGTGATGAACGCCTGGACGTGGGCGCGCGAGTTCAAGACGGGCGATGGACCGCGCGGCGGCGTGCTCGAAAGCGTGCGATGGGTGGAAAGTTACGAACGCATTGCCGAGCAGGCCAGCGAGCTGCCAGGCACGCGTCATGTATGCATCGGCGACCGCGAGTCGGACATCCTGGCGCTGCTGGTGATGGCGCGCAAGATGAACCACGCGGCCGATTATCTGGTGCGCTGCCAGCACAACCGGGTGTTGCCCGAGGGCGGCAAGCTGTGGGACCAGGTGATGACCAGCGCGCCGCTGGGGCATATTCGCTTCGAGATGCCGGCCGGTCGCGGGCGCAAGGCCCGCGCGGTCGAGCAGGAGGTGCGCGCCCAGCGCATGATATTGCCTGACCGCCAGGGCGGCCAGCTCGAAGTGACCTGCCTCATCGCATCGGAAGTCAACGCACCGGCAGGCGCCAAGCCGGTGGTCTGGCGTTTGCTCACCAACCGGGCGGCGACCACGCTGCAGGCTGCGGTGGAGCTGGTCGATTGGTATCGCGCCCGGTGTTAAATTGAGCTTTTTTTCCTGGTCCTCAAGGAGGGCTGTCGGGTCGAACGGCTGCAGCTCAGCGATGCTGACCGGCTGCAAACCGCACTGGCGCTGTACATGGTGATTGCCTGGCGCATCAACCGCTTGATGCGGCTGGGGCGCACCTTGCCCGATTTACCAGCTGACCTGCTGTTCGAGCCTGACGAGTGGCGAGCGGCGTTCATACAGAACAAAAAACCCGTGCCCAGGCAGACTCCCACGCTTAACACCGTGGTGCGCCTGATTGCCCAGCGCGGCGGCTTTCTGGGCAGAAAGCACGATGGTGAACCCGGCGCCAGGACGATTTGGCTGGGTATGCAGGAGATTGCCGTCTTTGTCGAGGGTGCCCGTTATGCCCGACAGTTCAACGATGGGTGACTTGTGTGTAATGGGATGGC
>NZ_JAFCTH010000051.1:0-1635 GCF_049895905.1 Polaromonas sp. DSP2-3-2b2 | reverse complement strand
CCGCTATGACAAGCTCGACGTCACGTTTCTGGGCTTCGTGCACATCGCCGGCACCATGAAATGGCTCCATTGACTTTCCGAACACGGCCTAATCAGAAAACCCAGACCATGCGTATTTTTAATCTTGAAGACAAGGCCGGAAAGCATTTTTCCTTCCGGGATTTCATTGAATGCGGAGAAACGTGGCTGGACCTTGATGCGAAAGGCTCATCCATCAACAATCGTCCTGCGCAAGAAGCTTCATGGCTGGCAATTTCCCAATTGGCTATCGTCGTGCTTGATCCAATTGCGGACATATACGGCAAACCTTCTCTGACTTACGGTTTTTGTTCCCAAACTCTTGCGGGTTTGATTTCCAAAAAACCAAATCCCGGCATAGCGCCACAGGTTGACCAGCACGCCTCCTGCGAACTCAATACCAAAGGCAATGCGATCTGCCGCCATCGAGGGGCTGCATGCGACTTCTTTATTCCTGACAGAGAAACCCAGATGGATAAAGTCGCACTTTGGATTGCATCCAATCTTCAATTTGACGCCATGTACTACTACGGTCGCGACAGGCCTTTGCATATCAGTTGGGGACCGGCGATGCGACAAATGGTGGTGGTGATGAAAACCAATGTGCTGGATCAGCGCAGGCAGCCTTCAGGAAATGGGCGCAATGCGCGGGGCGTGTCACTCGTCAATTCCGTGATTTATTGAAAGCAGGTACAAGCTATCCATGCCGCACGGCCACCGTCTTCAGCGTGGTGAACCCATACAGCGCCTCGAATCCCTTTTTGCGGCCATGGCCTGACGACTTTACGCCGCCAAAAGGCAGTTCCACGCCGCCGCCCGCTCCGTAGTTGTTGATGAACACCTGGCCGCTTTGCACGCGTCTGGCCATGCGGAACTGGCGCGCGCCGTCGGCGGATAAAGCAACTTCTTTTCTGTAAATTTCCGAGATTCGGTTTTGGGCGTTGGCAATGCTCAGGGCTTTATGGACAGGTAGATTTTTGCGGTCATCCCTTCCTCATCTTGTTCGGCCAGCAGGGCACTGACCAGGCGCAGGCAACTGGCAGAGTTGGGAAACAGCGTGGCTACGCGGGTTCGGCGTTTGAGCTCCTTGTTCAAACGCTCCAAGCCGTCCGCCAACCCCCAGCGCTGGAGCGGCACCACGCGCAACTGGCAACACGTGCGCGAGGTGTACCTCAATCCCGATCAAAAGCATGACCAAAAGGAGGACCGCAAGGAGTTCAAAAAAGCCGCTTCAATTCAAGACTCACAGGCGACAACTTATATGGATGCCTCCCGGCAATCAAGAGCAATTTGCATTGTTTTGTGATGAAGTCGGCTGCAAACTTATATTCGGCCTTGGTTGTGGAGTTTTTCAATTTGCCTGATCGTTCCACGGGCCCCGATGCATATCCGCTGGCAAACACCTCATCTAGCTTTCGGGCTATCGATGCCCTTGTTGTCGCTCAGGTTTAGCTTGCCCCGGTCTGACCTATTTCACATCACATTGCGCGTTGCTGCCTCACTGCCTTCAACTGCATCAACCTTTCCTTTGGCTGCTTAACCCCCCGTGTCAGACTAGTTGCCGCTCCCATGATTGCGGATGATCCGCATTGGAGCGTTATTCATGACAACAAATCG
>NZ_JAFCTH010000050.1:0-1678 GCF_049895905.1 Polaromonas sp. DSP2-3-2b2 | reverse complement strand
CGGGCGCTGTCAAGGTAGTTGCCGCAAAAAGTTCGATGCTCAAGCGGCTAGTTTTTGTGTTTGATTCTGATCCTTTGGTGTTTGCGGGTTGAGGTGCACTTCGGTGATTGGCGACCAATTGCGAGTTCCCCCTGACCAGCGGTTGGGATTGGCGTTTCGGGCCGCAGCATAGACCTTGGCGCGTTCAGCCAGAATGGCCTCATCGAGTTTTAAGTGCCGCTGCGCTGGGGTTATAAATCGAATGGCGCTGTGGCGATGTTCGTGGTTGTACCAATGAACTAATCCGGTAACCCAGCGCCGCGCCTGCAGCAGGCTGTTGAACGGTTTGACGGGCAGTTGAGGCCGGTACTTCAGTGTCCTGAACAAAGCCTCGGAGTAAGGATTGTCGTTACTGACCGCCGGTCGGCTGCGAGAAGCCGCCACACCCAGACGCTGCATGGTAGCGAGCATCGTTTCTCCCTTCATCGGGGAGCCGTTGTCCGAGTGAACGGTAAGCTGATGGGGCGTGATGCCCTGGCGCTCGCAGATGGCCCTCAGCAGCTGGCTGGCCAGCTCGGCACTCTCACAGTCGTAGACCTGCCAGCCAACGATCCGGCGGCTGAACAGGTCCACAAACAGGTAAAGGTAGAAGTAACAGCCGCGTACCTCGGTGGGCAAGTAGCTGATGTCCCAGCAATAAATCTGGTCGGGCCCGGTCGCCACCAGCGCGCGTGGCCGGCTGCGTTTGTCCGCCACCCGCTCCAGGCGGCGATGGCTGAGCTGACCGACTTCACGCAGCAGCCGGTACAGGGTCGACTCGCTCGCCACATACACGCCCTGGTCAGCCAGGCGCGGCACGATTTGGCTCGGTGGCAGATCCTTGAATTGCTCGCTGTTGAGTAACTCCAGCGCAGCTTTCCTCTCGGCCTCGCTGAGCTTGTTGGGCGGCACGGTGATGCGGCGTTTGTTGCCGACCCTGAGGTCGCCTTGCTGGTTGCCAGGGTGCTGCCAGCGCTGAACGGTACGCGCATCCAACCCAATCAGGGCGCAGGCCTTTTGCAGACGTGCGCCGCTCTCGCAGGACTGCCGGATCAGCGTCAGCAGGGTCTGGCGCTGTTGGCAAGTAGTCATTTCTCCTCGTCCTCCCACAGGGCCTGGAACTTTTTTCAGCAAGCACCAGCAAGGCTGCGGCTTCGGCCAGCGCCTTCTCTTTTCGACGCAGTTCACGCTGCAGCCCATCGTGTTTGACTTGCAGTTCACGCAACGCCGCCCTGGCTTCGCGCGATTCAGGCGCTGTGGCGTTGCAAAACGCCTCACCCCAAGCCTTCAACTGGTGCTCAAACAACCCCTTCTCCCGGCACCAGGCATGCAGTTGTGTGGGCGTCATGGCATGCGTCTGGTTCAGCGCAAGCAAGCGCTGGGCAGGGCCCCACGATTGGGCCGGTAAGTCGTCAGGCAGTTGCGCTGCGGGGCCACCGACTTCATGCTTTCGGTTGGACTTGCTGATCCATTTTCTCAAGGTGCCCACCGGCATATTCAAATCATTGGCTACGTCCTGGACGCTGCGTTTGCCTCGTTGCCTGGCTTTGCTCAGGGCTTGTTCTTGGAATTCAGTTGAATGTCGATTTGTTGTCATGAATAACGCTCCAATGCGGATCATCCGCAATCATGGGAGCGGCAACTAGTCTGACACGGGGGG
>NZ_JAFCTH010000049.1:0-2731 GCF_049895905.1 Polaromonas sp. DSP2-3-2b2 | reverse complement strand
GTTCCGAAGCCTTTTGTGCTTTGCTCAGTGCAAGACTAAAACAGCTGGTTGCAGCAGCATATTTGCCGTTGACTAGGTGAGCAGGGCTTAGTAGCCGCCGCGACCACCGCCACCGCCGCCGTAGCCACCGCCGCCAGAACGATCTCCACCGCCATAGCCGCCGCCGCCCGAACGGCCACCGCCGCCACCATAGCCGCCGCCAGAGCGATCGCCACCGCCATAGCCGCCGCCGCCAGAACGATCACCACCACCGCCGCCGCCGAAGCCGCCGGTGCGTGGAGGACGTGCCTCCATCGGACGGGCTTCGTTCACGGTAATACTGCGCCCGCCCAGAGGCTGGCCGTTCATGCCGTTAATGGCCGCTTGCGCTTGAGCGTCGTTCGCCATCTCGACAAATCCAAAGCCTTTGGAGCGACCCGTGTCGCGCTCCATCATGACTTTGGCGCTGGTGACCGCGCCGAATTGACCAAACGATTGCTGCAAGTCTTCGTCACGCACCGTGTAAGGCAGGTTACCGACGTATAGTTTGTTGCCCATGAAGGGGATTCCTCGAAAAACACAAAAACAAAAGCGATGGGGGGGTTCCGAAAGCAAAACACACACGAAAAGAAGCGCCTTCGCCTGCGAAACTGACCCATCACCTGACGCTGTGCGAATGCTTTGGCACCCGTACCCTTGAAATTATGCGCCAGCCCAGCTCTAGGCCATCGCCTTCCTGGCGCGCAATACGCGTGTTCAGCGGTAGAAAGGCACAGTCCAGCCAGAATCACCGACCATCGAGTGGCAGATGTTCTTTCTGCTGGCGGCGCTGGTGGTGGCTGTGACGCATCAAGTCTGCCGCAGCAAGCTTGCAGTGCAAGCCGGGCAAGATTTCAGGCCCTAGCGGACTGCCCTGCTGGTATCTGGCTGGCGGCCATCAAGGCACTGGTGTTATCGCTGGAGCTGGGCTTTTAGGCGATGAGATACCAACCCCAGTGCTGCCGTACAATAGAGACCTATTGCAGATGCTTTGTGCTGGGAAGTACGAGCATCACAAGCACAACAGCGCTCAAGCCTTTGAGGGCCAGGTCGCTTTCGAAATTTCCGCGCGGTGGAGCAGCCTGGTAGCTCGTTGGGCTCATAACCCAAAGGTCGTAAGTTCAAATCTTGCCCGCGCAACCAAGACAAAAGCCTCAGCGCATCCACATGTGCCGAGGCTTTTTGTTTGGCCGGCAGCTCACCTGACCTGCAACGCAATTCAGACTGTTTTGCCAAGTGGTGCGCACCTTCACCGCTTTCACTTGGACCTGCTATTGAGTGAGTGCTCTGTATCAAGCCAGGTTGACGCCAGGCATGCGTTGCAGAAGCAGCCCGATTCAAGCCGTCTGTGATGCCTGTGGTCCAACCCTGACCTACGCTGGCGTGTCCTGGCGGATGAGAAAATCGTCCCGGGTCTTGCCGCCCGCCAGCAACTCGTTGAGCCACTTTGGCACGGTTCCGCGGCCGGTCCACGTCTGGCCTTCGGGTCCGCGGTATTTCGCGGGCGACGGCGCGGCCGCCTTTTTGCTCTTGGGCGCGCTCGCAGCAGGCTTGGCCTGCAGCGCCTTGGGCCTGGCAGCCTTGGCCGCCGGACGGCTCAACTCTTCGGCCGTGATGCCGTAGGCGGCCATCTGTTCGCGCAGTTCGGCCAGGACGGCGGGCCGGTTCTTCTTTTGCAGTTCGGTGGCCTGCTTTTCCATGTCGGCAATTTGCTGGCGGAGCTTGACGAGTTCATTCATGTTGAGTTCTTCTAAAGTTTTAGCAGCGCCTATCCTACTGCGCCTGGGGAGCGCGCGCCTTCGTTGTTCAGTTTCCTCGAGGGCTTTGACGCATCGGAGAACACTCGCCAAAGTTCAATGATGCTGATTGCCGTGATGCCGCTTCCCCTGGACTCCGTTGGGACGCAAGGACTCGTCTATGTCGGAACGGTGCAGGAAAGCGAGACAGCTCGCTACCAGACCATCCTCGAGACAGGTGTGAGAAAGCTGGCCGATGCCGGCCTTCGCGTGCGCGGCGAGGTGCTCATTGGGCATGCGGTGCGTGAGATTGCCGACTGTGCCCATCGGATTGGGGCCGACCTGATCGTTGTGGGTCACCAGCATTTGAGTAGGTGGACGGCTCGCTGGTGGCGTAGTTCGGTCTCCAAGGCCTTGATCGAGCAGGCGCCCTGCAGCGTGCTGGTGGTGATCACGCAGTGAAAGGGCCCGGCATTGGAAGCTTGGCGCCCAGGGATTCAAGCCGCATGGGTTCAGGATACGTGGCACCTGCCAGGTCACCGCACCCTTGGAAAAAACGGGTATGGGCTGGCTTGGAGAAGGCGGATTTTCGCGAGTCGGGCCGATGGCTGGCCAGTGCGGGCTGCTTTCAGCGTCGCGGCTGAAAGCAGCCGGTACGGCCAGCGCTGCCGGTTCAGCCCATGCTAACTTCGATGCAGTGCGGCCGGGCTTGCTGGGCCTTGGGAATGCGCAGGTGGAGCACGCCATTGGCGAGCTTGGCCTCGACAATCTGCGCGCTAAAAGCAGCCACTCATGCAATTTGCAGCATTACTGGCTCATCTTGCGCTGCTGGCGACTGCATCAGCGGGGCTAGAGTGCTTTCGAAGTCACGGATGTCGTCAAGGGCCTGGCGCAAGGTCACCCCGGGTGTCAGAATTGTTGTCGCATCCAATTCTTCGATGGCTAACTGCCCGGCAGCTTCATTTCATGACCAGAAC
>NZ_JAFCTH010000048.1:0-5102 GCF_049895905.1 Polaromonas sp. DSP2-3-2b2 | reverse complement strand
GTACTGGCGCGCCTGCCGCTCGGGTGCTAAGGCAGATGACTGGTTGTTTGCCAGCCGACGCGATCCCTCCCGGCCTCTGGACTGCAGCAGTGCGCAGCTTTATTACTACACGGCTCGCAAGGCCGCAGGCATTATCAAGGCCGGGGGCATCCATTCCCTGCGGCACTGCTTTGCCTCTCACCTGTTGGAGGGCGGCGTTGACCTGAACAGCATCAGCCATCTGCTAGGCCACGCCCAGCTGAGCACGACAGGGCGCTACCTGTACATGGCCCGCCCGGGCGGCAGTGCGAACAATGCCGCGCTGGCGCTGCTGGCGCAGCTGCCTCGCGCACCCGTGAAGCCGCCCAGTCATTGAGCCCGGCGCCCCATGAGCGCCACCCTGGCCGATGCGCTGCGCCAGTTTGGCCCGGCGTATCTGGCCAATCACCTCCTGAGCACTGCGCAGGCCAAAGCCTGGCGGGCCATCGTCGCTTGCCGCACGCCGGCGCTGGGCGGCCAGTTGCTCGCCTGTGATGCCTGCCCTCACCGCCACTGGCAATACCACTCGTGCCGCCACCGCTGCTGCCCGCAGTGCGGCGCGCGCGCCAAAGACGCCTGGCTGCAGGGGCGCCTGGCCGAAGTGCTGCCAGTGCCATACGCACACTTGGTGTTCACCTTGCCGCACAGCCTGAACAGCTTGTATGGCGCGCATCCGCGCTGGGTCATCGACACCTTGTTTGCCAGCACGGCGCAAACTCTGGCCCAGTTTGCCGCCAGCGGCCAGTGGATGGGCGGCGCTCATGGCACGCCCGCCTTCAGCCTGGTGCTGCACACCTGGACCCAGGACCTGGCAACCCATCTTCACCTGCATGCGGTGATGGCCTGCGGCGTGCTGGCCAAGAACGGCCAGTGGTCAGCGCCCGCGCGCGCGCCTGGCTTTTTGTTTCCGGTGCAGGCGCTGTCCAGGGTGTTCCGGGGCAAGTTCATGGCCGCACTGGCTGGTGCGCGCAAGGCCGGAAAGATTGAACGCGACCCGCAGGGACAGGCGCCCGCCTGGCGCGAGCGGCACCGGCAGCTTTACCGGCATGACTGGGTCGTGTATACCAAAACGCCCTTGGGCGGGCCGGCGCAGGTGCTGGAGTACCTGAGCCGCTACACGCACCGCACGGCCATCAGTAACGAACGCATTGCATCGGTCGGCCAGAGTGACATTGCCTTCAAGGTCCGCGCCGATGCGCATGGGGGAAAACGCACCGTGCGGCTGCCAGGCATGGAGTTCGTGCGCCGCGTCCTGCAGCATGTGCTGCCCAGCGGTCTCAAGCGCATTCGCCACTACGGGGTACTCGCTTCGAGCTGCAAGGCGGTCAAGCTGAGTGCTGCGCGCCTGGCCCTGCAGATGCCGGTCATCGACCCTCGGGTCGCCGAGCCGGTCCGGGCCTTCATGGCCAGGGTGGCGAGGTTTGACGTGGACCGTTGCCCATGCTGCGCAACGGGACGGCTGCATGTCAGCGCGATACTGCCAGGCGCCCAGCAGCTGCCAGCGCCTGGCGTCACTGCGGTGTGGCCACAGGGTCGGGGGCCGCCATGACGAGGGGACCGGGGTCTTCACTGCCGCTGCATGGCACGCCCTGGGGGTGCCGGCCGTGCTGCGCACAGCATTTCCACATCCCTGCACGAACCATCCCAAATGACCACGCCATCCCAAGTTCGAGGCCGCGTTTCATGAGCGGCGCCCCTGCACCACGCCCGTTTGCAGCGCCAGCGCCTTCTTGAGCTGACCCGGCCGTCACGGCGAAGCTTTCAATCCCCTCTTCTTGCCACCGTCCAGGGCGGCGGTTCAGTCCAACAGGTTTATCTGCCGCTGATCAGCCGCGGTGCGCCTGGCTTGCATCGCGGCAGCGGCCGATAAACGCTATTCGTTTTCGACAGTTGTATGAATAAGGGCGGCAAGGGAGCAAACGTCAGCAATAACCCCGGTCAAATTAAGATCCGCTCCACTTCATCGAGCGACACCTGATCATTTCGCGGGTCATAAAGGCTCGTCGTACGGGCGCTTTCATGGTTAGCCATTTGCTGCGCGATCTCCAGCTTGCCGCCATTACGCAAGTATTCGGTGATGTCAGTGGCGCGGAAAGTGTGACAGCCAAGTTTTGTCTTGATTCCAGCCTGCTCGGCTCGCCTGCTAATGATTCGCCAGGCATCGGGCTGACTGCGATGCACCGAACTTACTGCCTGCTGAGGGGTACTGGGGTATTGGCGGATAAAAAAAAGGCAGCGGTTCGCTGCCCACTGCCCTGGTGTCTAGCCGTTTAAACGGCGGCTATTGCACGCGCCGTTCGATGGTGATCTGCTCGACTTCCACCCGGCGATTGGGCTCTAGGCATTTGATCAGGGCGGAGCGTTTTTTGTCCTTGCAAACCACCATTGGATTGGCCTCGCCCTTGCCTTCAGCCTTGAGGCGGCTGGCTTCGATGCCTTTGCCGGTCAGGTAAGTTGCAACCGCTGCGGCGCGTCGCTCCGACAACTTCTGATTAGCTTTGGGCGAGCCAATGCGATCAGCATAACCGGTAATGACGACATTGTTGACACCGCTGTCGGCTTTGAGGGCAGTTGCGATTTCGTCGAGCTTCGTTTGCTGCGGCTTCAACTCGGCACTGTTAAAGCCAAAAACCTCGGTTGCCGACAAGGTGTATTTTTCAAAACGCGGCGCCGGCGGTGGTGGCGCAGGTACGGGTGCCGGCGGCGCGGCCACGACAACCTCGCGAACCGGTGCCGGTGCGGGCGCAGCCACTTGCGGTGCCGGGGCCTGCGCCTTGGCGCCGAAGCGGTAGATCAGGCCGACCGAGACCAGGTCGATATGGCCTTTGTTGCCGATGGCGTCGTTAATGCGGTAGCGTTCTGCCTCGGCGCGCACTGCCAATGCGTCGGTGAAGGCGTATTGAACGCCCAGGCCCAGCTTGAAATTTGCCTCCTTCTTGCTCGGATTCGGGTTGGTCACGCGGACCGCGCCAGTGCTGCTGAAGGTGTCCCTGGCCTGGGCGTAATTCACGCCGGCGCGACCAAAGGCGGAAAACTTCTCGGTCAGAGGCACGATGCCGACCAGATCGAGATTCAGGCCCTTAACTTTTATGTCGCCGGTCAGCGTGCCGGCCGGCACCGTGGTGGCGGTGTAGCCGAACTTGCCCAGGTCGAAATAGCCGCCCTCGATGGCGAAATTGCGGTTGAGCTGGTAGCCGCCGTAAAGCTTGAAGCCGTGGTTGCGGTCGCGGTCGGAAATCGAACTGGTGGCCAGGCCGCCGGCCTGCAGCCCGCTGGTGATGCGCGGGTCGTCGATGGTCGCCAGGGAGCGTCCTACGTTGGCGCCGGCGTACCAGCCAGAATCTTGCGCGATGGCCAATGGGCTGATGAGCGTGGCGAGAGCCAGCAGACCCAGCGTTCCTGATGCGTTTGTGAATTTCATGATGTTCTCCGACAGGAGTTAATAACTTTTTTACCCGTTGCTAAGCAACCTAAGCACGGTCTGTAGGTTTAAAAAAGGCCAGCAAAAATAACTTTGCTGTCCTTTGATACTTCAAGCTTTATGGGGTTGGAACGTTAACGGTATTGCTGTCCAAAGCAACTGTAGCTGCGCCGATCGCACCCGCCAGTATTCTGCCGTTGATCGTTGCGCCCGTTTTACCGGTGACGTCTCTACCTGCCAGTATGGTTCCTTGGAAAATAGTATTCGGTCCAATGGTCGCGTCTGCAGTAGGGACCCAAAAAACGTTTTTGGCTTGAGCGCCGCCTATCAGCGAGACGCCGCCTGTTACCGTGGTCAATGACGAGCCAATTTGGAAGACCCAAGTCGCATTCGCGTTACCGCCTCCATCGAGAGTGACAGGCGCCGGGCCGTTAATCAGAATCGTCGTGCCCGACGTATAGGTGCCGGGAGCGAGCGTTAGCCCGCTCAGGTTTGCACCTCCCCCCAGAGAGTTAGGGCCTACGCCAGGCGGCAGTGCTTTGGCGAAGTTATACGCTTTAAGCAAATCAGCTTTAGCCTGCGCTGCCACGGCGTCATTCACGTGAATCACCCCATTCACTTGGTTTGGGGGAATAGCTTGTGAAGTGCCTGGGCTCAGCGCGACATCGCCGTTGATTTGTGTTGGACCGGTGCTCGTAGTTGCAGAGGTCGACATGATCCCGAAGGTGCTGGCCACGCCGAGGTCTATGGTCGGTGGGACAACTGGCGGAAGAGCCGGTCCCGCTACCGTTGCGGTCCTGAAGTTCCAGGCATAACTGCAGCCCAAGGGTGTTTTCGTTCCGTTCGAAACAGGACCCTGGATAACCGCTGAATAGGCCGTGTTAGGCAACAGCGCTGATGAGGTTGTCAGGAACGCTACATTGGTGTTGCTGTCATAGCGCACCGACGCGGGCACCAAAGCAGTCCCGTTAGTTGGGGCCAGCGTAAAGCTGGCTGGAGTGAACGTTGCGGGGTCCATCGGCTCGCTAAAGGAGGCGGTGATATTTTTCCCGCTGTTGGCCACACCGGTGGTGCTGGTCGATGCAGCCTGGTCCGCATTGGCAGGATCTGTTGTGGTGACCGAAGGTCCGGCCACTGGACATACTGCGCCGGGGAGGATTGCACCGGGTGGCGGTGTAATCGGAAGTGGAGCGACGATAGCTACGGCGCCATTCGCGCCGAGGATTTCATCTCGCCCGCCGCCGCAGCCTGTTGCCGCAAGGGCCACAGCACTGAACAGCAGCGCCATGGACCATGTCCGGCATCTGGAAGAGCTCTCGAATTTTTTCATTTACTTGCCTTTTAGGCTGAAGTCCGATCCAGGACGAAATTGAACCTGGATCTCATTTCAGTGATGGTGCGTGATCGTATGCCCGTCATCTATGCGCCGCCCTACATAGCGTCAAGCAGGGACGTAAATGGCAAGCGACTGTGGTTTTATTGGCTTGCCGACGGCCGACAGCCGACGGCCGACGGCTGACAGCGCTGGATTTGCGCGTAAAAAAGATCTGCAGCGTATAGCGTGCAGGCGACGAATGCTCTTTAATTAGGCGCTGTTCTGAAAGTTCAGTGAAGCCACTTCATGGTGCCGGCGAGGTGCACAAAGCCCAGAAACGTGACGTCG
>NZ_JAFCTH010000047.1:0-5239 GCF_049895905.1 Polaromonas sp. DSP2-3-2b2 | reverse complement strand
ATTTGTTGTCATGAATAGCGCTCCAATGCGGATCATCCGCAATCACGGGGGAGCGGCAACTAGTCTGACACGGGGGGGAAGTCAACGCCCCGGCAGGCGCCAAGCCGGTGGTCTGGCGCCTGCTGACCAACCGGGTGGCCTCCACGCTGCAGGCTGCAGTGGATCTCATCAATTGGTACCGCGCTCGGTGGGAAATTGAGCTTTTTTTCCTGGTGCTCAAGGAGAGCTGCCGGGTCGAGCGCTTGCAACTGGTCGATACCGAACGGCTACAAACCGCGCTGGCGCTGTACATGGTGATTGCCTGGCGCATCAACCGCTTGATGCGGCTGGGGCGCACCTTGCCCGATTTACCGGCCGACCTGGTGTTCGAGCCCGACGAGTGGCGAGCAGCGTTCATCCTGAACAAAAAGCCCGTGCCCAAACAGACGCCCCCGCTCAATACCGTGGTGCGCCTGATTGCCCAGCGCGGTGGCTTTCTGGGCAGCAAGCACGATGGTGAACCGGGCGCCAGAACGATTTGGCTGGGCATGCAGGAGATTGCCGTCTTCGTCGAGGGTGCCCGTTATGCACGCCAGCTCAACGATGGGTGACTTATGTGTAATGGGATGGGGTGAGAGGTCCATTCTCGATTTCGGATAATGTCGAAGTCGTAAATTGAATTCGTGCACGTAAATGGTTTTCGTCTTCGTGATAATATTCGTGGTCGATTATCTTCGGGGGCGGGGCTGATATTACTATGCACCTATCATGCTGCTGAAATACTGCTTCTTGGCTCTAAAATTTATCAGATCAAGGCGCACTTAACCTTTGATGATCTTGAAAAAATCGCGTATCGCCCATTTCATAATGCCAAAAATTCTACGTCGTGTAGTAACTGGAAGTATTCCAACAGTCAGCAAGTTATTTATTACTTGACGAAATCTCTCATTGGTCTGTGTTGAAAAGCACCGCTTGCATGCGCTCATGTTCATCAATGCTGGGCCAATTGGCATCTTGGGGTGCAGATGCTAGATCAGTGTGGAGAAGATGGGTCGACGGTGTTGAAGTCCAATCAACCCGCCCTTCTTGGTTAAAACGGATCTGGGTATAAGTCTCGTTGACCACGGTGTCAGGCGCTCCATTTTTCATGCGCACGTACCAATCAGCCAAGCGCAAAGTCTGACCAGCAAGTGTCTCGGCCAATGCTTGGCCCCGTGCCAGCGCGACGTACAACGCATGCGGGACGGGGTGAACCCCATTTTTTTCGTCCAGTACGAAAACATAGGAGGCATATTTGTCTTCGCCTGCACAGTCATCTCTTGGGACGCAGCTGGCTTGTGCTGACACATCAACCGTGCTGTACACCGGCGAAAAACCACCACCCGGTGTGCGAAAGTTGGTGGTCTGTCCTTGATACATACGCGCAGCCACCCACTGCACCGCGCCGTCATACGTGTAAGCGCGCAGATCAAATTTCATGGCCTTGGGGTCTAACTTATCGACCATGCGCTCGCCAGGCAAAACGATGCTCTGTGCAACGTAGTCGCCCGCAAGGATGTCTTGCCAGACACGCTTGGTCAGCTTGTCGCCACGGTACGCGGCGCGGCTCCCAAAACCGGCAACCGGTTTGAAAAAGAGACCTCGACGTGCGCCCCAAAGGCGCTGCTCATCAGCCGGGTCAACCACTTCGGTGCGCGGTACGTGTTCGAGCAGCACCTGCTGAGTAGCTTGGGGAACGCCCAGCGCCTGCAGTTGCGCCGCATCGCTGAACAACGCGAGCCGCCTCTTGTCGGCATACAGCGCATGGGCCTGCGGGTGCGGTGTCAGCACGACCCCACGGCTCAGGTAAGCTTCACGCAGTCCACTGCTGCTGGCTTGTTCCAGGTAGAAGTCAGTCAGCCGGTTGTAAACCAGGTCGATGGCGACGTCACCATGCCACAGCACGCCGCCGCGCCACTCAAGCGCCGATGGACTGGTGATGACCGAGCGCAGCCCGTGACGCTCGAACAGTTGCTGAAAAAGCAAGAACTCCGGGTAGAGATACTGTTCCTCAGGCCCTTCGTCAACAATCGCGATACTCGAGAGCGGCTTAGTGCGGCCGCTGAGAAGCCATTCATGTCGAAACATGTCAACAATTTGCTGCTCAAAATTGGCCGCGCCAGCGAGTTTTGGAACCATCTCCTCCATCGCTGTGCAGCAGGCCCGCTGTGCACGCGCCAGTAACGCATTAAGCATCGCCCCGCCTGCATTCGTATTAATCTCGATAAGTCCCAGCCGGCCTTGGTGAAGATGAAAGTCGTAGCCAAAGAAGGCGCCTCGGGGGCCACCGGTCTCGAAACGGGCAATGGCGGGCGCGGCGGCCAAGACCTGCTCCCGATACGCTGGAAGCGCCACAACCGACTCAACGGCCTGCACCACTTGCGCCATGGTCTGCAGTTGAATCGCCGGCACGAACACGGGCTGCGCCGCGAACAGGTAGGGACAGCGCTGCCGAATCATTTCCGACAGGTCAGGTTGACCGACCTCTGCATCGAGCGCAAGCGTCAGCGCATTTTGGTCGAGAGTCAAGCAGAAGCAGCCGCGATTCAGAACGTCGGCATGTTTAAGCTGCGCCTCAAGCTGTGGTAAGGGCGAGATGGTGTTCATGGCGCGCTCCTGAGCACAAGGTGCTGAAATAGTGGTATCGGAGCCCAACTTGGATAAAATTTAAAAAGTCTTGTAAATAATACTATTTGCCTTGCCGAACAAACTGAACGAATTCATTACTTGACGCAATGTGGCACTGCTTCGCATTGGCCAGAATGGCAAGCTCTCGGCGGTCGCGGTGCGACGGGCACACGACGAGCACCGTCGAACAGCTGAGCCAGCATTTGCTTTTGCCTTCACACCAAATCCTCATGCAACAGCGCGGAATTGATCCCGATGGCCGCTGCTGCGCCCTCGGCCGCCGCGACGATGACCTGGAGCACATCACGCGAAGCGTCACCGGCAATGTAAAGCCCGGGTACATGGGTCATCTGCTGCTTGTTGTCCACTGTGCAGCCCTCGGTTGCATACGTATCGCAACCCAGGCGCCTTGCCAGGTCAGTGGACTGGTGCCTGCCGGTGTTGAAAAAGATTCCAGCCCGGCGCAGGCGGGAGCCTGATTCAAAGACAATGTCAAAGGCGGCGTGATAAGGCTCCCTGCTATAGATTTCCAAGCACACGATCTTTTCTTCCCGAACGGCAATGCCGTTTCGGTCCAGGCGATGGCGGCAGTCATCAGTGAGTTGCGACGGGCCGTCAGTGCACAGAACCGTGTCTGCGCTCCACAGCGTCATTTCAAGCGCCAACCCACCGCCTTTGTCGTCGCCATGGCCGTAGACCGCCAAGGGTTGGTCGCGCATTTCCCAACCGTCGCAGTAGGGGCACAGGAATACCCCTGATCTGTACAGTTCGCGAAAGCCTGGCTGCTGCGGTACTTCATCAACCACACCGGTCGCGAGTAGGAGTTTGCGTGCTTGAAAGCTGCGGCCATCGCTTGTCGTTACCAAAAATCCTGTGTCCGTGCGAACTGCATCGACCACCCGGACGTCTTCAATTTTCACCGTGGGATAGGCAGCGAGTTGCTCACGGGCAATCGCGCGCAGTTGGGCTGGCTCAAAGCCATCGCGACTGAGAAATCCGTGCATGGTGTGCGATACCGCATTACGCGGCTTTGCATCATCGAACAGCCGGACGTTTCTGCGGCATCTGCCCAGCACAAGCGCGGCATTCAAGCCCGCAGGGCCAGCCCCTACCACGATAACGTCCAGAACCTCAGCCGGTATGGTCAATTGGCTCATCGTCAGATTTTTTTGTGATTTGCATTGGGTCTGCTGCCTCAAAAAAAGGCACAAGCCCGCAACAGCATGTGCTGCGGACTCCTGCCTGGTGGTATGGCATGGACTTTTATTTAGCCCGCTTGTCCTGGGTATGACCTTGCTTTGCCAGGAATTTATCCAGCTGGGCAATTTCTTTTTTCTGCGCGGCAATGATGTTCTGTGCCATTTTTCGCATCTCCGGCGCCTTGCCGTCGCGCAATTCGGCCTGGGCCATGTCGATGGCGCCCTGGTGGTGCATCCGCATCATCATGGCGAAGTCCACATCAGGTTTCCCAGTCATCTGCATGGAAGACATTTTCTCGTTACTGTCCTTCATCATGCCTTGCATGTCCTTCATACCCATGCCTGCACCGGACATGGGTGCGGGATGGGCTTGGCCTTCATGCACCGAATCCTTGCCAGGCGTTGCAGCTGTGGTTTGTGCGTAGGCCGCTGGCAGCAGGGCTGCGCTCAACGCGACGAGAGCAATAGGTAGCGCCTTGTTAAATTTGAAGTTCGAGGTCATTTATGATGCTCCATTGTTGTGGTTTTAAGTTCAGGCCATGGCAGACATCTGGCGGCATTCTTTTGCACACTGAAGGCAGGCTTTGGCGCATTGTTGGCAATGCGCCATGTTGTGCTTGGCGCACTCGTCTCCGCACGACTGGCAGATGTCGGCGCACAAGGCGCAGATCGTCCGGGCGTGTTCGCTGCCACGGGCCATTGCCGCCGAAGCCAGCGCGCAGATTTGCGCGCAATCCATGTCCAGCGCAATGCACCGCACCATCATCTTGACGTCTTGCTCCTGCAGGCAGGAAGCCGCGCAGTGATTGCAGGCAACAACGCAAGCGTTACAAGCTTCAATACAGGCATTGAATGTTTGATGACTCATTTGATACTCCAAGTTAATTTCACATAAAATTTGCCTGGTTTGCCAGTTCAGCGGAGGAAACCACGCAGTTTTGCATGGTCGGTTCAATGCTAAATTTAGTTTGTAAAAGATAGTCCGAAAGCAATGTAAGGAACCTTCCTTTTCAGCCGCTTGGGGCCTCTACCCATCATGAATTTAGGAAAAATGAACCCCTCCGAGCGCTAGCCATCAACTCCAAGTTCTTAGAACTTGAATTACTGTGCAGCTTCGATGGCGGTAACAACAATCGCGCCATCGGCCTTTTCGGCCGCGAACCTGACTTTGTCGCCGATTTGCAACTTTTGTAGCATCGCAGGATCGGCTGCCTTGAACACCATGGTCATTCCCGGCATTTGAAGGTTTTCAATTGCCTCGTGCTTGATGGTTAGCTTGCCCTGGTCGGTGTCGATCTTGCGTACTTCTCCAGACGTCTAAAGTGGACCCCGGATTTGAGACAGCGGTTTAAGCAGGACACTGTCGCAAGAAATGGGTAAATCATGAGTGAATC
>NZ_JAFCTH010000046.1:0-6915 GCF_049895905.1 Polaromonas sp. DSP2-3-2b2 | reverse complement strand
CCGACGGTGTCTACCGCCGTGCCGACTGTCGTGACCATTGCCATCGGTCACGTTCGCCGGAATCAGCGGTCACGTTGGTCCGGAATACTCAGCTGGACGACAAAACGCTCGATCCGTTGGAATTGCGACGTGCGATAGAGGCGACGTTTGCGCGTCGCAAGATGGCGCTGCCCTCCTGCGGGTCCTCCCTGCCTTCAGGACTGAGCGATCTGTTTGCGCAGAATGCCCTCAAGCAGACGCAGTGGAAGGCATTTCTCAGGAAGAACGGGCTCGGTGCCTTGGCCTTGGGCGACGTGGTGGCACGGCTGCGCAATGAATTGGAAATGATCGGCGTCATTTAAAGGACAGTCACCATAATTGCATTTACAACAAACACCCATCCCAATAACCCTGAACGACCTCCCCCCCCCGGCCTTGAGGGGGAGTGAAGGGGAAATGAGGAAGGCCAAAGTCAGGCTTCGCTTTTTACGAGGGGGTTGGCAGGGGGCGGGAGGGGTATGATTTGTTGGGCAGATTTTGTTGTAAATGCAATTTATCTCGGAAGGTGATCGCGATGAGCGACGTGACTGGTTCGGACCCCGACGCCTTCTTTGCGTCCTGGCAGACCGCCCGGCTGGCAAGTAAGGAATTGAAACCCATGGGCGCGGCCGGTTTGAGCCAGGCTTCGCTGGTCTGGCGCCACTGGCTGGCGTTTTGCACGGTGCACGGCGTCGCCTGGGATGCGGCGCGCAGCGTCGACATCGCCCGGTTCTGCCAAGCCATCGGCCCACGCTCTTCCTTGAAGAAAACCTCGCCCGTCACGCGGCGGCGCTACTGGCGCGTGCTGCGCGACCTGTACGCGCATGCGCTGGCCTGCGGCCTGGTCGCGGTCAATCCCGCCGAGGGCGCCCAGCCGCCGGCCACTGAGCGCGTGCCTTCGCTGGCGCTGTCTTTACCCATGTGGACCGCGCTGCACGAAGGCCTGTATGAACACTTTCCCGGCTGCGACGACTTCAAGGCTAGGCGCAACCGCCTGGCGCTGCTGCTCATGATGCGCGCCGCCCTCACCGTGCGCGAGATCATCGGCTTGACGCTGGACTGCGCCGAGCCGGGCGCGAACCCGGTCGAAATCACCAGCGGGCCCGGCCCCCAATACATCTTGCGCGTGCGCAAGGCGGGCGGCGGGCACGAACGGGAATTGCAGCTCGATCCGGAAACCAGCCGGGCGCTGCATGCCTGGCTGGAGGTACGCCCGGTCGGCCTTCCCGACTTGCATCCGGGCAGCCGCCTGGTCGTGGGCGACCGCATCGGCCGATCCATCGCACCCAACGGCCTGTACAACATCTGCCAGGCGCACCTGGCGCGCTGCCTGGCGGCAAAAGGCTTGCTGGCCGAGCAGGCGCCCCACACAGTCCTCGATCCGGGCCTTCTCGCCCACATGGGCCCCAACACACTGCGCAACACCTGCATCGCCGGGTGGTTCAATGCCGGCGTGCCATTGCAAGAGATCCAGCGCCGCTGCGGCTTCAAGGACGCCAGCGTCATGAGCCGCCTGGGCGCGCACCTCGTCAATCCTCATCCGCTTTGAAGGCCGCATGTGATGCAGCCACTAGTAACCCCAAAGCGCGAGAACGCGGCGCTGCAGCAATTGTGGCGCCAGGTGTGCGCCTCGCGCGGCACGCCTGCGCCTGACGCGGCGCGGCTTGTCGGCTTCGTCGAGGATTTGGGCGGGCTCGAGCGGGACAAACTCGAAAGCGTCCTGCTTCTGGCCGCGCGGGGCCGGGAACCGGCCGGCGAGTTGAGCCTGCTCAGCTGGGCCGCCGCCTGCACGCGCCCTGCCCTGCTGGACCAGCTTCAAACCCATGGGCTGACCTTCACCAGTGCCAGTCTGTTTGCCTGCGGCTTGGTGCACAGGGAAAAAGGCTGGGACATGCAGCACCGCATCGCGCAACTTCAAAACAACCCTGCGGACGTGGACACGCTGCGCGCCTGGGTGCCTGCCGCATTGCCCCTGGGACCCGGTCAAGCTCAAGAGGACCCGCCAAAAGAGGTAGGACCCGACAGCCCTGAAGACAGTGATTTGGCACAACCATTTTTCCCATGGCCCGATAATGATGGCGACAACGGCTTGCCCGAGGGCCAGACGCCCGGCTGGGAGGGGAAACCCATGGACGCAGTGGATGCATTGCCGGCCGCGTCAAACCCTGCGGCGGCCCTACCCGTGCTGCCTACCCGCTTTGTGCGCCAGCGGCCGGAGACTTTTACCAACGCCTCCGGCGCGGCCAGCGCCGAGCACTCCCCGGACGCGCCCCGGCTGCGCCTTCGACTTTTTGGCAAGGTGGCGGCGCACACGCTGGAGGTCACCGCGCACCGACGGGGCGGCGATTTTATGGGCGTGCACGTGGTCAGCATTGACTCGGCCCATACCCTGGGCACCAGCGGGGGCTATGGCTGGGAGCGCAAGCTGGTGATTCAGCTCACCCCTGAGGAAATGCCGGCCGTCATCGCCACCTTGATGGGCCTGACCCCTTCGGTGCGCTTTGGCCGCCACGGCGCGGATCGCGACAAGTTTGTCGAGGTGCGGCGCCAGGAAAGCGGGCTGGTGATCGTCACGGGTGACAAAGCGCTCAGCTACGCGGTGCCCGTGCCGGTCGCCACCGCCTGCTACGTGCTTGACCTGTTTTGCCGGTCCATGACCATGGCCGCCCCCGGACGCAGCGTTGCGGACGTGCTAATGCTGGTCAAAAGCGCGCATGGCTTTTGACGGCCATCGGGCCAGGCAAAACCATTTTTCAGTCAATGTCGCGCACCCGGTAGCTGCCAGGCTTTCGCTCGGCGGTCTTGGCAATATGGTTAGCCAGCTTGGCCAGGGTCTTGGTTGAGCCAATACCGATCCCGGTCGGAATGCCGGTCCACTGCAGGATGCGCTCGCGCACGCTTTTAGCCCGGGCGGTGAGGTCACCGCGCACCCCCGTGAGGTCAACGAAGCTTTCGTCGATGCTGTAGACCTCTTGATGCGGCCCCAGCCCGGCGGCGATCGACATCATGCGGTCGCTCATGTCGCCGTAAAGCGTGAAGTTGGCCGACAAGCCCACCAGCCCGTCGCTGTCGTTCAAGTGCCTGACCTCGAACCAGGGCGCCCCCATTTTCACGTTGAGCGCCCGGGCCTCATTGCTCCGGGCGATGCAGCAGCCATCGTTATTGCTGAGCACCACCACCGGCCAGTGCTTAAGGCTGGGCCGAAAAACACGCTCGCAAGAGACATAAAAATTATTGCCGTCGACCAGCGCGAACAGGGCCATGGCAGTGCTCCTTGGGTTGCTTCGTTGAAGACGTCCGGCCGTAGCGTCCCTGGTGCCGGTGCGTTCGCGACGTTGGCTACGGGCGCAGTTTGCGGATCGTGTACGTGACCACGCCGCAGATGGTCAAGGTCTGCCCTTCCTTGAGTAAGAGGGGCGGAAACGTCGGGTTGGCCGCGCGCAGCGAGACCGAGCCGCCCTTGGAGCAAAAGTGCTTGACCGTGAACTCGCCGTCGACCTCGGCCACCACCACGTCCATGTGATGGGGTAAAAGCGCCCGGTTGACCACCAGCAGGTCGCCGTCGCAGATGCCCGCGTCCACCATCGAGGTGCCGCGCACGCGCCAGAAGAACGTCGCCGCCGGGTGCGTGACCATCAGGTCGTTGAGGTCGCAGCGCTTGACCGCAAAGTCCGCAGCCGGCGAGGGAAAGCCCGCCCAGACTGTGCCCTCGACCATCGGCAGCGGCAAGGGGCCGCTCGATTGATAGCGCGTGGCGGTGGGCGGCAAATGGCTGTACATATATCCAGTAGTGTAACTCTGGCGCTTTCAGGAACATGCACGGTGCAATCCCGAATGTCGGCAAATCAAGACTTGAAGTAGGAAAGGAAGTCCAAGCCGGCCCATGCCGGCAAACCCAAGGGGGCCAGGCGGGGTGTTTGGCAGGCGCTATCGGGTCAGCGGCTCAGCTTGAACTCGAAGTAGGCCTCGGCCGATTCGCCCAGCGAGCGAAAGCCGGCTTGCCGGGCCAGGTCCGAGGCCTTTTGCCATTGGATGGCCTGGGCCACCTCCTCCTTGCCTACCTGATCGTTACCGCTTTCGCTGAGATTTAGCCAGGCGCGGTAGGCGAGCACGACCTCCTCCGGCCCGCCCAGCGCCTTTTCCAGGGCTCGGCGGTACTGCTCCTCGGCTTTCATGCGGGCATCGTCTGGAATCTCAGGGAAATCTTGCAGGGTGATGCAGTAGCAGGCCGCTGAAATACCTCAAAGCAAAGCCTTCCGGTTTCCTGTCTCACCGGATAATCTGAAGCGGTCCCTTTTCTAACCCGAGACAAACCCAGTTTACCCATGCGCGGAGCCGACACCTTCACCGAAAGCCCGTTCACGCTGCACCGCCTGGAGGACTTTGTGCCGGCCGACCATCCGCTGCGCGCGATACGCCAGATGGTCAACGAGGCGCTGGGGAAGATGGATGCGCTGTTTGCAGGAATGTACGAAGCGCACAGCAAAGGCGGGCGGCCCAGCATCGCGCCCGAGAAACTGCTGCGCGCCATGTTGCTACAGGTGTTTTACAGCATCCGTTCGGAGCGCCAGCTCATGGAGCAAGTCTAGTACAAGCTGCTGTACCGCTGGTTCATCGGCCTGGCCATGGAGGAGGCGGTGTGGGTGCCCACGGTGTTCACGAAAAACCGCGAGCGTTTGCTGGCGCACGATGCGGTCATCGAGTTGTTTCAGTCATGTGCTGCAAAGCGCCGACGAGCACGGCTGGCTCTCGGGCGAGCACTTCAGCGTGGACGGCACGCTTATTCAGGCTTGGGCGAGCCACAAGAGCTTTGTCCGCAAGGACGGCAGCGATGGCGACCAAGGAGGCGGCAGCTTCAAGGGGCAAAGCCGTTCAAACGAAACGCACGAATCAAGCACCGATGCGGACGCCAGGCTGTACCGCAAGGGCAAGACGGCCAGCGAACTGCGTTTCATGGGTCACACGCTGAGCGACAACCGAAATGGTTTGATTGCGAGCACCATGGTGACGCGGGCTGATGGCCACGCCGAGCGCGAAGCGGCTAAGGTCATGATTCATGATGCCAGGCAAGCTGCGATTGATGAGAAAACTCAAATCACGCTGGGTGCGGACAAGGGTTATGACGCCCAGGAGTTCATCGAGGCATGCCTGGCGATGAATGTTGTGCCGCATGTGGCGCAAAACACCTCGGGCAGGCGCTCGGCAGTGCCAGACGCCATCGCCCAGAAAGCGGGTTACGCTGTTTCGCAGCAAAAGCGAAAGCTCATCGAGCAAGGCTTTGGCTGGGCCAAAACGGTGGGCGCAATTCGCCAGGTGATGGTACGCGGGCTTGAGCGCGTGGACCAGATGTTCGTGCTGACGATGGCTGCGTACAACTTGACGCGCATGCGAACCTTGGGACAAGTCCGTCTGCAGGGGCAATAAATGGATAAAAAAGGCGCCAAGAGCGAGTCAAGTCGCGAGCCGCAACCCAAAAAGGCACTGTGATTTCAAAATATGAAAAATAATCGGAAAAACCAACCACTCCAAATCAGTTGCTGTGCCGGCGCAGTCAGTATTTCAGCGGCCTGCTAAAGCACGAACATCGGAGGACAATACCGTCATGTCCCTTCATTTTGAACGCTTGGGCACGGGCCGACCGCTGCTGATGGTCCATGGACTTGGGGCAAACCTGCGCACCTGGGATCCGCTCTTGACCGCATTGCGTGGTTCGCGCGAACTGATATTGGTCGACCTACCGGGACATGGCAGGTCGACCCCGCTTGCGGGCCGGCAGACGATTGAGGCTTATGCGGACGCCCTCGCCAGCTTTGTGCAGTCGCAAGGCTTAGGGACAGCGGACCTTGTCGGTAGTTCGGTGGGGGGCCGGCTGGTGCTAGAGCTGGCGCGGCGGGGGATTGGTCGGAACTGCGTGGCGCTCGATCCCGGCGGTTTCTGGCACGGCTGGGAGACGCGCTGGTTTCACTGGACGCTCGCGGCATCGATTCGCCTCGTGCGGTTGCTGCGGCCCTTTCACCCCAGCCTGTCACGTCATGCCTTTACCCGCACGTTGCTGCTGGCCCAGTTGTCGGCCCGTCCGTGGCTGCTGCCACCGCTCCTTGTAGTGAGCGAGTTGCAAAGCTTGGCAGCCACGCCGGTGTTCGATGCCATGCTGCGTGAGTTGGCGCGCGGGGCGCTCCAGCAGGGCTCGGCAAAGACTCCCGGCCGGGTCACCATCGGCTGGGGCCGCCAAGACCACCTGCTGCTGCCGCGTCAGGCCGTACGCGCCCAAGCAGCTTTCCCGTCGGCCCGGATGCACTGGTTCGAGCGCAGCGGCCACTTCCCGCATTGGGACCAACCCGTCGAGACGGCGCGCGTGATTCTTGAGACGGACGGCGTGAACGCCGCTTGAAAGCCACTTTGCTCCAGAATCCAGAATCTAGCAGCCAGTCGATGATGCGCTGAACTTGGGGTTTGGGGCGCAGTGGAACACAAAACATGGTTAAGCGGAGAATTTCCAGCTATGTTGGGCCGGTAACTTCTGACCTTGCCTCTGGATGAACCAGCAACGCCTCATCGCTCCAGTGGCGTTGCTGGGCATCGCTGGCACGGCGCACCAAGTGCGCGTAATAGCCAGGCGTTGACCTGCAATACGCGGCACTCCGCCGAGGCCGGCTACAGGCGGCGGTGCTGCTCAATGAAGGCGCACTTGAAATCGACCCTCTTGCAAAGTACGCCGTCGCTTTTTCCAAAATTTCGCGCTCCATCTTCACGCGTGCCAGCTTGGCTCTAAGCCGGCTGATTTCCATCTGCTCAGCACTTACGGTCTTGCTGTCGGCTCCCCCCCCGTGTCAGACTAGTTGCCGCTCCCATGATTGCGGATGATCCGCATTGGAGCGTTATTCATGACAACAAATC
>NZ_JAFCTH010000045.1:0-7165 GCF_049895905.1 Polaromonas sp. DSP2-3-2b2 | reverse complement strand
CGATTTGTTGTCATGAATAACGCTCCAATGCGGATCATCCGCAATCATGGGAGCGGCAACTAGTCTGACACGGGGGGAAACCTATTTCAGTATCTTTTGATCCAGTATTTTTGAGCCTTTTCAACCTGGCTCACAATTTACAAGTTTTGAGCCAAGCACTTAACCGCGTTCATTCTGTTCAGAAGCCTTACAACGCACGGTAGCCTTTGCTTGCGGGACGATATACGGCAAATGGGGCACTGATTATTGCGCGTAGGACTGCAAAAACTGGGCGCTGAATTTCAAGTGTCCAGACTGCAGATATTCAACGTAGAAGTAACCAGCCTGCGCAGCTTTTCACGCAAATTTGGTCGACTGTCTGTTTGAATTTCGAGGATATCGGTATTTCTAGCAGTGCTCACAGATCAACTTCCATCTTCTATATTTAAAGATAAGCGATACGCCATGCTGTGAGATCCAAAGGGCCCGATCACCGTGGTGTCGCGCTGCCATCGACATATCTCATTTCAGCAAGAGATGGAATGGCTGCAGTGGACCATCCTTTGCCGGCCTGCCGTCCCTGCCAACTGCCTGAATATTCATCTGCACATCCTGGGCGCGCTTGGCGATTTTTAGATCGCTTGACTGCTGGCCAGCTACGGCAGTTTCGTCGCCCACATGCCCATTGGGCAGACTCAGCGATGGATGGTCGAAAGGCGCCCGCTCCCAGGCCACACGCGGGTCAGTGAGGGGTGCTTTAAGAAAAGCAGCCAGATCAGTCAATTCGGCAAGTGTGAGGCCCAGCGGCTTGATGTCTGGATCAAGATTCGAGCCGTTCGGACCAAAGCGGCTGGTGTTATTAGCATCAGATCCCCGGCGGTCTCCGCCTCGGTTGTAAAACTCCAGCACTTGTTCGAGTGTTGCACGGCTGCCGTTGTGAAAGTACGGCCCGGTCAGGGTGATATTGCGCAGTCCCGGCGTCTTGAAGGAGCCGTCCACGGCATCGCGGAAATCGGTACCAGGCAGCTTTTTCGGATCGCAGGTCCTGGTGGTTGATACCAGCACCTCAAAGGAGCACACATCGACGGCAAAAAGATCCGGCACAGTACCGCCTTGAAGGACCGTCCGGTACTGTCGGGTGAACGACAGAGGATTGCCCCAAGGATCTTTTGCGCCAACCCCCAGGTCTTCACTTGTCGGCCGAACGCCGATGTTGTAAAAGCCGTTGTCGTAGATCGCCGCCCGGCCATCGCCCATGAGCATTCGCTCGATACGCTCGGCAGGCGCCAAGCGCAGCCGGGTTGCGGCGTTGGTCAGTTCGGGTCCGCCATGGCAACTGCTGCACTGCGCTTTGCCACTGAACAGGCTCATGCCACGCACCTCCTGCGCGCTCATCGCCACAGTGTTGCCTTGCAGGTACGCATCGAGCGGGGCTTGGTCAGACAGAAGCGTCGCTTCATACAACTGGATCGCCAAGCCGAAGAACAGCGGGAAGTTCGCCTCGGCCTGGCTGTAGGCAACGCCGCCCAGCAACACCGGCTGTGCCGAATTCCACAAGCGCGGCTGGAAGGCAGTCTGAATCAGCTCGCGGTACTTGGGCTTGAGCGCGCCGCTGAACGACGCCAGCACCGAATCGGTCGGATCAACGACCTGGCGGTTCAGCGCGGGCAAATCGAGTACCCGACGGGCGATGTTTGGGAACGAACGGCCACCGCAGGACATCTCGACATTGCTGCCCGGGGGACCTACCGCTTGCGACGCAGCGCTCGCGTCCTTGAGTGCGAGTCGTGCCTTGGTGGCCGAGCCGCCAGCCGAGGTCGTGACCCAGATGCCCGCGTCCGGGTCGCGGTTGCCAAACGGCGAAAAGCCGTTAAACACATTGTTGGCGCGGCCGTCCCAGAAGTTGCGGACGTTGAGCGCCGCATTGATCACGGTCGGCGAGTTCCGGTCTGTGGTTCGCCGGGTGTTGATCCCGCCGACATGAAAGATGCCGTCAGGCTGCAGCATGCAGTCGTCAAATCGCGATTGTCCAGGCTGTACGAAGTTGGCGTCGAACACGCCTTGCGAGCTGACCACATCGTCATTGGAATACACAATTACCGAATCGCGGTTGAGCGAGTCTGCAAGAACATGCAGGGGAAAGTCGGCCAAAGCCAGTGTGTAGTTGGGCCCGCCCTTGCCGCCGGACTTCATGCTGTAAGCAGGCACATCCCCCGGAACACCACTGGCGACAAACGGCTTGTTGAAAAGCGAGGCGATCGACTGATTCACGTTCACCAAGCCGGGATTGACCTGGTTGGTCATGCGGTTATCGGCGCCGGCCTGAAAGTGGCAGGTCGCGCAGGCCGTGTTGCCGTCGCTGCCGACGTTCATGTCCCAGAAAAGCGCCTTGCCTAGGCGAACTGCCGCGGGGCGATCGCTGACATAGTCAGCCAGCCCAACGGGCCGCCCGGCTTCAGTGCCCGATGGGTCCGGCGGCGTGACGTTGCGCAGGGTCTGAAGGGGTGGCGCAGCGGGAACCGCCGTTATCAGAGCAGCCAACGTTACGAGATTTACAGTGCCGCCGCCCTGCGCAGGCTCCGTCAATCGGCCCTCCTGCGTGCCGCCGCCGCACGCTACCAGGACTCCGGCCGTAACCAGCACAATCAGGCGCCGCATCCACCGCTTGCTTGACATCGGCCTATTTGCATTGTACTTCGTCATACTGTCACTCCCTTGTGGTTTGTTGATTTGCTGCTGGTGTTGATACTGGATGGCGCCCGGGTTCGCCCGCCAGTGCCGGCTGCGCGGCATCTGCCAGCGTCTGCCGGTCGCGGACTTCGCCCGTGCGGGTCTCGATGTGCGCCAAGATATCCGCCACGTCCTCTCGCGACAAGCCAAGGTTGGGCATGCGCACACCCTTGTATTTTTTCAGCAGTTCGTTGGCAACCGGGTCGCCAGCGGCCAGCATTTCGTCGGGCACCAGCACAAACTTCTCTAACCAGTCGCGCTGGCGCCGCTCGGTGACGCCAAGCAGGTCCGGACCAATCTTGTCCCCCCCGCCGATGCTGTGGCACGCCATGCAGCCGTTTTGAAACAGGAACTGTCCATTGGTGAGCTGCAGCGGGCCGGCCTGGGCATAGTTTTTACTCTGCAGCAGATCGGGCCAGCCCAGAAAGGTCTGGACGCTGCCGGCGACAAAGCGCGGGTTGTCGGTCACCGAGTTCTTCATCCACTGCCCGCTGGGCTCGTGGCCGACCATCAGCGTAGTGCTGTGGTTGTCACGCGGGGCTGTCGCCTGCAGCGTGCCCAAGCCCAGCTTCTTGGTAACGATCTGTACGTCTTTTTCGCTGCCGGTCAGGAACAGCCATCCGGGCCCGATGTTGAAGCGATCGGCATACGCCTTCAGCGACTCAGGTGTGTCATGGATTGGGTCGATGCTGATAGAGTAAAAAAAGATGTCCCGGCCGACACGATCGCCCAAAAGCTTTTGCAGTTCAAGCATTTTGGCCGTGCCCAGCGGACAGACATCGCCGCAGCCAGAAAAAAAGGTGTTGAACGCCACCGCCTTGCCTTTGATCAAATCGTCGTAGAGACGTACCTTCTTGCCGTGCTGGGTCGTCAGCACGACGTTTGGAAAATGGTCGGCACCCCAGGGCCGTCGTTCAAAAGCGCCCTCGGCGTATAGCAGAGCCGCCGCAATGAGTGCCATGCCGACGACGCTCAGGGCCGCCGCCTTGCTGAAAAACCGCATGGTGTAGCTCCTGCTGTTTTAGCGTGCTGTCATCACGGCATTGAGCGAGGTGATCAAGCCACTCGCGGGGTCGACGTTCATGACAAAACGCGCCGATCCGGTACGCACCTTGGCAATCGGCGCATTTTCGTCGGTTGCCATGGGGAAGATGAACTCCACGTTCTGATTCGAAGCGAACGGCTTGATGACATGCTCCTGGCTGGTGAGCACGTACTTGATGCCGCTTTTCGCGCCAGTGCCGGTCACACCGGTCAAATCGAACTGCATGACGAATGACGGACGGCCGAAATCGGGGTCGGGCACCAGACGGCTGGTGACCACGGCCGCGCCCACGAAATTGACGGCCTCGACGTTGGTCACGGGCGCGTTCGACGTCACCGCCACGGCCTTGGAGTTCATGCGGTTTTGCGCCAAAGCAGGCAGTGGCGCCAGCACCATCAAGGCGGTCAAGCACAGAGCGCTGGCAGTCCAGCGAACTTTGAAGTGATGCAACATGGTGGGGTACTCCGATCAAGGAAGGACTTCGGCCGCAGCCGTGAATGTGACGCCCTGGGGGCGCGGCATGGGCGTGGGCAGCGGCTGCAGGAACGGTGAGCCGGCGTTGCTGATGTCCCAGCGCATGAGCATTGCGTGGTCTTCGTGCGTGGTGGTGTGGCAATGCTCCATGTACATGCCGCCCCAGTCGCGAAACTGCAGCGAGATCTTCACTTCGCCGCCCGGGCGCAGCCGGTAGACGTCTTTGCGGCCGCGCTCCCATTTGGGCACATTGGCCGCGCTGCCGTCGCGCGAGATGATCTGGCCTTCCTCGAAATGAATGTGGATCGGGTGATCCCAGCCGCCGCCGGTCTTCAACGTCCAGACCTCGCGGGTGTTGAACTTCGGCTGCGAGGTGATGCGGCTGTAGGCTGCGGCCAGCATGGCGCCGCCGTCGGTCTTGATGCCCCACGGCCCCTGCGACGCGGTTATCGGGTTGGCCGTCTCGGGCAAGGTCTGGTTGGCGCCGCGACCAAATTCAAAGACCCGTTCGCGCGCCACCGGCGCCGCCAGCGAGGGGTTCGGGATCAGGTTTAGCGGCACCTGACTCACGTCCGGCTGGGCCGGGTTTCGAACCACGCGGAACTCCAGGAAAGCGCCCACGCCTGCGTCGGGCGAATTGCCGGACAGCGCCTCGCTGAGTGACAACACCTTACTCACCAGTTTGCCGTTGTCATGCTCGGCCAAGTTGACCATTTGCACTTTGCTGCCCACGCTCCACTGGGTGAAGTCGATGACGATGTCGTAACGCTCGGCCACGCTCATGAGGTCCGTCGAGGTCATCAGCAGGCGTTGGGGCAGCAAGTTGCCGTCGTTGCCGATGAAGTAAAACGGCTTAGCGTCGCTTAAAGACACCTTGTACATGCGGGCCACGCCGCCATTGCAGATCCGAAAGCGGTACTTGCGCCGCTCGACCTCGAAAAACGGCTTATAAGCATAGTTGACGGTGATCTGGTCGCCCAGAAAACCCTCGGTGTCAAAAATGTCGAAATGCATCTGGCCGTTGGCATTGAACGCCTTGTCGGCCAGCATCAGGTTGACGTCGTACTCGAGGTTGCCCCAGTCTTTCGCGGTCCCGCTGGGCAGGCGCAGGTTGACGCCGTCATTGATCGCCTCGTTGCCGCGGTCGACCGCGCTGTAGATGTTATGCAGCGCGCAGTTGCCCTTGTAGACGTTTTGCGCGGTGAACTCGAACATGTGGTCGTGAAACCAATGCGAGCTCATCGTCTCGGTCCAGTCGCCCGGCAGCTTGGTGATGCCGCCACTGCCGTTAGGCGTGCCGGCCCGGATGTCGGTGGCCGCGGTGTTGATCGTCGTGAAGCCGGCGAGCACCAGCGGCCAGTGGTAGTCGTAGAACTGGCCGGGAAAGAAAAAAGCTCCGGTGAAGCCGTCGTTCTCCGCGCCGTGGTGGCCGTTGTGCTCGTGGGTGCTGATCGTGTGGCGGCCAAAGCCGTTGTTCAATGTTGGATCGAACGACAGCTTGTTATAGTGGCGAAAGAGCACCGGCTCGCCATAGCGGCTGAGCAGCAGCTTCGGGGGCACCGTGCCGTTGAAAGTCCACATCGTATTGGTGTCCTGAATCGGCATGTTCGGATGAAACCGCACCGGGATCGAGGTTGCCGGGTTGATGCCGGAGTTCAGGCTGGAGGCCACGCCCGGGTTGTAGGCCGTGTTCGCCTTGGCGCCTTCCTGGGTGGCAGTGACGCCGATCCTGGGCAGGAACTCATTCCAGCGCTGATGCGCCCAGATCGTCCCCGGGGGACGTCCTTCAACAGGGCCCATGCCCCCGCCGGGATAGGCCGCGACCAACGCCGGGTTCAGGCTTTGCAGCGTCTCGTTCGCCTGCGCCATCGGCGCCGGGATCAAAGCGGTCATGGGGTTCGGGGTCCGAGTCAGCAAGTCAGCGCGCGGCATCGCCTGGGTAAACGGCAGGGCGCCGAACAGTGGGCTCAGGGGCGCTCCCGTAGGAACCGCTGCATATGCACTGTTTGCGAACGGGCTCAGGCCGTGCTTGAGGGCCAAGCCGCCCACTGTGGTGAACACCCCCCACTTGAAAAGATCACGGCGGCTGACCTGACCATGGGACAAGGCCTGGACGATCTCTTGGCGATTGCGACGCGCGTTCTCGGCCTCTTCGATGCGTCGTTTCGATGCTTTTGGCGGTAAAAACATGCTGCTTGTCCTTGTTCAGTGGGCGGTTGGATTGACGAATTGACGATCCGCGACAAATGAACTGGGCCTGGGTGCATGCCTAAAGCGCAATTGTTTTGGAAAACAAAATATTAAAATTTTTTCCCAAAACAATTCATCAGAAATATTATTTCTCCTGTCCACATCAAACTGTTGCAGCCTGTACTTATGAAAGTTATAAAAATGATGGCATGCATTTTGTTAATTTTTCGTTTTTAACGCCTGGCCAGCACCCTCTCAATTGACAAAGGTTTTGAGTCCTCCCCCGATTGGGGGCGCTGCCTGATCTTTCCTACAGGAGCACTCCAATTCAACCGGCCACGCTCTGGCGAAGGCGGTTTTTACTGTTGACCTTGAAACCGCCACAGGTTCAAGCTCATTTGCTTTCCTGCTCATCAGCGAGTTCAGTGCAATGTATGAATTCACCGCGATGCCCCGGGCCTGTCGGTGATAGCTTTGAAACGATAAAAACTTACTTTACAAATACTTTTGTATTGAGCGCAAGCGGATGTAATTCCCTTTAATTAGGCGCTGTTCTGAAAGTTTGAGACCCAGGTAGTGATGCGGTCTAATCATCCGATTTGGCCACAATGACCGATGCACGCCACACCTTCACTGATGCGCAATGGCAGCGTATCGAGCCATCAATGCTGCCGTGCAAGGGCCGCCCCGGCGGGGCGCATCGAATGTTCTTCGATGCTCTGCTGTGGATGGCCCGCACGGGCGCCG
>NZ_JAFCTH010000044.1:0-7860 GCF_049895905.1 Polaromonas sp. DSP2-3-2b2 | reverse complement strand
CCAAGCATGGCCAACCGGGCACTGCCCGGGCCGGTGGACTACCCGCAGATTGCCGAACTGGCGCAGCGCGGCCTGGCGAGGGTGCAGCAGTTCCTTGTCATACTCAACGACCGCCTGGCTGGGCGCGACTTCATCGCCACCGACAGCTTCAGCGTGGCCGACATCACTGCGGTGGTGGCCGTTGACTTTGCACGCGTGGTGAGGATCAAGCCAGGCGAACAACACCCGCACCTGCAGCGCTGGCGAGCGGCGATGGCCCAGCGGCCATCGATGTCTGTCTAGCCGCGCAAGCCGCAAGTGTCGTGGTTCCAAGCCCTTGCTTCGCACTCGCCAGCAGTCACCGTTCAAGGATCAAGGCGTTATTTGTTGGCCTGTACCGTGAACCCGATCAGTCGCGCGACCACGGCGGCCAGGTAGATCAAGCCCACAAACATTTCCACACTGGCTAGCGCACGTGCATGGGCCGTCAGGGGAATCACATCGCCGATACCGGTGCTCGATAGCAATGCAAAGCTCAAGTAGTTCAGCTGGGTCCAGCTTCTCGGGTCCGCTGGATTGATGGCCGCCGCAAAGGTGCCGGGTTGTAGCGCCTGGGTCAGGACGAAAAGATGCGTGAAACCCCAAGCCAGCAAGGTGAACGTGGCACCCGCAGCAAACAATTCGTCCGTCGTGGCGTGGCGATCTTCCGACATATAGGCAATCAAGCTGCCTGCCGCATAAAAGTAGAACAGTGCTTCGAGTCCCGATGACCAGGGCAAAAGCGCCCGCATGCCAAACGCCATTTGCAACACCAGCAGCACAATGACGGGGCCGGCAATGCCGGCGCTGATCCAGGCCAAGCCGGGGGTGCGCCTGACCATGCCGGTGGTGATGCCCAGCACAACGATGCCAAAGACATTGAAGCCAATGTGCCCCGCCTCGGTGTTCTCGATAAAAGGGTACAGCAGCATGCCCAGCAACTGCACAACCAACAAGATGGCGCAAGGGTGGCGCCTGGTGTGAAGCAGCAGGCGCAAGTAACTCGTGCGTGTGTGGTCTGGCATTTGTTGGCTTTTCAATTTAGCATGGGCTGTGTTTGCGCCCAATGAAGTCAGCGCAGATGCAAAAGAATTTTCGGGTTCTATGAAACGCGTCTTTCAGGATATCCCAACACCATGCCATCTGCACTGCCTTATGCTGCTCAAGCTCCGACCCGTCAAGCCATAGAGGCCATGCCGGGCGCCACCTTGCTGGAATTCGGCACGGACTGGTGCGGCTATTGCCGCGCTGGAGAGTCGGTGGTATCGGCCGCGCTGGCCGGGCATCCCAAGGTGAGGCATCTCAAGGTGGAAGACGGCAGCGGCCTGCCGCTGGGCCGATCGTACCGTGTGAAACTATGGCCGACCTTGATTTTTCTGGACCATGGAAAGGAAGTGGCGCGCCTGGTTCGGCCTGTGGATGCAGCCGCTGTGGCGCAGGCGCTCACGCAAATCGATTTCCGGCCGGGTGAGCAGTAACGCAAGTGGTGGCGCAGACCTGAGGGTTTCTGAGCAGTCCATTTCGCATTCATGAAGCTGGTTCATTTTTGAAGCACAGCCATCGTTCGAGCTGGCGCGCGATTCTGCGCAGCATCGATCGCCACCTACTTCGTGAATTCAACGGCCGCCATTTGCACAGGGTCACTTTGCGGACTTCTTTGCCAGTGCTCGTCGGCTGCGTTCTCCACCGCTTGCCAGTCATAACTGCCCTTGGACAGCTGCGCCCAGACCGCAACGTAAGCCTGGCACCAGGCCGTCCGCTCTTCGTTCAAGCGCTGTTCGTCAAACTCGGGATTCAATGGTTCAGTCATTGGTGCGATACCGTCTTTTAGATCGTGGGGGGTGATCATTGCTGAATTCCCCACATTCTGACGTCCTGCGTCACGGAGCGGTTGGAATCAGGCGCATTTTCAGGCGGTGATGCTTTGCGTTGGAGCTGTTATGACGCGTGACAATGGGCAACTCGTCAATCGTGCGCGGATGGAGCTTCGGTATTGCACTCAACATAATGAAAGAAACCGTTAACAACACGAAGCATATATATTCCACGATTTATGTTATGTTAACTACGTTAAGAATTTCTGTGTACCTGATGCCTGACCGGTTTCTTGGTACCCTTCGCACAAAACCACTCTTTCTTTCATAAAACCCATGGCCCTGGGGACTTTTCCCGTGAGCCGTGTTTGCCAGTCGATGGTGCGCAATGACAATTACTCGCACGCTGACACTGAACAAGTCATCGGTGTCCCCAAGAGATGACCGGAATCTAAGCGCGGAAGTTTTTATTAAAAGATTCGGCAGTCATTACCTCTCTAGCTGATATTTTGCAAATACCTTCAAAACAGGTAAAATGCAAGTACCTGTTTTGCAAATATTGGTTGTCTTTCTGACGCCGCCCACCTGACCACGAGACGCTGCATGAAACAAATCCTGTCCGTGGCCGACCAGGCAGGCCCGCTGCTGCAGGCGGCCCGCAAATCGGCCGGACTGTCCCAGACTGCCCTGGCCCGCCGCCTGGGCATCAGCCAAAGCCGGATGTCTGCGATGGAGCTCGACCCGGGCTCGATCAGCCTGGCGCAACTGCTCGCCATGTGCTCAGCGCTGCGCCTGGAGTTGCTGGTGCAGACCAAGAGGCGCCCGGATGACGACCGCAGCGAGACAGCCCTGACCGAGCCGGAGTGGTAGGCCATGGGCCGCAGATCCCATTCGCGCGCCCTGTCCGTGTGGACCAATGGCCAACGCGTCGGCACCTGGAGCCTTCCGACACGTGGCGACATGGAATTCACTTACGACGCCGAGTGGATGAACTCGCCGGGCGGACGCCCGCTGTCGCTGTCGCTGCCCTACACCGGCGAGCAGGCGCTCAGGGGCGAGCGAGTGCACAACTTCTTCGACAACCTGCTGCCCGACAGTGAACCGATCCGCAGGCGGCTCGCTGCGCGCTTCAAAACCTCAAGCGCCGGGGCTTTTGATCTGCTGCAGGCCATCGGCAGGGACTGCGTGGGCGCGGTCCAGCTGCTCGGCGTGGACGAGACGCCCACGGACATCACCCGCATCACCGGCACGCCGCTACGTGAAGATGAGATCGAGAAGCTTCTTGCCCAAACGACGAGCGCCGGGCCCCTGTCCAACCTCGACGACGGCGAAGAACTGCGCATCTCGCTGGCCGGCGCCCAGGAAAAGACCGCCCTGCTCTGGCATGACGGCGCCTGGATGCGTCCCCACGGCTCGACGCCGACCACCCATATCCTGAAGCTGCCGCTCGGCCTGGTGGGCCAGCGCCAGGCCGACTTCAGTACCTCGGTGGAGAACGAGTGGCTGTGCATGCACTTGCTCGCCGAGTATGGCCTGCCGGTGGCCAGCACCGCCCTGCTCACGTTCGGCCGCCAGAAAGTGCTCGGCGTGGAGCGGTTCGACCGCCGGCTGCACTCCTCCGGCACGTGGCTGATGCGCCTGCCGCAGGAGGATTTCTGCCAGGTCAAGGGCGTGCCGTCGCACCTGAAGTATGAAAGCGATGGCGGGCCCGGTCTGGCGGACCTGGCCGGCGTGCTCAGCGGCTCGGTGCACGCCGAACAGGACCTGGCCACGCTGCTGAAAACCCAGGTGCTGTTCTGGATGCTGGCCGCACCCGACGGCCACGCCAAGAATTTCAGCATCCGCCTGCTGCCCCAGGGCCGTTATGCGCTGACGCCGCTGTACGACGTGATGTCCATCTGGCCCGTGGAAGGCCGCGGCGCGAGCCAGTTCTCGCTGCACAAGGCCAAGCTGGCGATGGCGCTGCTGGGCAAGAACAAGCATTACCATTTCAAAGATGTCCAGCGGCGGCACTTCAACAGCACGGCTGCCAGGTGCTTCCAGCGGCCAGACGCGGAAGACCTGATCGGGCAGGTGCTCGAACGCACCCCGGCGGCTATCGACAACGTCGCGAGCAAGCTGCCTGCCGGCTTTCCTGAAAAAGTCGCAGTATCCATCTTCGAGGGCCTGCGCAGGTCTGCCGAACAGCTGGACCGCATGCCCAGGCAGTAGCACACCGGGCCGGCAAGGCCAGCCCTGCCGAGTTCTCCAGGCCATTCCACCACCCACCCGTTTTCAGTTGGCGTCCAGAGATTGCAGCCGCATCTGTGCCGGCACTGGGTTGATCGTCGCCTCGGCCATCCGGTAACCCATCGCCCGGTAGCCACGCTGGCGCTTGTCCCACATTCGCAGCAACGCGGGGTGACCTGTGTCCACGAAGTCGACGATGCGTACATCGGTCTTGCTCGCGTGGTCACGGTGCAGACGACCGGCGTACTGCTGCAGGGTGCCTTTCCACGATACCGGCATGGCCAGCACCAAGGTGTCCAGCGCGGGATGGTCGAACCCTTCACCGACCAGTTTGCCCGTGGCCAGCAGGATGCGGGGGGCATCGGCTGGCAGCTCATCCAGCGCGGCAATCAGTTCAGCGCGCTGTTTCCTGGACATCCGGCCGTGCAGCACAAAGGGCGGTGGCACCTTGCCTTCGAGGGCCGCCAGGATCGCATCGAGGTGCTCGGTGCGTTCGGTCAGCACCAGCACTTTTCGGCCTTGCCGGTAGGCGCCCTGGATCTCAAAGGCAATCGCTTCGGTTCGGACCTGGTCGTTCGCCAGATGGCGGAAGACCTCCTGGATGCCAAAGGCCGAAGTGATGTCGATGCGTGCCTGGCAGTAGCGTGGCGAGACTTCCAGATCATGCGGCGCGCCCGACGACAGGGCTGCCGTGTAGCGCAGCGGACCACACTGCATGAAGATGATGGGCTGCTGCCCATCGCGGCGAATGGGCGTGGCGGTCAGCCCATGGACAAATCTGGCCTTGACCTTTTGGAGTATCGCGTCAAAGCTCAAGGCCCCGACATGGTGGCATTCGTCAACGATTACCTGGCCGTAGTGCGCTACCAGAGGGTTGACTTCGCCTTTTCGGGACAACGACTGCATCATGGCAATGTCGATCTGGCCAGTGGGCCTGGATATGCCGCCCCCAATGACGCCGATCACCTCCCTGTCCACGCCCAGGAAGGTCTGCAGGCGTTCTTGCCACTGCTTGAGCAACTCCGTGCGGTGCACCAAAATCAAGGTGTTGACGCCCCGGCGGGCAATGAGATCGGCGGCCAGGACCGTCTTGCCGAACGCCGTCGGCGCGCACAGCACCCCGGTGTCATGGGGCAACAGGCCTGCGACCGCAGCCTCCTGGTCATGGCGCAGGGTTCCCTTGAAGCTGACGTCAAGGATCTGACCCCGACAGCGCTCATCATGCAACTCGCACGCAATGCCGTTTTCCTGCAGCAGTGCCTGCGCAGCCTCCAGGCAGCCACGGGGCAAGGCCATGTGTTGGGGATAGTTCTGCGCGCAGCCAATGATGCGGGGCTTGTCCCACACCGACATGCGCATGGCCTGCGCTTTGTAGAACTCGGGGTTCTGGAACGCAGCCAGGCGGATCAGCCGGTTGGCCAGGGCTTGAGGCAGCGCAGCCTTTTCAAAATAAACCTGATTGGCCACCGTCACCGCCAGGGACGTAGGCATCTCCCCAGGCAGTTTGAGCGTAGCGGGAACGGCCGGCACCCAGGGAGTGGCCAGGTCCTCATCGTCCACAAAGGTCACGTCGAGCGGGTGCGCGCCGCCTGTCGCCCGTAAGATGGTGGGCTCGATATTGTCGGGCTCCATCTGCTTGATGGATGCCAGAAACGCCCACTGGTCGGAATAGGGGTTGAGCGCTTCATCGACAAAGACGCTGCAGCCATTGTCGCGCGGCTTCTTTTGCAGCGGCAACGCGATCAGGTTGCCAAATCCACCCTTGGGCATGGTGTCCTGGTTCGGAAACAGGCGATCGTAGGACGCCAGCTTCAGTTGCCGGGTCTGCGTGCAGGTATGACTGATGATGGCGGCACCCAGGCGGCGGGCATCGCGGGCCGCTACGTTGCCGTTGAAAAACACCCATGCGTGCGCCCCCTTGCCGGAACGGGAGATCTCCAGGGCCGCCGGGACGCCCAGGTCACGGCATGACCGCATGAAGGCCAAGGCGTCTTCCTGCCACTGCGCTTCGTCCAGATCAACGGCAAGAAAGCAGCAAGTGTCATCTGCCCGCAGTGAATACACCCCGATGGTGTGCTGGCCGGCAAGGTGTTCATACACCACCTGATCGGTCAGCGGTATGAGCGATCGATGGGCGCAGTCGCCGCATTTGATGCGAGGTTTGTCGCAAACGCCTGCCTGCCATTCATTGGCGCAGGCTGGCGCGTAGCCCGACTTGCCGCTGGCTTTGCTGTCCCAGCGCACAGGATAAACATCGATTCGGCCACGAAACAGGCGCCGAAACATGGCGACCTTGGCACTGGCTGAATAACGAACGAGACCTGCAGGCTTTTCAGTCGAAGCCGTGCAGGGAGGTTGTTGAGGCGCAAGTCGCCATTCGAGGCCATGCTGCTCCAGCAGCCTAACCAAGCGGTTGTTTTCCGCCTGCAACGCCGCCAGTGCATCGCGCTCAGTCATGGATGGTGTATCGAGTCAACACGTCTCTCACTTTCCTCCCCACCCAGCAGGTGCCCTGCCCTTTTGAGCAAGCTGGCGCAGTCAAAGTCTACGCTGATCATAGGACCAGAGCCGGTAGCAGGCGATGATGCACATTTGTGCGCTCAAAAGTTAGCAGTCCAACAACGAGCCAGGCTCAAAACCCGTTGCATTGTCTTTTGATCCTGGATTTATAAGCCTTTCCTTGGTAGCCACCGGTAGCTCATAACTTACAAGTTATGAGCCAGCCCTAGGAGTCTGGGCGCCAGAAGGATTTAAACAGGCGCGAATTGGTTCATATGCCGCTCATGCGGCCTAGCCCCGGGTGTCAGAATTGTTGTCGCATCCAATTCTTCGATGGCTAACTGCCCGGCAGCTTCATTTCATGACCAGAACACCGCATTCACATCACTCACCCGAATTCAAAGAGCAGGCACTGCTCAAAGCCAGGCATCGCGGCACGCGTTCCGTTATCAGCATTGCCAGCGAGCTCAACATGTCCGCCGGCACGCTCAGGAAGTGGCTGCAAAGCGCAAGCAAGAAAACCGGCACGATAGCCCACCGGGTGCCCGCTGCAACTGCTGCACTGGACGGCCCAGCGACTGCTTGGTCGCCCGCACAGCGTTTGATGGCGCTACAGCAGAGCTATGCACTGGACGACATGGCCCGCTCCGGCTGGTGTCGCGAGCATGGCGTGTTCGAGCATCAGCTGGCGCAGTGGCACCAGGAGTTTTGCACGCCTGCTGTGCCCGCCTCGCGCGAGGCGAGCGGCGCCTTTCGCGAGCTGCAGCGCCAGCACGAGCAGCTCTAGCGTGAGCTCAGGCGCAAGGAAAAAGCGCTGGCCGAGGTAGCGGCACTGCTGGTGCTGCAAAAAAACTTTCAGGCGCTGCTGGAGGGCGCGGACAAATGACGTCCGTCCAGCAGCGCCAAAAGTTGCTCGGTCTGATAACCCAAGCCTGCGCCGCCGGGGCGCGCTTGGAGCCGGCTTGCCGCCAGATCGGCTTGTCGTGCCGCAGCGTGCAGCGCTGGCAGCGCTCTGAGGCGGCCGAGGGCGACCAGCGCCCTTCGGGCAAGCGGCGTTACGTGTGTCCGCCCAACAAGCTACGTGAAGAAGAACGCCAGGCCGTGATGGGCACGCTCAACAGCGAAGTGTTCAAGGACTTGCCGCCGAGCCAAATCGTGCCTCGCCTGGCCGACACAGGCGTCTATGTGGCCTCGGAGTCCACGATGTACCGGCTGCTGCGACAGGAGGGCCAATTGGCCCATCGGCGCACGGAACGTGCAGCGCAAAAGCGCAGCCGCCCGCGCGCCCTGGCCGCGACCG
>NZ_JAFCTH010000043.1:0-9768 GCF_049895905.1 Polaromonas sp. DSP2-3-2b2 | reverse complement strand
AATAAAGGAGCTTCGAAACACGCAAAAAGCAGCCTGACTCACTTCACTTCAGGCGACAACTTCCTTGACAGCCACCGCAAGCGTTCGCGGGTTAGCACCACGCGCAGTGGGCTAGTGAGCCAGATGTCTTCACCAATGCGCTGGTCTTCGAGCACGAAGAACCAGCTGTCAACCTGAGGGCGTGCTGCGGCGGCGAACAGTCCGCAACCCAGCGTCACGTACTCGGCGGCACCGCTCTCGGCTACCCGGCCGAACTCAACCCATGCATAGCCCATGCGCCGATCATGACGACCTAGCAGCAGGTTCCACGCCATTTTCTTGCCTGGGTCGCCATCGGGCTCGATGCGCGATGACTTCAGTTGGGCATCAAGCAGGAAGGGTAGCGTGAGCGAGAGCACCTTGGATTTGCCGGTGCCGTTGTTGCCTCGCAACAGCAGGTGACCATCGCGGAACCAGAATTCCTCGCTGTCGTAGTGGAAGAGTTCAACCAAGCCGAGCCGCAGGGGTTGCCAGCGGCCGCGCTCGGGCGTGGGCAAAGTGGGTTTGTCCGGGATACTCATGTTGCGTCGAATAGGGAAGTCTGTGCTTTGCTTGATGGCCGCTTGATTTCGGTCTCGCCAACGGCAAAGCGGGCGAGCGCTGGCAAGGGCTGGACAGCGTCGCCATCGCACGCCACAAGCTGTAGCTTTTGCAGCCGCGCCAGTGCGTTGCTGGCGAGTTCGTGTTCCGCGCCAGGCTCCCTGGCCGATTTGCGCCAGTAGGTGCTGTAGCGTTCCTTTGCCCCAGCAACGAAGGTCGTGATCTCATTCAAGGCAATCGAGGCATCAGCACCGGCGTGTGCCCGGTGGCGGCTGGCCAGGAATTCCGCCACCAGTAAGGTCACATGCGCCTCGGTGCCTTCGGCCGGCATGGCGACATCGGTCAACGCGCCGTCCTCATCGACCAGGGCCAGACCCTCGGCGCGCTGTTCGGCAGTCAGATCGGTGGCTTCACACAAACGCGTTGCCATCGGACCGCGCTGGTTAATAAAATACGCCCGCAGATCTGCATCGAGTGCGTCCAGATAGACTACGGGATCGTCCAGCAAACGGCGCGACAACTGGTGACGCAAGGCCGTGCGGCGGCCTTCATCGCTGTCGGCGATGTGTTCCGTGACCAGCGCGGACAACCGTTCATCAAGTGTCACCGGCGCTTCTTCGGGGCTCCAGGTTGATGGGCCGCGCACGGCCGCCAGCATACCGGCCAGCACGCGGCGCTGTACGTCGTAGAGTGCGTCGGCGACGCTGTTGTCACCACCACTGCGCACGAAGCCTTCTTCGTCACCGGCCACGCGCTGCAGTACGCCGAGCTCCAGCAGGCTGCGGCACACTGCCACCAGCTCGCGGCGCTCATGCTGGGCTTGCAGCGCGAAGCGGAAGCCGCGCGACAACAGGCTAGGCTCGGCGGCAAGTACCAGCAGTCGATCCCCCAGCACACGCAGCGTGATCTGCGGATCGGCGCGTTCGAGCACCGCGCAGGCAAGGCACAGCAGAACGTAGCGTCGGCTGTCATAACCGGGCAGACCACGGCTCGCGTCAACGAGATTGGATGGGCGCTTGTAAAGCCGGGCGCAGTCGTGTTCGATGTGCAGCGCCCAGCCAGTCTCGCGGGCAAACCAGGCGCGCAGTTCGTCAGCATGGCGGCGAACTGCCGCGAACTCTGCATGGACCGGGGTCATCAACGGTGCCATCAGCAAAGCGCGCAAAGCCTGGCTGCGTTCCTCGTGTTGGTGCTGGGCCTGTTGCTGGCTAATGCTGCGGCTGTCCACCATCAGGCTGCGTTCTCGATTCTGGTGATCGTGATGAAGTGGTCACGGCCTACGAAGACCCCCATCGGCGTCAACACCTCAGCGTGCGATTCGGCATCAAGCGGCGCGAGCTTGATGCGCAGCAGGCCGTCGCCGCTTTGCAACTCGACCGCTTCATCGGGCGTTGCCTGTACGGTCAGTGCTTCGCCCAACAGGCTCAGAAACAACTGGAATGCATGATCGTCGAGCCGACCGAGCTCGGACAGCCGCGTCAGTTTCCCGGTCGCCAAACGCTCACGGGCTGCTTCGATCTGCGCATGTTCCTCACGGAACTGCGCAGCCAGCAAGCGGCGTTCTTCATCGCGTTCCTGGACGCGCGGCAGCGCACCACGTGGCGTGGCTTCGCCGTATTCGCGCAAGCGCGGGTGGATGCGCAGCGGCGGTGCCTCGGCCCACGGGGTATTGGCCGGAAGATCCCTTGCGCCCGGCTCTAGAACAGGGTTCAGCGAAAAGTGCCGCGCCGGGTTCAATGCGAAGGCAGCGCGCGCCAGCCGATGGGCCTGTGCATCGTCGGCGCAGGCAGCAAACCAGCCGGCAAGCATGCGAAAGTCGGCGGAGCGGTCGCTGCGCCCGCTGCGGCGCTCGTTCAGTGCCGCAACAGCTGCCAGCAACTGCGGGATCGCCGAGCGTGCCTTCGATCGCAATAACTCAGCCTGCGGCGGCTCGAAGCCCGTGCTGACGAACCAGCGGCGCAGCCCTTTCCAACGCTCGCGCCAAGCCTGCCATCCGCGCGTCATCACGTCGGCCTGTTCGTTAGCATCGCCCGGGGCGGCATCGCGTGCCTCGCGTTGTGCTGCCTGCCACAGCAAGGGTTCGATGTGCGGCGACAAGGCGACGATGTGTTGTGCAATAGCACCGGAGCGCGCGACCAGGTCGCCGATGAAGCGTTCGAGGTAGTCGATCAGACGCTTCTTGTAGGCTACCACGGCGCTGGCCTCGGCCTGCTGCAGCTCGATGCTGCGCCCGATGCCAGCCATGAATGTTTGGGCATTGTCGGCCAGACTCTCGAACACGCGCACCAGGTCGCGCAAGGTTTCGTGCACTTTGGCGGCATCTGGCAGAGATTCACGGGAAAGGGTCAACAAGGTCTGTAGACGATTGGCGATGTCTTCCAACGCCACGGTCTGCAGTTCGGCCCGATGGCGCAGGGTTCGCTCGAACTCCGCCAGCGCCGATTCCACGGCTTCGCCGCCCCGCGACAGCCGGTACAGATAGCGCGCCCGATAGAAGTCGCTGATGCTGGCAACGCGGGCCGTATCGGGCTGCGATTCGAGGTTGCCCCACTCGGCGAGTTGCGCCAATGCTGACTGGACTTCCTCAATACGCGGCGGCGGGCCTGCCCACTGGCCTTCTGCAAGCACCTCGTCAGGTCGCAAGTGCAGGCGGAACTGGCGCTTCGCGGCGGCGAAGCTATCCATGATGTTGCGGTAAAGCGCAGACTTCTCGGCACTGACGTGCTTGAACAGCTCGGCCGAATCGTTCAGGGTTCTCATGAGGTGGCTGGTTTGCCTGTCATGGCGCAGCAGCCTTGTTTGCCTGGGTCTGGACTTCACTGCAAGCCTGCATCAGGTGATCGAAGCTGAGAGCTTCACCGAGCATGACTTGGTCGGCGCGCATGTTCTCGTAGTCATCGGCCAATGCGGTACGCGCATCGCCAGCGGGCACGATGTTCAGATGCCCCCTCACGGCCGGCAGGTAGTCAATGACGCTACCGGCACTGTCTTTTTCGATGAAAAAGAATGATTTATGCTGCGCGACGGAAACGGCTACAGCGCGGTCTGCCATCACACCAACAAAGTATTGGCTGCGTCCGAGTGCAGCCAAGTCGTGCCAATGCCGTGCGTACCGCTCGCTGCGTATCCGGCCCTGGGCACAGTAGACGTGCGCCGCTGTTGCCTTTTCCCAGAAGGTCCGCGCCACACTCATGACCAGGGGTGATGCGGTGGGGAATGAGATATTCGGAACGTGCCCGGCCATGTCACAGGTGATGGGCAACACCTGATGCGGCTCGCCGGTAGCACGGCCGCCGAACTCCAGCACCACGACCGGAGGGACATAGCCGGTGCCGTGCTTGAGCGCGGGATAGTGCAGCAGCAATTTGTCGTTTTCCGCTCCGCCCATTTCGAGCTTGGCATCGAGCTGTTCGCGGGCCAGCGCGGCCTCAATGATCGGTCGTACTTTCGTCGTGATCCAACCCGGCAGGCGCTCGCGCACCGCCTTGGTCCATTTGTTGGCTTGGCTGCGGCTGGCGGGCATTGCTCCTTCGCCGCCAATCAAATCTTCGATCAGCCTGCGGATGTCGTAGGTGAGGTCAATGTCTTCGGAAAATCGGTCGATGACCTTGTAAGCCTTGGACAAAGATGTGCCACCCTTGAATGTCAGGTCGGCGCTCAGTGGTGAATCGAAGAGGGCACCCAGCGTCCAGACGACCCACACATCCTTTTCGAGCAAATGCGTTGGGCGATCCGTTTTGGCACGAACTTGTTCCAGGACTTCGCGCTGGTCGTCTCGGCTGAGGGCAAAAAAGGATTCAACCACGGGCTGCTTGCTCACCTATCGCATGCGCCATCCAGGATGGCAATGCCGCACGTGAAGACGCCAGCGCGCGCCATTCCGATGGTGGCAGGGTCTTGCGCAAGGTCGCCAACGATTCGTCGGCATGTGTCGGCCCCATCCAAGCCAGAGCGCGCACTGCCGCGCCAGCTGGGCCAGTGCCTAAGACTAGCATCCAGCGTGGCACATGCTTCACCAGCACTTCAGAGCGGCCGAGCTTGAGTTTCCGGGTGCGTCCCGAGGTCACGTAGACCTCGCGAATGGGCACCTGCCGGGTTAGCCCTAGAGCGTTGGCAGCGGAAGCGCCATGTGTGGCAACCACTTCACCGCTTTGTGATGCCAGCGATGCTACGACTTTTTCTGGCGCGGGCGCGCGCGTACCGAACCGGCTATATATCGGCGTGACATAGGTTCCACGACCCACACGCAGCAGCTTACCTTTCTTGGTCATCCTGGAAAGGGCTTGATCGATGGCGGCTCGGCTGCCCAGATGCAGGAATTCCTTGGGCGACAGTACTCCGCCTTCGGACAAGGATTTGGCATGCAGCAGGATGGTTTCAGGCAGCGTGTTCATAAGGGCACCTCGAATGGTCAGAATCATACAATAGTTTCTGACATTAGACAATGAAAAAATTCTTTGGCGCCCAAGTATCTCGTATAAATGTGCGGAAGATGCTCGAAGAATCCGCAATTGCTTTCCGACGCTGCGCGACTCCATCCCTGGCAAATGCCCGAGTATTTTCCAATCCAGGCATGAGCCGGAAGCTTGATTGACCTGATGATGGTCTGTGAGTGGGTGAACCGGGATATGCTCGGCATGAAGAAGGCTCCCGGCTCCTGCCGATAATTGACGATTGATGTGCTGGAGTAGCCGTCGCGCAGACCGAGTACCTTTCCCGCGGTTGGCAAAGCCGCTCGGTTTTTGACGGTATAAATGACGGTGATTGTTGATGCTAAACTTTAAGAAGACCAGTGCCCATGCGGGTTTCCGGACCTCGGAAACAATTGAGTGGAAATAAGCCGTTAACTGGCGACTGCGCTGGCTTGAGCGTGTTGCGGAGCATTGCTGTGCGTTACACCGTGCAGGCAACACTGGTTGAAGACGCTGCCGCTAAGGACAGTTTCTTGAAAAAACTGATTTCCGATCACGAGTCCGCCTATGCTGAACAGTGGCTGGGAGTGGACGATGCGTATGCCCGGAAAATGCTGGCGGGCATTGTGGCGTTCGAATTGCGGATGACGGGCATGCAGTGCAAGTTAAAGCTCGACCAGCACCGGATCGAAGCCTTTTTAGCCACGCAAGCCATTTGTGAAAATGTTAGCGATGCCGAACAAGACCTGGGGCACTGTATGAAACGCATCGATAATGGTTCACTAAACTGTTGGAAGGATTGAGATGCGTCTTGTTTTTGGGATGCTCAGTTTCCTGGTCGTGCTGGCCGTTGTTGGGCTGCTGGTAAAAAAGCAGTTGATGGCTGTGACGGCATTGCAAAAACCAGCCCTTGCGAGCCAGGTCACCGCCAAGCCGGACGGACCGGCGAGCACGAAAAATCCTCAACTGCAGAGTCAGCAGAGTCAGCGGATTCAGGAACAAGTCAGGTTGTCGGTTAAAGCCGCCATGCAACGGCCGCGAACCGTTGATGGAGAGTAAAATATGGCGTCCACGCTCTGCCCTATTGGGTTTGCAGCTATACTTTAAATAGCAAATGACCGATGCTGATTTCATGGCATTGGCCCTTGATCAGGCCAGAATGGCAGCCGCGTCCGGGGAGGTTCCCGTTGGTGCCGTCGTCGTTCGGCAAGGCCTAGTAATTGCCACTGGCCGCAATGCCTTGGTCAGTGGCCATGATCCGACGGCTCATGCCGAGATCGTAGCCTTGCGTGTCGCAGCAAAAGATCTCGGAAACTACAGGCTGGACGAATGCGAGCTGTTTGTCACGCTGGAGCCATGCGTGATGTGCAGTGGCGCCATCCTGAACGCACGGCTCAAACGCGTGGTGTTTGGAGCCCCTGAACCCAAGACCGGCGCGGCCGGTTCTGTCATCAACCTGTTCGCACAATCCGCACTCAATCACCAAACCGAGTGGCAGGGCGGAGTGCTGGCTGAGGCGAGCCGCGCGCTGATGCAGGATTTTTTTCGCCAGCGGCGGGTTGATCAACGTTTGTCGGCACGACAGCGCTTTCCTTTGCGCGATGACGCACTGCGAACGCCAGATGCCGCCTTCGATGGATTGCCCGCCTATCCATGGATTCCACACTACCGCAACGATTTGCCCGCCCTGGACCGTTTGAGGTTGCATTATCTTGACGAACAGGTGGTCTCGCTTGAAAAAGATGGCGAGCCGGTGCCGAATACTTACCTATGCCTGCATGATATTCCCGGCTGGAGTTATGGATTTCGAAAACTGATTCCCCTCTTGCTTGGAATGGGTGACCGGGTAGTGGTGCCGGATTTAATCGGATTTGGCAAAAGCGATAAGCCCAAGAAGACCACTTTTCATACGCTCGCAAGGCATCACCAAATACTTGTTGAACTGGTTGAATCGCTTGATCTGCGCAACATCGTGCTGGTGTTTCCAGAGTGGCAAGGCCTGCTTGGGTTGACGCTGCCGATGCACTCACCCCTGCGTTATCGAGGCCTGCGGCTCATGGATGCTGATGGCCTTTTTAGCAAAGTTGAACAACCCTTGAGCGATGGCTTTCTGCTTTGGAAACAAGCAACGCGTCGCCAAGACGACCAAAATTTGACGCGATCAGTGAAACTCAAGGGAACCGAGGCAAAGAATCAAATCGATCCAGGATGCGACGCACCATTTCCTGGACAGAGCTATCGTGCAGGAGCACTTACATTTTCTGCTTTGGATCCTGCTTTTGACGATACAGAAAGCCTGAAGGTTTTTCGCGAAACAGAGCGGTTCTGGATGCTTCATGTGGGAAGCTAAATACCAGCACTAGGCTCGGCTCTACTAATTTATTTTTTTAAATGTAATCTACACCTTTATTTTATCAATTTATAGTAGATAAATCGATGGCACCAATGCGATTCTTTCGGGCAAGCCGAGATTGCTTTGAGTTTACTCAGTGGGATACTCCATCAGTGAAAAAACATATCTACATTTACTCTCCTTCCAGTGCAATACGCGATAAAGCCGCTTTCAAACGTGGGCTCAAGCGCCTGACAGCATCAGGCTATGAGGTAGAGGTTGATGAGGCAGCCTTGGCAAGCCATCAGAGATTTGCAGGGGACGATGAAACACGCCTTGCGGCCATTCACAGAGCTTCTGTCAGCGGTGCAGACATAGCACTGATTTCCCGCGGCGGCTACGGCCTTACACGCATACTGTCAGCCATCGATTACAAATTGGTTGCAAAAGCCGTGACCCGTGGCACGCAATTTGTCGGATTTAGCGACTTCACCGCATTCCAGATGGCGTTGCTGGCCAAAACAGGCGCTGTGACTTGGGCCGGGCCGGCACTCGGAGAAGATTTTGGCGCGGCAACAGGCGCTGATGACATCATGGAAGCCTGTTTTGGCGATCTGGTGACCGGGCAGGGGGAGGGTAGCGGCTGGCGGTTGCCGAAAAAAGCTACTAAAAAAATAGCTGACAACCTATATCCACCATGTGAAAACGCAATAAACGATACCTATAGTATTCACAATGCTGTGCTATGGGGGGGCAATCTGGCCATGCTGGCTTCACTGGTTGGAACACCTTTCCTTCCAGTCGTAAAAGATGGTATTTTGTTTATTGAAGATGTTGGTGAACACCCCTACCGCGTGGAACGCATGCTCGCCCAACTGCTTCTGGCCGGCATCCTGACACAGCAAAAAGCAATCATCTTCGGCCAGTTCAGTCATTACAAACTGGTGCCTCACGATAAGGGCTACACGATGGCCAGTGTGATCGTGTGGCTGCAAAGCCAAGTGACTGCAAAAATCCTCTGCGGTCTTCCCTTTGGGCATGTCCCCACCAAGGTTGTGTTGCCGGTGGGCCTGCCTGTGACACTTGCTGTGGAGGGCCGAGACGCATTTTTGCTTTGGGGTCACCAGCATTGAGCAGCATGTCTACTACAACAGGGATTATCCACAGCACATGGCAGAACTCACCGTCGTTTTTGCTGACCTGACTGGAAGCACTGGCGTTTTCGAAAAACTTGGCAATGTCAAGGCAACCCAGGCAATTACCCGCCTGACGCAGTGGATAGGTAAAGTCTGTGAGAAACACAGCGGACGCGTCGTGAAGTACTTGGGGGACGGCGTCCTCATCCTGTTTAAGGAAAGCCGAGATGCGGTTTCGGCTGCAAGCGAGCTTCAAAAGATTCACTATGATCGAATCCGTCATTGGCCACTTCCTCTAAAAATGAGGCTCCAGATAGGCATGGCACGTGGTGACATTGTCGAGCAGGACGGCGATTGCTATGGTGATGCTGTCAATGTGGCGTCCCGACTAAGCGATTTTTCTGGCTCCGAACAGATACTCGTCGCTGCAAATGTGATCAGGCAACTACCGGATTCTCTTGCAGTGCGCACCCGCTGCCTTGGCCCCATGGTGATCAGGGGCCGGACCGAGTCATGCATTGTGTATCGTGTTGAATGGCAGGATGAGGTGCTTTCTGAGGTATTCACTTTACCTGCAGGATTGATGCCTTCATCCCTTAATAATAATGATATTGAGCCAGACTACATCGAGTTGTCTTGGCTTGACCTGAACACTCGATTTACCGCTACTGAACTTCCCGTTTATCTTGGCCGAGATACGGACGCTCAATTTATAGTTCAGGATCCTAGAGTATCACGCAGACATGCCATGATTGAATGGCGCGCAGGGAAGTTCTATCTGAAGGACATCAGCAGCTACGGCACCTGGGTCCGGTTTTCCAACGGAGAATCAATTATTCCTCTGCGCCGGCAGGATTGCGTGTTGCTGCACAATGGAGAAATAGCACTTGGCGCATCTTTTGAAGATTTCACTGTGCCTACTGTCGCCTTCAAGCTCAAGTAATAATCTGATCGCCAGGCCATCAGGCTGGAACTGCGTCTGAATTGAACCTATCCCAGTGATGATGAAGAGCTATGGCTGTCTGAAACTCCTGCGATATCTGCCCATCTAGTACCTTGCGCGCATCTGCCAATATAATGCCAAGTGTTGGAACATAAACTAACTCAGGATTATTTTCAATACTGAAGCCTAGCAGGCCGCTGAAATACCTCAAAGCAAAGCCCGCTGGTTTTCTGCCTCATCGGATGATCTGAAGCAGGCCTTTTTCTGACCCGATACAAACCCATTGAGACCATGCGCGGAGCCGACACCTTCACCGAAAGCCCGTTCACGCTGCACCGCCTGGAGGACTTTGTGCCGGCCGACCAT
>NZ_JAFCTH010000042.1:0-11303 GCF_049895905.1 Polaromonas sp. DSP2-3-2b2 | reverse complement strand
ACGGCGCGCCGGTTCAGACGCGGGTCACCCAAATCAATCGTCTCGAATTCTTGTTCCGCCCAGCCCATCCATCCGCCTCTTTTGTCATTGAGCTGCCTATGTTACGGACTTGTGTGTAATGGGATGCCTTCAGGCCGCTGCCTCTGCGGCTCAAGCTAGCAGGGCAGCCACCCCTGCCTTGGTCGGAACGCCGGTGATGGCGCTGTGGCCGCAATGCCCGGAGGTCGGCATCCACTCGGGCTCGGCCTGGAACAAGCCGGAGCCCGAGATCGCACTGGCCGCGAACAGCCGGGGCGAAACAGTGGGCGCCAGCCTCGGCAACAACGTGAACCCGCGCAACTTCAAGGGCAGCAGTTCGATGGTGAAGATCAGCCGCACCCGCTGGACCGGGCGACGCCCTGGACTTTTGGGCTGCGTGCGTTCCACGCCAATCTGTCGGCGCGTGGGCTGTTGACGCAAGCCGCTGGCCAACAGCTTCGCAACAGGGTAACCATTACCCGTCCTGGCATGATTTTTTCCCCTCCAGCGCCTTGCGTTTCAAGGAAGGGCTTCGGGCACAAGTCAGGACCAGCGCAAGAGCTTGCAGCCTTTTTTCCGGCGAGCGCACGGTTTTGCAATGGAAAGCAAGGTTGCAAATTTTGCAACGTATTGTTCCGTCATCGTCTGGGCTTGTGCAGCAGGGATATGGTCGGTCCATGGGCATCATCAAGCGTTCAGCGGCATTTTTCACGACGCGTCTGGTACTCGGAACATGATCCTGGAAAAAGCATGGAGCAAATGGCGTGCGGCATTCACCCGTGAATTGCCCAAAGCCGAGCCTGCGCCGCAACCAACCCCGTCTATGCCGTTGAAAGCAGATGGGTCCTCTTCAGCGTCAGGGTCAGCTCAGCCCAAGTCCGATGTAGCGCCGCCAGAGCCTGAATCCGAGCAGACGCCAGCACCCGGTGCATCAGCCTTGCTGGACGCATGGAGGGAACGGGAGTCAGCGTTGATTCACTCGCCTGATTCGCCGAAACCCGACAGTTCGCCGTTCTCTGAACGTCCTGGCCCACCACAGCCAAGTGCCCCCGTCCCCAAGCCCGCCGCGTCTGGCCCGAGGCGACTTACGACCTTTGCTCCGTGGTTGGTAGCCATTGCCGCGGCCACCGGACTGGGTGGATGGCTGTTGCTGAACACAGCGCCTGCAGACCTGCCGGGCAGCGAAAGACCGACTGCGGCACGGCCCGAGTCTGCGCAAGCGGCAGCGATGTCACTCGTCATGTGTCCTTCGGAGCCTGTGGTGCGCGTGGCGAGCGACAAGGACGGGCAGTTTCCCATGCAGGCCGACGTTTCGGGCCTGCTGGCGGTGGACATTGCCTCTTTCGTCGTCCTGAGCCAGGAAGCCTCGGCCGCAGGCCGTGCGCGCGACGCCGAGGTGGCCCTATTGATGTCGTGCAGGATCGCGGACAAGCTCAAGGGCGCGGCTTCGGTCGAGTCCGCCGACGCGAAATACCGGCTTGGACTGCACTATGCAAACCTCAGCCGTCGTGAAGGTCCTGCCGCCGCCCCCAACCGCGCCGAATTGCTGGCGCGCGCGCAAATCCTGATGGCCGACAGCCTGCTGACGTATTCGACCCGGTTTGGCGACAACGACGACAGGTCGCGGCTTGCGGCCAGCGCTCTGGCATCCGTCCGGCAGGCACTGGCGCAGTTAGCGCAGCCGCAGTCCGCACCGCTTGTATCACCTGCACCGCCTGTGTCGCCTGCACCGCCTGTGTCGCCCGGTGGAAATGGCGTTGCCGGGGCAGAAAAGTTACCAGCCTCTTCGCGGCCCGGCATCGCGGTGAGGCGGCCTGCCAGGCCTGCACCGGCCACTGAAGCCAGGGAAAAACCCCGACAGACCCCGCCCGTCCTTAAAGAATGCCCTCCGGCCGTTGCAACGCTGGGGTTATGCGACTGACCTTCATGAACCAGGAGAAAACAGCATGGACAAACTGATCCTGAGCGTACTGCTGACAGCAGCAATGCTTTGCCACGCTTCGACGGCGGTGGCTGAAGTGAATTACAAGATCGTGACGGCGTCCGAGCGCGGCACCTACATCAAGATAGGGCGCGATCTCGCCGAGTTCGTGGCGCCGTCGGCGGACATCCAGCTCGACGTGCTGCCGTCAGCCGGATCGGCCGAGAACGTGAAACTGCTGCGCTACGAGCCAGGCGTCAAGCTGGCCCTGGTGCAGTCAGACGTCTACCAGTCGTATCTTGACATCGCAGCCAAGGGAAATGCTGCCGCCAGCGCCTTGATACGGCCGCTGCGCGTGATCATGCCGCTTTACAACGAGGAAATTTACTTCATCGTGCGGGCCGATTCGGAGCGCAACTTCATCCACGAGATCATGAATGCCAAGCTCAACGCGGGCGAGCTGGGAAGCGGCACGGCGCTGACATCGGCCACGCTCTACCGCCTGATGTTCAACGAGGCCATGCCCGACAGCGCAAGCTTTCTTTCCAACGAGGAGGCCCTGGCCAAACTGGTCACCGACAAGACCCTTGACGTGGTCGCCGTGGTTGCGGGTCAGCCCGCCAAGCTGCTGGTGGACATGAAGCCCGAGTCGCGAAAGCTCATCAAGCTGCTCAAGTTCGACCCTAACCACCCCTCCAGCGAAGCGGTTCTCAAGACCTACTTTCCCGCCACCGTGCGCGCCAGCAATTACCCCAGCCTGCTGGCAGAAGATATTCCGGGACTGGCGGTCAAGGCTTTTCTGGTCACCTACGATTTCCGGCTCAAGGACACCGGAAATAACCTGAGAAACATGGCCCGCTCCTTGTGCCAGAACTTTTCGCAGCTCCAGGAAAAAGGGCACCCGAAGTGGAAAGAGGTTGAACTTTCCCTGCCGGAACTCGGCCGAGGATGGATCTACTACGCCCCGACGGCGCGCGAGCTTCGGTCCTGCGTGGCTGAAACCGCCAAGATGGGAACGGTTGTGAAATCAAGGCAACCAGCCAAAATGTGCTCGCAGCAGGAAAGCATCCTGGGCCTGTGCCCATAGCTCCGGTTGCCAGGGCCTGGAAAACGCCACGCGGGTTGAAACAGGCTCAAATGCAGGCGCCGACCTTGCCAGCGGCCAGGGTAATTTCCTGCGAATTCTGAAGTTTGGCGCGCGCCAGCGCGAAATTGTGGATGCCGGCATTGTTCCTCCGGTTGTGCGGCTTGTTTTTGAAGACAATTTGTCATCAACCACCAGGAACAAGACATGAAACTCGTTCGCTATGGCCCGCCGGGCCAGGAAAAACCCGGCCTGATCGATGCCGAAGGCCAGCTGCGCGACCTGAGCAGCCTGATCGGCGACATCGGGCCCGACCAGCTCGGCGATGCCGCGCTCGAAGCGCTGCGCCAGCACGACGCCAGCGCACTGCCGGCAGTCGTTGGTTCGCCGCGCCTGGGCAGCCCGCTGACCGGCGTGCGCAAGTTCATCGCCATCGGTCTGAACTACGCCGACCATGCAGCCGAGTCCGAGCTGCCGATTCCCGCCGAGCCCATCGTCTTCATGAAGGCCACCAGCTGCATCCAGGGCCCCGACGACGCCGTCATGCTGCCGCGCGATTCGGTCAAGACCGACTGGGAGGTCGAACTCGGCGTGGTCATCGGCACCCGGGCGCGCTATGTGACCGAAGACGAGGCGCTCCATCACGTCGCCGGCTACTGCACCATCAACGACGTCAGCGAGCGCGAATTCCAGATCGAGCGCGGCGGCACCTGGGACAAGGGCAAGGGCTGCGACACCTTCGGCCCGCTCGGGCCCTGGCTGGTCACGCGCGATGAGGTCGCCGACCCGCAGAACCTCGGCATGTGGCTCGACGTCAACGGCCGGCGCATGCAGACCGGCTCGACCCAAACGATGATTTTCAGCGTCGCCAAAATCGTCAGCTATGTGAGCCAGTTCATGACGCTGGAGCCCGGCGATGTCATCACCACCGGCACGCCGCCCGGCGTCGGCATGGGCATGAAGCCGCCGGTCTACCTGAAAGCAGGCGACCAGATCGCGCTGGGAATCGACGGGCTGGGCGAGCAGCGGCAGGTGGTGGTCGCTTTCCAGCGTTAGGTGATTCGCCCGAAAAACAGCCAAAAGCCCGGTTTTCGCACTATCTACGGGCGGTATTAGCTATATTTTAAATAGCACTAACCGATATTTTCCCGGCCCTGCATCTGGGACGGAGCCAGGGGTGTCGCCCGCGAAACACCGTCGCGGGCGGCAGGCGTTGTAGGCTGTCGGCCCCATCACGTATATCCCAGGAGGCACCCCATGAACATTCCTTCCCTGCAGGGCGCGGTCAGCGCCGAAGAATGGCAGCTGCGCTGCGACCTGGCGGCCTGCTACCGGCTGGTGGCGCTGTACGGCTGGAGCGACCTGGTGTTCACCCACATCAGCGCCAAATTGCCCGAGTCGGTTAGCGGCCTTGGTGCGCACCAGTTCCTGATCAATCCCTACGGCCTGATGTTCGACGAGATCACCGCGTCCAGCCTGGTCAAGGTGGACGAACAGTGCAACAAGGTCATCGACTCGCCGTTTCCGGTCAACCCGGCCGGCTTCGTGATCCACAGCGCCGTGCATGAAGCCCGGCTTGACGCGGCCTGCGTGCTGCACACCCACACGCGGGCCGGCGTGGGCGTCAGCGCGCAGGCCGGCGGCATCTTGCCCATCAGCCAGCAATCGACCTTCGTGCTGGCGTCGCTGGCCTACCACGACTACGAAGGCGTGGCCTTCAGGGACGACGAGAAGCCGCGCCTGCAGGCCGACCTGGGCCGGGCCAATTTTCTGGTGCTGCGCAACCATGGCCTGCTGGTAGTCGGCAAATCGATTGCCGACGCGTTTTTGAGCATGTACACCTTCGAAAACGCCTGCCGCATCCAGGTGGACGCGCAGGCCGGCGGCGGCGCGCTGACGCAGGTCAACCCGCTGATCGTCAAGGGCGTTTCCGAAGCCATGCGCGTGCAGACCGGCGGCCTGGGCGGCGCCTTTGTCTGGCCGTCGCTGATCCGCAAGCTGGACCGGAGCGATACCAGCTACAAAACCTGACGGCGGCGCTTAAAACCCGGCCAGGCCCAGCGATGCGGCAGCCGCCGGCTCGGCGGCGCTGCCCTCGCCATTGGCGGGCATGTCGCCCTCGTCGACGGTGATTTCCTTGCGCAGCATCTTCACCTCGCCAAAAATCGTGGCAAAGGCCACGTCCTTGGCGTCGCGGCCGGTGCCGATGCGCACCAGCCGGTCGATGGGCGCCATGCGCGTGGCGTCGAACAGCACCCAGCGGCCGTCGAGCCAGGCCTCGAACACGGCGTGAAAGTCCTGCGGCGGCTCGGCGAAATTCACATAGCCCACCACCAGCCGGGCCGGAATGTTCAGCGCCCGGCACAGCGTGATGCCCAGGTGCGCAAAGTCGCGGCACACGCCCACGCGCTGCACGAACACCTCCTGCGCGGTGGTGGTCGGCTGGGTGACGCCCGGCTGGTAGTCAACTGATTCGTGAATCCAGCTTTCCACCGCGCGCACCCGGCCCATGCCCGGCGGCAGGTGGCCAAACAGCTGCTGCGCCGCGCGGCGCAGCGAATCCGATTCACAGTATCGGCTGGGCATCAGGTAGTGCAATACGTCGTCGGGCAGGGCGCTGACGGGCGTCTCGTCCAGTTGCAGCGGCTGCAGGGCCGGATGCAGCTGCACCCGGGCGTGGTAGTTGACCGACAGCACGCCCTTGGGCGCGTCCAGGCGAACGAAGCGGTTGCCGCTGCGCTCGTCGGAAAAATGACGCACCTTCATGCTCGGCGTGATGGTCAGCCGCTCCTCGACGACCTCGTGGCCGGCATGGAACGCAGCGCCGATGTTCAGCAGGAAATGCGCCGGGCTACTCACTTCGTATTCAAGCAGGCAGTCAACCAAAGAGGTGTGCATGGGGTGGGTGTTTCCTGAAGGACAGACAAAAAATGGCCGGCTGCGTGACAAGCCGGCCGGCTAATCATGCTTGCGCGGCCGGGGGGAATGCGAATCGGTGCCGGCAAACCAGTTCTTGCAGGTCACGAACACGACGCGGACGGCGCGCTCCAGGATATCAGCGGAAAGCGCGGATCGGCGGCGTGCCTTGAGCCGGAACACCAGCAGGAACTCGGCAATTCGGGAAGGAAACCCGACCTGGCGCTGGGGCGCAATGGCTGGCACCGGGTGGCTTTCAGCTTCTCGGGGTTCTTCCCGGGACGACCAGCCCTGGAAAATACGGCCCTTCAACCGTGACACCACCGAGGCGGGCGGCTTGCTGTCGGTAGGCTCCATCACTTCATCACTTTCTTGGCGGCGCCCACGCCCAGCGCGGCCAGCACGATGAAAATGAGCGCCAGGATCAGGAACAGGCCGAACAGCACCTTGGCAATGCCTGCCGCCCCGACTGCGACGCCGCTGAACCCCAGGGCGCCGGCAATCAGTGAAATCACCGCAAAGATAATTGCGTACTTGACCATTTCTATCTCCCTTCAATGCCCTGGCCACATGCCCGGGGCACACGTCGATCCATTAAAACCATCCGTAAGACGATGCTTTTCATCCTAAAAGCGCATGCCGGTTTTCAAAATAAGCACCACCCGTTGCGCCTTGTAGGACATCACCTTGCCGGTACCGCAAATACCGCCTGACTGGCGGTCAGAGTTCTCTATCGTGGCATGGTTCAATGCCCGGGAAATGACGCATTTTCCATGCCATTATGGCGTGATGGTCAAACGGGGAAGCGCGGGCAAAAGCTGTTTTCCTTGACCAGAATCAGGGGCTTTGGGTGGCCTGCGCTGCAAGCCCCGGTTCATAATTGGCAGCTAAGTTTTCTCAAGGCTTGCCGCGCGCCAGACGGCCCGGACAAGCCGATCCGGTGCAGCACGCCTGTGTCTCCGTTCTGGCCGGCGGCCTGCCTTTTCACACCAGAACCAGGAAATTCAATGCCTTCTTTATTCGACACCGTTCAGGCCGGCGATCTGCAGCTGGCCAACCGCATCGTGATGGCGCCGCTGACGCGCAACCGCGCGCCCGACGCCATTCCCACCCCGCTCATGGCCGAGTACTACGCCCAGCGCGCCACGGCCGGCCTCTTGATCACCGAAGCCACGGCCATCAGCCACCAGGCGCAGGGTTATGCCGATGTGCCCGGCCTGTACGGCACCGAGCAGCTCGACGGCTGGAAGCGCGTGACCGGGGCGGTGCATGACGAGGGTGGAAAGATCGTGGTGCAGCTCTGGCACGTCGGCCGCGTCTCGCATTGCGACCTGCAGCCGGACGGAGGCCAGCCGGTGGCGCCTTCGGCCATCACCGCCAACACCAAGACGGTGCTGATCCGGGACGGCGTGCCGACTTTTGTGGCCACGTCCGAGCCGCGCGCGCTCGACGCGGGGGAACTGCCCGAGATCGTGCACACCTACCGGGCGGCGGCGCTCAATGCGGTGGTCACCGCCGGGTTTGACGGCGTGGAAATCCATGGCGCCAACGGCTATTTGCTCGACCAGTTCCTGAAGAACGGCTCCAACCAGCGCACCGACGACTACGGCGGCCCCATCCGCAACCGCGCGCGGCTGATGCTCGAAGCCACCCGCGCCATCGTGGACGCGATTGGCGGCGGCCGCACCGGCATCCGGCTGTCGCCGGTCACGCCAGCCAATGATGCGTTTGACAGCGACCCGCAGCCGCTGTTCGAGTACGTCGTCAAGCAGCTGGCCAAGCTGAATCTGGCGTATGTGCACCTCATCGTTGGCGCTACCGGCGGCGCGCGCGAGATGCCCGAGCGACCGTTCGACTATGCCGCGCTGAAGGCGGCCTACCGCGCGGCCGGCGGCAAGGGCGCCTGGATGGTCAACAACGGCTACGACAAGGCGACGGCCGAGCAGGCCCTGAAGGACGGCGCCGACCTGGTCGCCTTCGGCAAGCCCTTCATCGCCAATCCGGACCTGGTCAGGCGGCTGCGCCTGGATGCGCCGCTGAACGAGCCTGACAAGACCACCTTCTACGGTGGCGGCGCCGAAGGCTACACCGACTACCCAGTGCTATCGAATGAATAGCTGAAAGTGACCGCTGCGTCTGCGCAACAAGGCATTTGGATGCATGAAATGTCGTTTGAGACGCGTTTCAGCTGGCGACCAGCCGCAGGCCGTCCAGCGCCGCCTGCCGGGGGTCCGCCGCCAGCGTCACCGCGCTGACCACCGCCACGCCATCGTTGCCGCCGTTCAGGCAGGCCAGCACGCCGGGCAGGCGCTCCAGCGAAATTCCGCCGATCGCCACTACCGGATACGGCGCGGCCAGCGCGGCCCAGGCTTTGAGTTGCTCCAAGCCGACCGGCTCGTAAGGCATGACCTTGAGCGTTGTCGGGTAGACCGGGCCAATCGCCAGGTAACTAGGCTGCACCGCATGGGCGCGCGCCAGTTCGGCCGGCGTGTGGGTGCTCAGGCCCAGGCGCAGGCCAGCGCGGCGCAGGGCGTCGATGTCGGCGGTGTCGAGGTCTTCCTGGCCGAGGTGTACGCCATAGGCCCCAGCGGCCAGCGCGAACTGCCAGTGGTCATTGATGAAGACCTGCGCGCCCGACACTTTTTTGCCCGCTTCGACGGCGGCGCGCACTTCGCCCTCGATCTCGGCCGGCGTGTGGCCGGCGGCCTTGAAACGCAATTGGACGGTGCGCACGCCCCAGTCGAGCAGGCGCTGCACCCAGGCGGCGTCGTGCACGACGGGATAAAAGCCGATAGGGCCGGTCAGGGGGGCAAAAGGCGTCGTGGTCATGGCATCAGGCGTTTTCATGAGGCATGCCAGAACGGCACGCCAACCGTTGTGGTCGAAGCCTGCGCCGCAGCGCGCTCGGGCATCGGTGTCGATTCGTAAGCGGCGCGGCCCGCCGCCACGCCATCGGCAAAGGCGCGCGCCATGCGCACCGGGTCGCCTGCTTGCGCGACGGCGGTGTTCAGCAGCACGGCGTCAAAGCCCAGCTCCATCACCTGCGCGGCATGCGACGGCCGGCCCAGTCCGGCATCGACGATCAGCACCGCATCCGGCAGGCGCCGGCGCATGGTTTCCAGCGCGTAGGGGTTCAAAGGCCCGCGCCCGGTGCCGATGGGCGCGGCCCACGGCATCACCGCCGCGCAGCCCGCCGCATGCAGCCGCTGCGCCATCACCAGGTCGTCGGTGGTGTAGGCGAAGACCGAAAAGCCGTCCTTCGCCAGTGCCGTGGCGGCCTCCAGCGTGGCCACGGTGTCGGGCTGCAGCGTGTAGTCGTCGCCGATCACTTCGAGCTTGATCCACGCCGTGCCGAAAATCTCGCGCGCCATCTGCGCCAGCGTGATGGCCTCAAGGGCAGAGTGGCAGCCTGCCGTGTTGGGCAGGATGTGGCAGCCCAGCGCCTGGATGCGCTGCCAGAAGCTCGCGCCGCCGCCGCTCTCGGGCTGCAGCCGGCGCAGGCCGACGGTCAGCACTTCGGTGCCACTGGCGCGCACCGCGTCGCCCAGCACCTGCGGCGACGGGTAATGCGAAGTGCCGAGGAAAAACCGGCTGTTCAATGTCATACCGGCCACCGTCCAAGGGCTGCCGTGGGCGATGGGAAGGGCTGCGGAAATAGTCATGTGAATTGCTTCTTTAATTAGCCCGTGCGCAGTACACGGCGCAGGTATTGCTTTCTATCAGTAAACGCCATGGAACTGGCTTTGCCAGGCCATAGGCGTTGCCCCCTGCAAGGGGGGTTGGGCGCTACACGCAGTGAGCGCCCGGCGGGGGTGTGCCATTCTTAGCCTCCCGTTATTGGCGTGACCACGTCGATGCGGTCGCCGCCCTGCAAATTGCGTTCCGGCCACTGCGGCCGCGGCACGAAGCCGCTGTTGATGGCGCAGGCAAAGGCGCTTTTCAAATCGTAGCCGCGCTCCAGCAGCAGCGCGTGCAGCGTGGCCGCCTGGGTGGCGATGCGCTCACCGTTCAGGGAAATTTCAAAATTGCTCATGCCGCCTCCTTGGGTTCAATGCCCAAGAGTTTATGGGCCAGTTCATCGACCACCGCCGGCGCGCACAGATAGCCATGCCGGTACAGGCCGTTGATGTGCCAGACGCCGCCGCGCAGCGCGACTGCCGGCCGGTGGTCGTCGAGCGCCGGGCGCAGCGCGGCCGACAGGCGCAAGACCCGCGCCTCGCCAAAAGCCGGGTGCAGGCTGTAGAGCGCGCTGCCCAGTTCCAGCGTCGAGCGCAGCGTGACCGGGCCGGTGTCTTCCGACTCCAGCTCGGTCGCGCCGACGACGAACTGGTGGTCCGGGCGCGGCGCCACATACAGCGCATAGCGCGGATGCATCAGCCGCACCGGCCGCTGCAGGGTGACGCCGGGGCATTCGACGCGCAGCACCTCGCCGCGCACGCCGCGCACCTGCGGCCACTGCGCCTGGCTGCCCACGCCGCGCGCATCGACCGCCACATCGACCGCATGCGCTCCGCTGGCGCAGACGATGCGGCCTTCCTCGACCCGCTCAACCGCCACGCCTTCGTGCCAGGTCACGCCCAGCCGGTCAATTTCAGTCGCTAGCGCGGCCATCCACTGGTCGTTGGCCAGCTGGCCTTCGCTTTCCAGAAACAGGCCGCCGCCAAAACGCCCGGCCAGCGCCGGCTCCTGCGCGGCCAGCCCGGCCGCGTCCAGCGTGTGGACCTGCGCGCGGCACGCGTCGGGCAGCTTGTGCTGCAGCAGCCGGCTGAAATGGTCGAGCGAGCTCTGGTCCGGCGCGTGCGCCACGACCAGCGTGCCTTTCTGACGGAAATACACCGGCTCGCCGCCGCTTTCGGCCAGCTCGGCAATCCAGCGCGGCCAAAGCTGCATCGAGCGCTGGCCGAGCGCGAACACGGCGTCGTCCGACACCGCCAGTTCGGCCAGCGGCGACAGCATGGCCGCTGCCGTCATGCTCGCGGTGTCCAGCGCATCGCGCGGCCGCGAATCGAACAAAGTGACGCGGCAGCCGGCGCGCAGCAGTCGCCAGGCCAGCGTGCGGCCGGCCAAGCCGGCGCCGGCGATGCCGATATGGAGGGGAGCGTTCATGATGGATTGACTCGTGGTTGCCAGCCGCCCCGCCTTGCTCCTTCCCCCTCTGGGGGAAGGTTGGGATGGGGGCCGGCGGCGGGCGCAAAAGTGGATAAAAAATCTGTCTCGGGCAAAACCGCGTTGAATTTATATAAAAAGTGGCTGTAGCGCACGTCCTGCATGCGCCAGAAGATATTTTTTTAGGGGCTTAGGAAGCAGAGGCGATTAAAGCGGGTTGCTTCTGAGCAAGGCCAGCAGGGCATGATAAAGGCTTTG
>NZ_JAFCTH010000041.1:0-12073 GCF_049895905.1 Polaromonas sp. DSP2-3-2b2 | reverse complement strand
AAGGATCAGAATCAAACACAAAAACTAGCCGCTTGAGCATCGAACTTTTTGCGGCAACTACCTTGACAGCGCCCGGTTTGGAGCCTGGCTCATATTGGACAAACTAATTTTTGAGTTCAAAAATGGGCACCAGTGAGGTCACTTTGCCATCGCCCAGGCATTGGAAATGTCATGAATCTTTAAGAACCTGGTCTAATTGAGCTGCGAAAAACGCTGAAGTGCTCAAATCTTATCTAATTCAAGACACATGAACTCAAAGCAATAGCTTTCAATACTTCCTGATCAGCATGTGAACGGAATTCTGAATTGGCTGCCATACTTGACTCTGATAAAAGAAGTCGTTGCTCTTTGTCGGAGTGACTTGGCTGTAGGTGTGTTTCTCCAACATTTTTAATAACAGGAGTTGATTATGAAAAGCTTGATCTCTATAAGCCTGGCTGCCTTACTGGCTGCAAGCCTTTCCGGATGCGCGCAAGACGGCATGATGCGGCAAGGATCAATGCAGGGCGGTGCCGGCATGAAAGGCGGCTTGGACATGAAAATGATGGATACCAACAACGACGCAATGATTTCCAAGGAGGAATTCATGAAACATCATGAAGCCATGTATGACAAGATGAAAAAAGGCAGTAACGGGATGGTCAGCGTTAAAGACATGCAAATGATGATGCACGACATGATGATGCAGAAGTAATTACACGCATTTGGGCAAGCGGTATTGCGTTCCGGCTGAGCGGCTATTTGGCACTTGGCACCTTGCGGGTGGCCAAAAGCTGAAAATCAACGCAGATCGCCTCATTGCAGCTGCAGGATATTTTTCAACTGGCCCTTGCTTGAGGCTGCCTGCCGAGGCTTCGGTGTTACGGTAGTTTTTGTGCGTCTCGGCGACTGACTTGATGAAGCGCGGGTCTTGCATGCGTTCATGGCTGCTCATGAAGGCAGTGACGTCCTAGGCCTCATGCTCACTCAAAGTGCCGCCTTTGCCCAGCCGTGAAGTGTAGTAATACTGACAATTATTATTTTTGAACGGTTTCGTTATAAATCAATGACTTAGCTGAGTCCGGTGAGGCTAAAGTGTCAACATCATTTCATTTTTTGATGTAGTAATTTTGACAATATCTGTTCAGATGTACTAATATTGCCAATTGTTGCGATAGAGGGGTGTATTTCCGTAAAAACTATTGAAGCAAGGTCATGGCCAAGTCGATGCCCTACACGCGACCCCTGCCGTTTTCCCGACCGTCGGGACGCCGGCGTATTGAAGTGTTCAGCCCGAAGATCGGGCGGCGCCTGAGCATTGGCAGCTACGACGCGTCCAGAACCTGGCTGGTCATCGAAGCCAATCCACTCATTGCCACTTTTTGTGAACGGCCGGCTTACGTCGAGGGATCACGCGGCCCGGTGATCGATTTTTGGGTGCAACTGCGTGGCGCGCCCGCCGGGGAGTTCTGGATGGTGCAAGAGCCTCCACGCCCGTCATCACCAAATGACACGGCTATGCCGGAGCAACCATCACATTTGCACTGTCTGCCTGTGCGTTACATCAGCCGGGCTGACCTGATCGCCTGGGCTGTTCCCCTTGCCAACTGGGCGCGCATCACACCCTATCTGGTCAGCCACAGGCGCTACAGGGATGCCCTGCTGGAGCAGAAGATCATGGTTTTCCTTAATGGAGACGAAGCGCTGGACTCGGTGCTGGCGCATTTCCAGCAACACGACGAGACCACCGTGCAGGCGGCGTTGTTTCAGTTGCTGGCTGACGGCCGGGTGATCAGCCCGGACCTGGCAGTTGAGCCACTGGATGGCGCCACACGGTTTCACCGCTTGCCGGTGGTGGTGGGGCCTGCGAGCTCATGAGCCGCCAGGCCCTCGAATTAAAGCGGATTGCCGAGTGGCCCAGACTCGACGAGAAGGCCCTGGACGAGAACGTTCTTCAGAAGTACCAGTCACGCTGCGCGGCCATACAAGCCTATGCCCGGGGCGAGCCGATCGCAAGCATCGAAATTGAGCATGGTATCGATCGATCAACCCTGTTTCGCATGCTCAAGCGGGCGCAACGCGCGCATGCCGACGGCAGTATCTGGGGATACCGGGCGCTGGTGCCGCACGTTAATGTGGCTGGTTATGAACGCAGCAGCCTACCGCGCGCGCTGGTGCACACAAAGGCCGGCAATGCCGGCGCATTCACTCAGCTTTTGCAGCGCTACCCGGCGCTTGAGGCGCATTTGCGTCGCGAGCTGAGCAGCCGTAAAGTTCAGCTCAAAGGCGAGGGTGAAGCCGCGCGTTTGTTCGACTTCAGTTCTGTGCTGCACCGTTTCCAGGACGCCTGTCGCAAGCAAGGTCTGTTGCCATCGGACTACCCGTTCAACCAGCAAGATCAGGGCGTGCGCTCCCTTGCGCGAATTCTGCGCGCCTGGCTGCTTGACCGCTTTGATGACGCCGCGCATGCGGCAGGCGCTCGTTTCAAGCCTTCATCGGCCTTGCGCAAGCTGCCAGAGCGAGGGGCCGACGAAGCCTTCGACACGGTCGAGTTCGATGCCCACAAGATGGATGTTCGGCTCAAGGTGGTCGATGTCGACCCGCAGGGTATTGAGCGGATCTTTGAGACCGAAAGGGTCTGGCTATTGGCCATTATTGACGTGGCGACCCGCTGCATCCTCGGGTACACGCTGTGCCTGCACCGCGAATGCAGCCGTTATGAGGTGATCGCCACCCTCAAGCACGCACTGACGCCAGCGGAGGTCCCCCGGATCACGCTGGCCGGTTTGTCTCTGTCAGCGGCAGGTGGCTTCGTGTCACAGGCGGTGCCGCAAACCCGGCATGCCTGCTGGCGCCAGATCCGGCTGGACAATGCGCGCGCCCACCTGGCCACGACCAGCCTGGATGTCGTGTGTGAAGCACTGGGGTGCGCTGCCGACTTCGGGCCAGCCTACGAGCCCGATGACCGGCCCTTTATCGAGCGCTTCTTTGGCACCCTGACCAATACGCTGTCGCGGCGCTTGCCGGGGGGAATCCCCGCCAAACCGGCAACAACGTCCAAACGCAAGCGCAAGCTGGACGGGGCCAGGGAATTGCAATTCGTGGTCACGGCCCAGGAGCTCGAGGAATTGCTCGATGCCACCGTGTGGAACTACCATGGCACCCCGCATTCCGGTCTGGGGGGCCTCACGCCACTGGAGCGCATGAGCCAGCAGGTCAGCGGGGTAGGGCGGCCGCCTGTTCGACTGCGACGGGTGCCGCAAGCCCTGCGGGATCACCTGGAGCTGCTGCACGATCCCGCCTTCTGTCTGGTCCACGGCAATGTCGGGCGCGGGGAGCGCCCTTACATCTCGTTCATGCATGTGCGCTACACCAGCGAGCAGCTGGCGCGCCGCGCCAATCTGATCGGCAAGCAGCTGAGGGTGTATTTCGATGCGAAGGATTTGAGGACCTTGGGGGTGTTTACGGAGGAGGGCCATCCGCTGCAAGATTTATCGGCCAGCGGCCCCTGGCGCCATGAGCCGCATTCACTGCGACTGCGTCAGGAGGTGTTCAAGGCGAGACGGGAGAAGCAACTGGCATTCGTAGCAGGTGAAAGTCCTATCGAGGCATTCGTCAAGTTGCGCCGGGCCAAGGCGCCCGAATCACGCCGGGCGGCCAGCGACCTGGCGCGCGTACAGCGGGACCGCCGTGGTGCACCAGATGCACCAGGTACAGCAGGAAATACGCCCAACCTGGTCGAGCCATCCTCCCAGCTGGTATCCGGGCCGGTCAAGGGCAAGAACCTGCGCATCACACGCGGGTTCGCGCGGTAACACTCACAAGTTGCGGGCCGCCCAGGCGGCACCGACGGGTCATTGGTGCGATCTGGCGCCGTGAGGTCGGGCCGGGACCTTCATTCCGGCCGAAAGCGCTTCCAAGGCGCGAAAGGCATTCATGACTGATTCCCTGCAACCGAGGAGCGGCATTACCCGTCAAGGCGTCAAGAGAACATCGCCCAAAAAAGCCCCGCCAGTGTGGGCTGCCCCGCAACCGGCCACGTTGACATTGCAAAACCACCCCCTGGTGCGCCGACACTACCGGGTCGCCACCGCCGCCATCGAACAGTTTGTTGACCTGGTGGAGCGCTGCATCCGCGTGCTGGTTCCTGGTGCGCTGATTCATGCCCGCCCCCGCATGGGCAAGACACACGCGATCGACTACGTCGCGCTGCACCTGGCACGCCACCGCCCGGACATCCTGGTGCTGCGCATGTCCTGCGAGCACCACCGCAGCGACTTTGAAGGGCCCTTCTTCAGCACCTTGCTGAGCGCTGCAGGGGTGCGCCACCCACAGCCGAAGTCGGTCACCGACAAACGCTTTGCGCTGATGTGCCGGCTGAGCGAACAGCTGCAGATGCGGTCGAGTCACATCGTCGTGCTGCTGTGCGACGAAGCCCAGCGTTTGTCCAAGCACGCCCTGGAGTGGCTGCGTGACGTTCACGACCAGCTGGCGCACCATGGCGTGCGCATGCTGACGTTTCTGGTCGGGCAGCCCCAGCTGATGGAGCAGAAGGCGCATTACCAGCTCAGCGGTGACGAACAGATCGTGGCGCGTTTCATGATTGAGCAGCAACACTTTCGCGGAATTGGCGATGCGGTGGACGCCGCCACGTGCCTGGCCAGCTATGACCTGAGCCGCTACCCGGAGACGACCGGCAAGACGTTCACGGAGTTCTTCTATCCGCGTGCATGCGGGCGCGGCATGTTGCTGGAGCAATCGGCGGCCCTGTTGTGGAACACGTTTGTCAACGCGCATGCATCGTCGCAGCTGGCGGGCCCCGCAGAAATCCCCATGGACTACTTCACACGTGCAGTCGAAAGCGTCTTGCTGCAGGGGGCGCAGTGGGATACCCATGACCTCGCGTTCGACGCGGCGCACTGGGAACGCGCCGTCAGGGAGTCCGGCTACATTGCGGCCCAGCAGACGGTGTCGCTCATGCCTGGGCAGTGATTCCGATGGCTCTGCCGATCATCGTGCCGGCCTGGGAGTTTGAGATGCCCGGCTGGTTTCAAGGTGCCCATGAGGCACCCTCAAAACCGTCCAAGCCCAGGCGTTCCAGAACGGTTGGACCGCAGTGCGAAAAGACAAGCGCTGCGCAGGCACCTGACGAGCGGACGATGCTGGTCGCCCGTTGGCGGCGGCTCACCCGGCTGCCCCTACTCAGAGCGACTGGCGTCGCGTCGCTGGCGCACGTATCCCAACTGACGGGACATGGCCCAAATTTAGGCGATGCAGCAAACCTGTTGGCAACGTGCGAATGGCTTTTACGCAGGCGGTTGCGTCAGGACTGGGCGTTACTGCCAGGCGCTGGCCGTGCGCAGGTGCTCACGTGGGTCAGTCAGGTCAAAAGGGATGCGCCCGTCATGAAAGCAACTGCCTCGGCTGCTGATGCCGCGGCGTGGACGCTGTTCGCGATGTATTGGTGCGGCGTCTGTCACCCCGCCGGGCTGTTCAATAAGTCCTTGCATCCGCCGACCGGACTGGTGCGATGGATCAGCCAGTTTCATGTCGATCAGCAGGCCGATCAAGGGCGAGAAATTCAAGAGAAGTTTGCGCACCATATGAGCAGCGCCAGAGCGCAATGTGACGCGCTGGTTCGCACAATGCTGAAGCGCACTGGAAGCGTGGCGTTCCTTCGAGAACTGTGTGTTCAGTAGGTTAGTGTCATTATTACTACTATTTAGTGTCAGTATTACTACACTTCACGACTGGCACGAGTGGATAGGTGACCAAACTGTGGCCGATGCCATGCTCGATCGCCTGATGCAAAACCATCACCGCTTTACCCTCACCGGCGAATCTCTGCGCAAAAAAAGCCCGCCAGCACAAGCAATCGCCGACAAATAGGCCACCACGGTCAGGGGGCCTCCGGCGGCCTGGCAGGGGCCTATTCGTTCAAAAAATTCAATTCCAGAGAGGGCAAAACAGCCGAAAAAGCAGGCCGGCATAAAATCAAAACGCGCAACACCAACCCTCGGTCACGTTCGCCGGAATGCCGGTCACGTTACCGGAATCAGCGGTCACGTTCACCGGAATACGCATCTTCAACATCGCCCGTCCCAACCATTGAATTTCAGGCTGTCAGCATAACGCCATCCTTGGCTGGGACTGCTAATGCGACAAAACCCCGGCTGTCGGCTTACGTTGACCGCGCCATGCTTTTTCTGAGGTAAGTTGCCGTAAGACTGTCGCCATCGCGCGCAACGTCCAAGGGTGTGCCGCTTGCAACGATTTTTCCTCCTGCCGTGCCCGCTCCTGGCCCCAAGTCAATGACCCAGTCACACGCGGCTATCACTCTCATATCGTGCTCCACAACAATGACAGTGTTGCCGGCGTCAACCAGACCCTGCAGCTGAGAAAGCAGCTTATCGACATCGGCGGCATGCAGGCCCGTGGTGGGTTCGTCAAGCACGTAGAGTACGTCGCCACGTTGTGCTCGCTGCAGTTCAGTAGCAAGCTTCACACGCTGTGCTTCTCCGCCAGAGAGTTCGGTCGCCGGCTGGCCCAGACGCAGGTAGCCCAGGCCGATGTCGCTCAGCAGCCTTAGAGGCTTCGCAAGAACAGCTTCATCACAAAAAAACGCTTGTGCTTCTTCAACCGTCATGTGCAGGACGTCGGCGATATTCTTGCCCCGCAGGGTTACCTTCAGTGTCTCCTCGTTGAACCGCGCGCCATGGCACACAGGGCACGGTGCGTACACGCTCGGCATGAAGAGAAGCTCGACAGATACAAACCCTTCGCCCTCGCAGGTTTCGCATCGTCCTTTGGCCACGTTGAAGGAAAAGCGTCCCGCGTCGAAGTCATGCGACCGTGCGGCAGGGGTGTCCGCGAAGAGCTTTCTGACATGATTGAACAGCCCAGTGTAGGTGGCAAGATTGGAGCGAGGCGTGCGGCCAATGGGCTTTTGGTCAACATGCACGAGTCGTTTGATACCCTCCATTCCGCTCGCGATGCGTCCGCTGGCCCGAGGCAGTGCATAGTCTTGCAGCGGGTCGAGTTCTTCCTCGGCGTGCGAGGCTTCGCTTCCCAGGCTCTCCAGTACCAGCTGAACCAGCGCCTGGGTTACAAGGCTGGACTTTCCCGACCCGGACACGCCCGTTACGGCAGACATTGCTTTCAAGGGAAACCGTGCGTCGATGCCAGCCAGGTTGTTCATCGAAACGGCGCTCAGCGCCAGCCAGGCCGTTGGGGTCCGTGGCGTGCGCTGCAGCTCACTATCCCGGCCGAACAGATACCTTGCGGTCTGGGATTTCTCCACGTGCTCAAGCCCGGCTGGGGGTCCACTGTACAGAACTTCACCGCCAGCTTCTCCCGCTGCCGGACCGACGTCGACCAACCAGTCCGCGCAGCGCATCATGTCCAGGTCATGCTCTACAAGGAAGATTGAATTGCCCGAACACTTCAACTGGTCGAGCGCCTCCATCATCGTTTCGTTGTCCGCAGGGTGCAGCCCTGCCGATGGCTCATCTAGCACGTAAATCACTCCGAACAGATTGGAGCGGATTTGGGTTGCGAGGCGAAGGCGCTGCAGCTCTCCAGGCGAGAGCGTCGGGGTCGCCCGGTCAATTGACAAATACCCCAGGCCGAGGCGTTGGAGCGATGTAATGCGCGCCATCAGGTCGGAAGTAATGCGCTGGGCTGCCATGCGTTTTTCCGGTGATAGGTTCGCCGTGCGCCGCACATCGCTGGCCCCAGCATGTGACGAGCCACCGACGCCCGCCCGACGGGCCGTGTCTTTTCGTGCATCCTCCCGGCTTAAGGTTGCTGGCAACTGTACTTCGGGGATGTCGAATATGCCGTTGGCTGCCGGGGCAAGAATTAAGGCCAGGCGGTCCAGCGATAACTGGGAGAGTTCGCCTAGGTCAAGTCCCGCGAAAGTGACCGAAAGGGATTCGCGCTTGAGGCGCTTGCCGTGACACAGGGGGCACGCACTGCCGACCATGAAGCCTGAGACCCGCTTTTTCATCAAGGCGCTGTGTGTGGTGGCAAAGGTGTGCAGAACGTGTTTTCGAGCGCCGATAAATGTTCCCTGGTAGCTGGGTTCGGCCTTGCGGCGCAGGGCTGCGCGCGTTTGCTCGGGGGTTAATCCTGCATAGACCGGTACGGTGGGCTGCTCGTCCGTAAACAATATCCATTCCCGATCTTTGCTGGGCAGGTCTCGCCAGGGCGTATCGACGTCAAAGCCGAGTGAAACCAGAATGTCGCGTAGATTCTGGCCTTGCCAGGCCGTCGGCCATGCTGCCACCGCACGTTCGCGAATGCTCAAGGAATCGTCGGGCACCATGGTCTTTTCATTCACATCAAAAACCCGGCCCAGGCCGTGACACTGCGGGCACGCCCCTTGCAACGTATTGGGTGAAAAGTCTTCTGCGTAAAGCATGGGCTGGCTTGGCGGATACGTTCCCGCCCTTGAAAAAAGCATCCGCACGCTGCTGGAAATAGTCGTCACGCTCCCCACCGACGAGCGGGCGTTGGCAGTTCCGCGCTGCTGCTGCAACGCTACTGCGGGAGGCAGTCCTTCTATCGAGTCCACGTCCGGAACGCCGACCTGGTCGATGAGGCGCCTGGCATACGGAGAGACCGATTCAAAGTATCGGCGCTGCGCCTCAGCGTACAAGGTACCGAACGCGAGCGAGGATTTTCCTGAACCGGAAACCCCTGTGAAGACCACCAGTGCATCGCGAGGAATATCGACATCAACGTTTTTCAAGTTGTGCTCGCGCGCACCCCGGACTCGGACCATGCCTTGGCGAGCACCTTGATGGAGTAAGTCCTTATCCATGGGTCCTTGGTTTCTCATACTCAAATGCCGAGAATACCTGGGCGTGCATTGAAACGCAGCGGGCCGCAGGCGCTCATTCTTGAAAGCCATGTCCGACAAAAAAGCTCATGGCAAGCGCCCCACACCGCAACTTAGCCAAGGGTCTCTCGAACTGACCTTGCCCCTGGATTGCGTATCCCATAACCGAGCTCATGAGTTGGCTTGCCTGGCAAGCCATTCGCTTTCGAATTGCATCGGGCTGACATAAGCCAGCGTTGAATGCAGCCGGGCTTGGTTGTACCCGAGCAGCCAGGCGATGGTTTCATCCTTGGCGTGGCGCCGGGTCACGAAGCGTCGCCCGTGCAGGCGGTCGACCTTCAATGAGCCGAACAGCGTTTTGATCCTGCCTCGTTTTCACGTACATGAAGTTATGCAGCCACAAGGCTGCGTTCCTTTGTGACTGGAGCGAGGAACCCGATGGCCGTGTGCATACGCACGCGGTTGTAGCAGCCCTCGATCCAGTCCACGATGTCCAGCCGGGCCTGAGCCCGGGTCTCGTAGCGTACCTGGCAAATCCGCTCGACCTTCAGCGTTTTGAAAAAACTCTCCATGGCCGCGTTGTCCCAGGCGTTGCCTTTCCTGCTCATCGACATCGTGAGGCCGAAGTCCGCTGCCAAGCGGCGGTACTCATGACTGGCGTATTGGCTCCCGCGGTCCGTGTGCACCAGCAGCGGGTTTGCGTTGCCAGTATGCCGCTCCCAAGGCTGTGCAGACCAGCTTTGCATCGATGTTCTTTGACATCGACCATCCTACAATGCGTCGACTGGCCAAGTCCATCACTACAGCCAGATACAGCCAGCCTTCATTCGTCGCAACGTAGGTAATGTCGCCAACCCACGCGCGATTCGGCTCCCAGCCTTCGAAGCGGCGATCTAGCAAATTAGGCGCCACCGGCAGACGATGGGCCGAGTCGGTGGTGACTACATATGCTCTGCGGTAGACCGGGCGCAGCCCTTGACGCTGCAGGCTTTGGCGCACCCGCTCGGCGCTCACGTACTGGCCTTGCTGGCGTAGCTGCACGATGCGCGGGCGCCCGTAGCTGCGGCGGCTGTCCCGGTGGATGGCCGCCACTTGGGCGTCCAGGGCTTGGTTGGCCAACGCTCGGGCACTGGGCGAGCGCACGCGCCACTGGCAGTATCTACTGCGGGAGACCGACAGCACCCGGCACAGCCGGCTGACCGTGTACTCGTCGCGATTCTTTTCGACCCAGGCGTACTTCATCGCGACCCCTTTGCAAAGTACGCCGTCGCTTTTCGAAGAATTTCCACGTCCAGCTTCGCATCGGCAGAGCTGAAGCGCTCGCGGCGACTTCAGGTGCTGCAAGGCCTGCAGCCGCTCGCCGCCGCTTCCAGTTGCCCAGTGTCGCTACCGGCACGCCCAGCCGGCGTGCCGCTTCATGCACCCCACCGATTCGCCCAGCCTTGCCGCCTCGATTTTGAACTCTTCTGTGTACTGCCTCTTGGGCACTGTTCTATCTTGCATCTCAATTCTCCATACAGGTAAAGTTTCCAACTTCTTGCTGTACGTGCAATCAAGGCAGGGTCAAAGCAAACATGCTTTGTTGTTCAAGACGGATCATGGCTCAGAACTTGTAAGTTCTGAGCCAGGCCAGTTTGGGTTCTGTCGCATTAAGCAATCCCCAGCAGAAATTGTTCAATAAAGTCAACGCCATTTTTTGAAAAAAATCGCTTAATGCGACAGAACCGGATCATCGGGCCATCAAACGTGTCACCAGGCCGATACTCAACTTCAAGTCATTTCAATCGGCCAAAAATGTCCTGGCTGGCATCGAGTTGATGCACATGATTCGCAAAGGTCAGCTCATGATGAAGGGCTGCAACGAAGGGTCGTTTGCCGACCAGTTTTACGCGTTGGCAGGAAAATTCCGTCCCGTCTGAAGAACTGGCATGCGTTCCCGCCCCAAACACGTTCATCAGCCGGCAACGCGACAGAACCCGCCTGAGCAGGTCGCAGTTCTTCCGCACTTCGATCTAACAACCGTGGTGGCAGCACGGATTCACAGAGATAAACCCTTAACTATTGCGTATTGGTGTCACAATCTTTCTATTGAAAGATAAGGAGATCAAAATGAATACCCAGTCAGCAGTACAGATTGAACCCGGCTACGTGCTCGCCAAGGCCGTGGGTCGTGCAGCCGACCTGCTCGGACTGTCAGGTGCTGCAGTCGCGCGCATCGTGGGCTTGAGCGAGCCCACCGTTTCCCGAGTCCTTAAGGGCGAGCGGGCGCTTGACCCCTCTTCCAAGGAGGGCGAGCTGTCGCTGCTGCTGGTAAGGGTTTACCGTTCCTTAGACCCTCTTGTGGGCACAGACGACCAAAAGCGCATCGCCTGGATGCGCGGCCACAACAAAGCGCTCGGCGGCATCCCCAGCAAGCTCATCGAGCGCGCTGACGGCTTGGTGGCCACACTGAACTATCTCGATGGCATGCGGGCACCGGCGTGAGCGAAGCTACCTGGAGCACTGACTGGCTTGAAACCGGGGTGACGCACATGGCCATGCGGGCTTGGCGCGGGGTTGAGGCGCAGCACGTGGCCTCCACCATGCGGCTCGTGGACACCGCACAAGAACAGGATGTCCTGGAGCGACTGCTGGAGGGCAGTAAGCCGCCCCTGCCGCAGATGAAGGCCCCGAAGCACTATTTGCTCTCCACGCCGTTTCGCTACCGACCGCAGCACCAAAGCCGCTTCCGGCGGGCCGGGACGCTCGGAGTCTGGTACGGCGCCGAAGAACTCTACGCGGCCTGTGCTGAGGTAGCCTACTGGCGCCACCGCTTTATCCTGGACAGCGTGGCGCTATTGCACACCGAGCTGTTGACCGAGCACACATTTTTCCAAGCCGAGGTGAAGGGCAAGGCGGTCGACCTGATGAGCTCGCCGTGGGTTGAGGCCCGTGCATCCTGGACCCATGGAAGCGACTACGCCCAGACGCACGCTGTGGCCGACGCTGCGAAAGACATAGGTGTTGAGTGGATTTGCTACGAATCAGTGCGAGCGCCCGGCAAGCGCTGCGCTGCGGTGCTCAATGTCGAGGCGCTTGAGATGCTTGCGGGCACCGCGCAGCAGACTTGGCACTGCAAGGCGACGCGCGAGACAGTTACGATGGTGCATCAGACCAAGCGGTACGACTGGGCATTCCGGGCGCTGTCAAGGTAGTTGCCGCAAAAAGTTCGATGCTCAAGCGGCTAGTTTTTGTGTTTGATTCTGATCCTTT
>NZ_JAFCTH010000040.1:0-13016 GCF_049895905.1 Polaromonas sp. DSP2-3-2b2 | reverse complement strand
ACAAGATGAGGAATGGATGACCGCAAAAATCTACCTGTCCATGAAATCCTGAGCACCGCCAACCGCCAACCGCCAACACACCCAAAACCGAATCTCGGAAATTTACAGAAAAGAAGTTGCTTCATCCGATTTTGAGCCGGGTCGGTGATCGTTGCAACGCCAGGCGGTTGGTTCCTCTGCTATAACAAATCGAAGGTGGTCTGCAGCTTGCCGGTATTCATACGCGAGTTGTGCGGGCGTCCAGCGGGGCCAGGCTGCGCTGCAGCTCCCAGCCGAGCTGGCCGTTTTTGCCAAGCAGCAGGATTTTCATGGGTTCAGATTCCACTCTTCCACGGCCAGCCCGGGCACGCGCAGAAATTCACACGCGTTGTTGGTCACCAGTACCGAGTCCTCGGCCATAGCATGTGCGGCAATCAGCAGATCCATGCCGCCGATAGTCTGCCCGGCCCGTTCCAGCGAAGCACGGATCCTGGCGTAATGCTGGGTGGCCTCCGCAGGCCACGGGCGCACCTCAAACCCGGCCAGCCAGGCTTCAACCGTGGCAGAAAAGCGGACGGATGCAAGCTTTGCTGCACCAAAGCGCAGTTCTGCCGCCACGATGGCAGACAGCCAGAGCTGCCCACGGTCTAACTCTGCGAAACGCTCGACCATGGAAGCGGGTCGGCGACGCAGAACGTAGCTGCAAATGTTGGTATCCAGTGTCCGGCGCATAACGAAGATCAAGACCAGTCGCGCGTTTGCGGCGGACTGTCATTCCGTTCGGCGAGAAACGTATCGGGCAAGGGCTCGGTCGCCGCATAAAAACTCCTTAGCCAATCAGCCATGCTCTGGTCCGGCGAAGGCTCGGGCTGTACCCAAAGGGCATTGCCCACTTGCTCGATACGAACTTCCTTGGCATCCAGACGCAGTTTCGCCGGCAGACGGATGGCCTGGCTGCGGCCGCTCATGAAAAGTTTGGCAGTAATGGTCATACAAACCTCCTGATGTAATAACACATTGGCATATTACATTAAACGAAGCCCGCGGGCTGTATAGCGTATAGCGTATTGCGTCTGCACCCAGTCGCAGTAGGCGCCGCGTTGCACATGGGCGACCCACTCGGGGTTGGCCAGGTACCACTGCACGGTCTTGCGGATGCCGGACTCGAAGGTCTCCGCCGGTTTCCAGCCCAGTTCACGCTCGATCTTGCTGGCGTCGATGGCTTAGCGCCGGTCATGGCCGGGTCTGTCCTTGACGGTGGTGATCTGGGCGCTGTAGGGGGTGCCGTCGGCCTTGGGGCGCAACTCGTGGTGTGGTGGTAGGCGCGCACCAAGTGGTCACTGGCGGCCTTGCTGGCACTGTAGGGGCTGTTAGGGTCGTAGCGGTGGGTTTCGGTGAAGGCCGGGTCGGTGGCGCCCAAGGAGCCGTAGACCCCGTCGGTCGAGACGTGCAGGCATCAGGGGGTGGAGCTCGGACGTGCGTTGCTCAAGGATGCCCTGTTGCGTTGCGCCCAGGCGGCAGACATCGCAGGCATCCGTGCACTGCTTGTCCATGCCAAGGATGACGCTGCTCGTCAGTGGTATCTGAAATGGGAATTTGAGCCCAGCGAGACAGACCCATTCCACTTGTTCTTGTTGCTCAAGGACTTGAAAGCAATCCTGGGTATCGACGGCTGAATTCCTGCAATCTCAAGACTGCAACGACAGCCGAGTTGCCACTGAATAAGCGGCCAGCCCCATCCCATCATGCAGCACCAGCTGCCAGCGCACAGCACCGCGTGCCAGCGAATAATCCGTCCAGCGTGGAGACCCCACACTGCGGTAATCCACCGAGTATGGCGCCACATGCCAGCCTGCTGCCTTAAAAATGGCCAGCGCCCGGGGCATGTGCCGGGCTGACGTCAGCAGCAGCCAGGGCGGCTTGATGTCAGCACCCGGCACTGCCGCGCCAAGCACAGCGTTTTCATAAGTGGTGCGCGATGCGCGCTCGTAAGCCAAACGATCAGCTGACACGCCCATGCGCTTGTAAAACGCCTCGGCCTGGTCTGCTTCAGTAGGGCCGCTGGCCCACCACTTGCCATCACCTCCGGTAAAAAGCAGCCGCAAGTGCGGGTGCTGGCGCAGCAGCGTTACTGAAGCTTTCAGGCGTTCCGGCGAACCACCCAGCACCACCACACCGGTGTAAGCCTGCAACTGCCCGGCAGCCCACATCCACGGGTGCTGGATGGCGATTTTCCAGCTCGCGCAGCAGCGCTTCGGGCAGCGGCAACCAGCCCACCAATGCCGTCCAGCCCAAAGCGGCCAGCATCAACCACCGGGCAGACGCCCGATGCCGCAACCACCAAAGTCCCAGCGACAGCACAAACAACACAGCCGCCCAAATGAGCGGCTGCGTGAAGATGGAGAGAATTTTGGAAAGGTAAAACAAGGCCTGATTTTCAAATTTTCTTGACCCTTACCCCAAAGGCGGGCAGGAGAAAACGGGGAAGCTGGGTAATTAAAAAATAACTAACTACACCCTGTGAGCCACAAGGCACGGCTAGCTCGGGTTAGCGAAGCGTAAGCAGACACCTTCGATTGAGTGACAAAAATATCAGGTTACGCCTGCGGCTAACCTGGCCTACGGGTCTCAGGGGCGCGGTGTCAAGACCGGGATCACCTTTCGGCCATGGCGACGATAGATGTGGAAATCACTGTCGAGCGTTATCACCCGACACGGGTCATAAAGTTCCGACATGCGAACCAGGCACGCATCGGCCAAAGACGCGGGCACGTTGTCGTAGCGTTCAAACAGGGCGCGCACTGCAGATGCTTGATCGGCCAGCGACATGGCCACCTTGACGACACCTCGCTCGATAAGCGTCAGGGCCTTGCCGGGATCAAACCCTGAACGCGCCAACAGAAAGCAGGTTTCGGCAACCACCGCTTCACATGTCAGAAAAGGCCCAGCATGTTGTGCGAACTGGACTTTTGCCCAGGCATGGTGCGAATCATCCCGGCAGTGCAGGGCCACCCAGGGGCCGGTATCGAGAATCAGATGGCTGCTCATACGCGGCCAAAATCATCCAGGTGATGGGGGTTTGAGGAAAGATCGGAGGGTCCGCCGCTGAAGCAGCCCACCAGATCACCGGCCTGCTCCAGCGCCGACAGGGTGGGCACAGTCGCATTGCGCTGGCTGATGTAAGCCACCAAGGCGCGTCGTACCAGCTCTGACTTGCTGAGGTGCTCGCGCTCGCTGGCCAGCACAATTTCTTGCTCAAGCTGCGGCGGTATTTTGATGGTCAAGGTATTCATGCCAGGATACTACCGTACGGCAGATCGTAATACCAGCAGATTTTTGCGGTGTCTAGTGCCAATCAAACCGACGAGGAACTAAAGCAAGCCCCAGGATACCCGCGCCACCACCACAACGCCAGCAGAAAACCACAGCCGCCCAAATGAGCGGCTGCGTGAAGACGGAGAGAATTTTAAAAGGTAAAATAAGGACAAGGCCGTCTCTTCAAGCCTGCATGGCTCCTTCCCCCGCTGGGAGAAGGCTGGGATGGGGGCCGGCGGACGTCGAGAGAAAGCCGCAGCACAAAATTCTTGGCCAATTCTGGCAAGACCGTCTGAACGCCATGCCTGGGTCGCCCCTGCGATGGCCCCCATCCCGGCCTTCCCCCAAAGGCGGGAAGGAGCAAAACGGGAAAGCACATCACGAATGCCGGCCAGCATCAGGGTGCTGAGCGGGTAGTAAATCATGGGCTTGTCGTACACCGGCAGCAACTGCTTGCTGATGGCCAGCGTAGCCGGGTGCAGCCGGCTACCGGAGCCGCCTGCGAGGATGATGCCTTTGCGTTGAGTCTTGGGGGGAAAGTGTTTCACAGGTTCCAAGGGTTAATGACTTCCAGACCCGGCACATCAAAATCACGTTCATTGCATGTAACAAGGCGCAGGCCATGGTGTAGTGCGGTGGCGGCCAACAGGCTGTCAATAGCCGGCAAAGGACGTCCGGCTTGGGCAACCAGGCGTCCCCAGCGGTCAACCACAGGCAGATCAACCGGAAGAATGCGCCCGGTAAAAAAGCTGGGGAGGTCAGACTCAAGCCAGTCCAGTAACGCCAGGCGGCGTGAGGCGTCTGCAAGGGTTTCAATGCCCTTGCGTAATTCACCGAGCGTTAGCACGCTCAGGTAGAGGGTGGCGGCGGGCCGGTGCGAAAACCAGTCCACCACGCCAGGGTGCGGCGTCTTGCGGCGCAATTCAGACAACACATGGGTGTCAAGAAGATAGCTCACAGTGCTATCTCTCGCGTAAGGCTCGTGTCACGGTCAAGGTTCACCTCCTCCATGCCATACAAGGGCGAACGTCGCATGAAATCTACCAGCGACTGGTCAGCACCGGCCAGGCGGTCAAAAGCTTCGCGCGACAACACCACGGCCACCGATCGGCCATGCACCGTGATCTCTTGTGGCCCCAACTGGCTCGCCCGCTGAATCAACTCCGACAGGTGCGCTTTGGCCTCCTGCATTTGCCAGGTTTGCATGCTTGATTCCTTATTCTGACCAGAAAGGTCATATTTTAATTCGAGCATGGGTTCGCGAGTCAACTTCACAATATTTAGCCAGCATGCTTTCCACGCTCTGCTGCCAGGCGGGCAACGTCAGGCCGAAGGTGGTCTGCAGCTTGGCGGTGTTCAGCCGCGAGTTGTGCGGCCGCCGCGCGGGCGCGGGGAACGCGCTGGTGGGTATGCAGGCGACTTCATTTGCTACTATTTTAATAGCTGGCTGCACCCGTTCTGCTTGCGTAATCACGTGTTTTTCATAACCATTCCAGGTGATTTCGCCGCTGGCGGCCAGATGGTAAAGGCCGGCGTTTTGCGGCTGCACCAGGGCCTATCCGGGCTGTGCCGGTCCAGCGCGATGAGGTTACCCAGCGGGGCCAGGCTTCGTTGCAGTTCCCAGCCGAGCTGGCCGTTCTTGCCGAGCAGCAGGATTTCATGCCTCGGCCGTCACTGCGTACTGGGTCTGCACCCAGTCGCGGTAGGCGCCGCTTTGCACATGCGCGACCCATTCGGGGTTGGCGAGATACCACTGCACGGTCTTGCGGATGCCGGACTCAAACGTCTCGGCAGGCCGCCAGCCAAGTTCGCGCTCGATCTTGCTGGCGTCGATGGCGTAGCGGCGGTCGTGGCCGGGCCGGTCCTTGACGGTCGTGATCTGGGTGCTGTAGGGCGTGCCGTCGGCCTTGGGGCGCAACTCGTCGAGCAAGGCGCAGACGGTGTGCACGATCTCGATGTTGGGCTTTTCGTTCCAGCCGCCGACGTTGTAGACCTCGCCCAGCCGCCCCGCTTCGAGCACGCGGCGGATGGCGCTGCAATGGTCCTTGACGTACAGCCAGTCGCGCACCTGCATGCCGTCGCCGTAGACGGGCAGCGCCTTGCCGGCCAGGGCGTTGACGAAGCTAGAAATGGTTAACTGGTTTCGGTAACCAGTACCTTGTCGATCCGCTTGCCATCGAGATCGACGATTTCGAACTGCCAGCCGGCGCAGGCAATGCGCTCGCCGGTGGACGGCAAATGGCCAGAAACGGACTGCAGCAGGCCGGCCACGGTGTTGTAGCGCCCACGGTCTTCTTCCGGCAAATCCCTGATGTCAAGCCGCGCCTTCAGCTCGGAGACGGGCATGAGGCCGTCGATCAGCCAGCTGCCGTCTTCGCGCCGGGTGGCCCAGGCGTCCTGGGTGGTGCCGGTCTGCAACTCACCGGTGATGGCCTCCAGCATGTCCATGGGCGTCATCAAGCCCTGCACCACGCCGTATTCATCGACCACCAAGAGGATGCGGGTGGAGCGGGCGCGGAACTGCTCCAGCAGTTCCATGCCGCTCAGCGTTTCCGGAACGAACACGGCCGGAACGGCATAAGAGCCAATGCGGTCGGCCACCATGAGGACCAGATTGGAAGCCTCGCTGGACGATGCCGGCTGAATTTGGCCGTGCTGGGCGAGCAGCTTGGCCACATTGACCACGCCGACCACATCGTCCAGGCTGCCCCGGCAGACCGGATACCAGGAGTGGCCGCTGGCACCGGCCTTGGCAATCGCATGGACCAGCGTGTCCGAGGCATCAAGCCACTCGATGCTGGCACGCGGCAGCATCATGGACGTCAGCCGGCGTTCGTCGAGCGTGAACACGTTTTGCACCATCTGGTGCTCGTGCGCCTCGATCAGCCCGGCATCGACGCCCTCTTCCAGGCTGGCCGCGATTTCCTCTTCGGTCACGGCGCGGCCGGCACTGTTGTCGACCCGCAGCAGCTTGAGCACGGCCTGGGTGCTGACCGACAACAACCAGACGAAGGGCTTGGCGCCGGCCGCCACCCACATCATGGGCCGCGACACCAGCCGCGCCACGATTTCGGGATACAACTGGCCAATGCGCTTGGGCACCAGTTCGCCAAAGACGATGGTGACGTAGGTGATCACCGCCACGACGATCGCCGTGGCCGAGATATCGGCCGCCCGCACGGATACGCCAAAGGTCTGCAGCCACACGGACACGTCGTCACTGAATGCGGCCTCGCCGATGATGCCGTTGAGCATGCCGATCGAGGTGATGCCGACCTGCACCGACGACAGGAACTGGGTGGGATTGGTGAGCAGGTCCAGCGCGGCGCGGGAGCCCTTGTCGCCGGCCTCGGCCATCGCGTTCAGCCTGGCCTTTCGGCTGGAGGCCAGGGCCAGTTCGGACATGGAAAAAACGCCATTGAGCAGCGTCAGGAAAATGATGAGAAGAAAGTCCATGGATCCGTAGGCAGAATATTGACCATGGCACTTTACTGTATCGGCGACCTTCAGGGCTGCAATGCCCCATTTCAGCGGCTGCTGGAGAAATTTGACTTTTCCCCGAGCCGCGACACCCTCTACCTTTTGGGCGACCTGGTGAACCGGGGGCCTGACTCGCTGGGCACCTTGCGCGGCTTGATGGCACTGGGCGATGCCGCGCAGTGCCTGCTGGGCAACCATGACCTGCACCTGCTGGCGCTGTGGCAGGGCGTACGCCCGCCGGGCCACCACGACACGGTCAAGGACATCCTGCAGGCGCCGGACCGCGACGAACTGCTGGACTGGCTGCGCCACCGCGCCATGGCCATGCACCGCCACGGCTGGCTGATGGTGCATGCCGGCGTCTTGCCGCAGTGGAGCGCGGCGCAAACCTTGACGCTGGCCGGGGAAGTCGAGCAGGCACTGCGCGGGCCTGACCTGAAGGGCTTTCTAAGCGCCATGTACGGCAATACACCCTGCCAGTGGAGCGATAAGCTGCAAGGCGCAGACCGGCTGCGGGTGATCGTGAACGCGCTGACGCGCCTGCGGTTTTGCACGCCGCAAGGGGCGATGGAATTCGGCAGCAATGAAGGCGCCGGCAGCGCGCCAGAAGGCTATCTGCCGTGGTTCGAAGTCCCGGGACGGGCAACGCAGGACACACTGGTCACGTTCGGGCACTGGTCCACGCTGGTGGCCGACGCCCACCGGCATGCCGGCCTGCGAAACAACACCTTGCCGCTGGACACCGGCTGTGTCTGGGGCGGATGCCTGACGGCCGCACGGCTCGGCATTGACGGGGCCTACGAGTTGATTCAGGTGGACTGCGAGCAGGCGCAAAAGCCGGGTAAATGAGAATCCAGCAGCATGGGTTCCTGCTGGCACGGCGAACCATCAATGCCAGGCCGAACCGGCAGACCTCTCCCCGCTACGCCGCCGCAGCCGACTCCGCCTCTTTCTTTTTCTCTTTCTCTTTCTCAGCCAGCGCAGCCTCGTCGGCCCAGGCACGCGCCATGCTGGCCGACAGCAGCAGCACGCCCGACGAGAAATAAATCCACATCAGGATCACCACCAGCGAGCCGGCCGCGCCGTATGCCGACACGACTGCCGCCGTGGACAGGTAATAGGCCATCAGGTACTTGCCGACCTGAAACAGGATGGCACCGGCCACGGAACCCATCACCAGGAAGCGCAAGGCGGGCTTGGGGCCCGAATTCATGCGCATCAGCCCCAGGAACAGGGCGACGCAAAAGGCAATCGACACCACCTCGTTGAGCACCCAGACCACGTGTTCAAGCGGCAGGTAGGTTCCCGCCCAGTTTGAGATCAAGTTAGTGAACGTCGAAACGGCCAGCGACACCAGCAGCAAGAATCCCAGCGCCAGGATGTAGGCGACGCCGCGCAGCCGCAGGCTCGCGCCGTACCACCACTTCTGCTGGGGCGTTTCCCCGCTGCCCTGGCGCCACACGCGTTCAAACGCATCTTGCAGTTCCGCGAAGACGCCGGTCGCGCCGGAAAGCAGCAGTCCAAAGGCAAGCAGCGAGGCGGTGATGCCTTCGGTCGGCTCCTGGGCGCTGGCCATGGCCTGCTCGATCACCTGCGCGCCCTGCTCGCCGACGACGCTGGAAATCTGCGCAATCAGGCTGCTCTCGATGAAAGTGCGATCCAGCCACCAGCCCATGACGGCCACCAGCAGCACCAGCAGCGGCGCAAGGCTGAGGATGCCGTAGAACGACATGGCCGCACTCATGCGCAGGCCATCGGCATCGACCCACTGGTTCAGCGCGCGCCACAGCGGGCGGTAGATTTTCTGGAGCGTGGACAGCCCAAGCGCAGCCAGCGCCTGGAGCCGGGAGGGGGGAGCAACCGTCATTTGACTATCGTACAGCCGCTGGAAAAGCCAGTCACCGGGCAGCCACTACGGGCATCGTGGACAAGGACCCCAACGGCGACCGGGCTGACCAAGACCGCAGTCCACGTCCCGTCGCCCAGGCCATGTCAGGAAGCCTTGAACAGCGCGGCGACTTTCTTCTTCGGCTTGATGTTGGCCGACACGCCGTTGCGCGCAGGATTGGCCTTGGACGACGCCTCCCACGAAGGCAGCGATTCAGCCGGCGCGCCGGGCTCGTAAGGCCGGTCAAAAAACGGGTCGCGCGACGCGGCGGGCTGGCGGTGCGGCGTGAACTCGCGGCGCTCCCGGCGCTCGGTGTGCTCCCGGGGGGCGCGCGGCTCGGGCGCCCTGCCCTCGTCGCCTTCGCGGTACATGCGCCGCCCGTCGTTGATGCGGCCCTGCTCGCTGATGCGCGGCGTGTCTTCCTCAAACTCCAGCGGCTCGATGTCGATCTTGGTCTTGATGAGCTTTTCAATGTCAGCCACCAGGCGCTGGTCGCTGCTGGCAACAAAGCTCACGGCCAGGCCCGAGGCCCCGGCGCGGCCGGTGCGGCCAATGCGGTGGATGTAGTCTTCGGCGTTGAACGGAACGTCAAAGTTGAACACCGCCGGCACGTCCTTGATGTCCAGACCGCGCGCGGCCACGTCAGTGCAGACCAGCAGATCGACCTCGCCGCTCTTGAATGCTTCGAGCGCCTTGAGCCGCTCGTCCTGGCTCTTGTCGCCGTGCAGCGCGGTGGTTTTCAGGCCTTCGCGCTCCAGCGAGCGCGCCAGCTTGGCGCAGCCGAGCTTGCTGTTGACAAAAACAAACGCCTGCTTCATGCCGCGCGCCTTGAGGATCTGGTGCAGCGCGCGGCGCTTGTCGTCGGCGCCGACGCTGTAGAAATGCTGCTCGACCGTGGAGGCGGTGGCATTGGAGCGCGCCACCTCAATCGTCACCGGGTCCTGCAGGAAGCTCGACGCCAGGCGCTTGATCTCGGGCGAGAACGTGGCCGAAAACAGCAAGGTGATGCGCTGCTTGGGCAGGTAACTCAGGATGCGCTGCAGGTCGGGCAAAAAGCCGATGTCGAGCATGCGGTCGGCCTCGTCGAGCACCACGTACTCGACCTGGTTGAGCACCGTGTTCTTGGCCTCGATGTGGTCCAGCAGGCGGCCCGGCGTGGCGACCAGCACCTCGACGCCTTTTTTGAGCTCCAGCGTCTGCGGCTTCATGTCCATGCCGCCAAACACCACCGCGCTGTTCAGGTTGGTGTACTTGGCGTACAGCTTGACCTGCTCGGCCACCTGCACGGCGAGTTCGCGCGTGGGCAGCAGCACCAGCGCCCGCACCGGATGGCGCGCCGGCGAGGTCGAGGCGTTTTCGTGCTTCATCATGCGCTGCAGCAGCGGCAGCGTGAACGCGGCGGTCTTGCCGGTGCCGGTCTGGGCGGCGCCCATCACGTCTTTGCCCAGCAGAACGACCGGAATGGCCTGTTCCTGGATGGGGGTCATGGTTTCGTAGCCCATTTCGGCTACGGCACGTGCCAGCGGTTCTGCCAGCGAAAGGTTCGAAAAGGATGATGTCATTTAGCTCAATATTGTCGCACTTTGGGCGCTGCAGGCCTTTTGGGCCGTTTTGCAAAACCTGCGGCTGGCCGGCCACGCCAACCCATAAGGGGCTGGAGTCGTCGCTCGATGCTCTTTATTCTATAGCTGTAGACGCACACGGAGTATGCGCAAAATGGCTAAAAGGCTATATTTTCCGAGGCCAGGCCGGATCTGGCGGACTGCACCGGATCAAGGGGCCGGCTTTAGGCTTTCAAGCCGCACAAGCCGTCGCTGACGGTCGGATAACGCAGCGCCAGCCGGAGTTCGGTTTTCATGCGCCGGTTGTCCAGCCGGCGCGATTCGCTCATGAAACTCAGCAGCATCAGCGGCAACTGCTCGTTGGCCGCGCTGCGCGCCACGCGGGGCGGACGCGGCAGGTGGTACAGGTCGGCCGCCAGGTCGAAATAGTCGCCCATCAGCAAGCGCGTGTCGTCGCAGACGTTGGTGATGCGCTGCGGCTTGCCGCGCCACAGCGCCGCGATGCAGGCGCGCGCCAGATCGTCGGCATGGATGTGGCTGGTGTAGACGTCGTCTTCATGACGCAGCACCGGCGTTCCCTTGAGCAGCCGGCCGCGCGGCGTGCCGCCTTCGCGGTCGGTGGCATAGATGCCGGGAATGCGCAGGATATGCGCAGGCGTTGCGGTGGCGCGGCCCAGCAGCCGCACCTGGCCTTCGGCATGTACCCGGCGCTGCGAGCGCGGCGTGTTCGGGCTCAGGCGCCAGGTTTCATCGACCCGCTCGCCGGCGCAGTCGCCATACACGCCGCTGGTCGAGCCGTACACCAGCGCCTCTGGCAGGCTGCGCAGCCGCAGCGCGCGCAGCAGGGCCAGGGTGCGCGGATCATCGCGCCAGTTCGGGTTGTGGCCGGGCGGCGGCGCCAGGTGCACCACGCGCGTCGCCAGTCCGGCCAGCCGGCGCAGTGTGGCCGGCTCGTCCAGGTTGCCCAGCAAGGGCGTGATGCGCTCCCGGCGCAGGGCCGGCAGCCGCTCTGGCGACGACGTCAGCGCAATGACCTTGATCCGGGGCGGCAACTGCCGGGCCACGCGCAGGCCGACGTCGCCGCAACCGATGATGAGCACGCGCTGGCGGCGAAAGCGCGCAGGCAGCGCGCCAAGGGGATTCAGGTTTGAAGGCAAAATTGGGTGCTGCTGGGAAACCAGCCCGGTCAGGTAATGGATAACAGAACGCCCAAGGATACCGAATATGAGTTTCAACGTGAACGTGCTGCCCAGCGGCCGCAGCTTTAGCGCCGATGCCGGCGAGCCCCTGCTGGCCGCCGCCATCCGCCAAGGCATCGGCCTGCCCTACGGCTGCAAGGACGGCGCCTGCGGTTCGTGCAAATGCAAAAAGCTCGAAGGCCAGGTGACACACGGCCCCCACCAGTCCAAGGCGCTGTCGGCCGAGGAAGAAGCCAACGGCTTCATCCTGACCTGCTGCGGCGTGGCGCACAGCGACGTGGTGCTCGAATCGCGCCAGGTGACCGACGAAAGCGCCTTTCCGATCCGCAAGATGCCAGCGCGCGTGACCAGCCTGGAGCGCGTCTCGCCCGACGTGATGGTCGTTCGCCTGCAGCTGCCCGCCAGCGACACGATGAAGTACCACGCCGGCCAGTATGTCGAGTTCTTGCTGCGTGACGGCGACCGGCGCGCGTATTCGATGGCCAATGCGCCCTATACCCAGCTGGAGACGCCCGGCATTGAACTGCACATCCGCCACACGCCGGGAGGCAAGTTCACCGACCACGTGTTTGCCGCCATGAAGGAAAAGGAAATCCTGCGCATCGAGGGGCCTTACGGCAGCTTCTTTTTGCGTGAAGACAGCGCCAAGCCCATCGTGATGGTGGCGTCCGGCACCGGTTTTGCGCCCATCAAGGCCATCATCGAGCATATGCAGTTCAAGCGCATCACGCGCCCGACCGTGCTGTACTGGGGCGGACGGCGCCCGGCCGACCTGTACATGAACGACTGGATGCTGGCCAGGCTGGCCGACATGCCGAACCTGCGCTATGTGCCGGTGATTTCAAACGCGCTGCCGGAAGACCAGTGGACGGGCCGCACCGGCTTTGTGCACCAGGCCGTGCTGGCGGACTTTGCCGACCTCTCGGGCCACCAGGTGTATGCCTGCGGCGCGCCCATCGTGGTCGAGTCGGCGCGCGACGACTTCAGCGCGCTGGCGGGGCTGCCGGTTGAGGAATTCTTTGCCGATGCGTTCACCACGGAAGCCGACAAGGCGCAAAAGGCTTGACGCGCCTGGTTTCAAAAATAATAGCAAGCTGTGCACACGGGACAAGTGCTGGTGGCACTTTTTATTGAAAAATCGTAACTGCTAACGGTTTTTCGCTGCGTCGTTTGTTGATTGCCTTTGGCTTGGCGGGTTCTTCTGTGGTTTTAGTGCTGAGCGCCTGCCCGGCGGGGGGTAACTTTCTTTTCTGGCAAAAAAAGAAAGTCACCAAAGAAAGTTGCCCAAGGGTCGGGAGCGGATCAGAGCTGGGCGCTCTGACGGGCCATCGCTTCACTGGGCCCTTGGGTACTTGACCTGAGGACTGTTAGCCATGCCTGAGACTGGCTGGTTCTACCGCTCGTTCACCAACAGCTTCACGTTCTGCTTGATCTGGCTGGCTTGCGCTGCGCGCGTCGATTTTTTTGGTTTTTTAGGCTGTTTGCGCATACCCCGCCTGCGCAAGCAGCTATTGAATTAGGGGCTTAGGAACCAGAGCTTATCGACAGCTAAGCTAAGTTCCTATCGTGATTCAGAAAAACCGGTATTTCAGG
>NZ_JAFCTH010000039.1:0-13957 GCF_049895905.1 Polaromonas sp. DSP2-3-2b2 | reverse complement strand
CAGGAGATTGCCGTCTTTGTCGAGGGCGCCCGTTATGCCCGACAGTTCAACGATGGATGACTGTGTGTAATGGGATGATTACAGCCACCCGCCCGTAAATCCTGCCCGCTGCAAGCCCGTGGCCAGATACGGGCATTGCCGCATCAGCGACCACAAGAATCCGGATCGATGGTTCTCGATCATGATCACGATCGGCCCCTCGTTGAGCCCGAAGTGATACGGCGAGACCCAGCCGTATTCGTGCTTTGGCTGCGCCACCGGGAATGTCGGGTTGAAGGTCGCCTTGTAGCCGTACTCTTGGGCTTCCATCAACTGCATGCGCTCATAGTTCTGGATCGTGGGCAGCACGATCTCCGGCGCGAACGGCAACGACGCGACCACCGCCCACGGCGCCAGCGTGCCATCGTCGGGGCCGTAGGGCGCGCCGCGGGCGATGTAATCGTAGAACACGCGTTTGATGCCATCGACCAACACGGTGCTCGGACCCGGACCGTCGCTCGAGGTGATGCCCCAACAGAATTCGTCGTAGTGTTCGAACTTGCGCGGGTTGCGGATTGCGTACTGTTGCTGCACGAAAGTGGCACGCCGGCTGTTCTCGAAGTAGTCCAGATCGTGCTCGCGCATGAACTTGTCTCGAATGCCGCGGAAGTCGACCCACACATGCGAGAGCTGATGGATGAACAACGGTCCTGCGTAGAGGAACTCGATGCCGTAGATTTTTTTCCACCTGTAGGTAGAAGACCAGGCGCTGTAGCTCTCTTGTGGCAGCGGGTAGGTAGGCGATCCGAGTCCGAGCAGATAGATGATCAGCGCTTCGTCGTAGCCCTTCCAGCGGTACCGCAGAAAACCCTTCTCGGGCGTCCAGCCGTGGCTCACTGCGGCTTCGCCGTTCTGCATCCATTGCCAGTCGGCTTTTCGATACAAGGCGTCCGCGAGCTTGCGGATCTCGTCTTCCTCCGCCGTCTGCTGCTGAAAGTAGGCGGCTGCGGCCAACATGCCGACCAGCAGGAACGCGGTGTCCACGCTGGACAGCTCCGAGTGCCTGGCGCGCCGGCCGCTGTTCATGTCGAGGAAGTGATAGTAGAAGCCTTTGTATCCGGTGGCATCGGGTTCGGGACCATGCGGCGCGGTGGCAAAAAAACGCAGCGTCGCCAACGTCCGTTGCACCGCGTCGTCGCGCGCCATGAAGCCGCATTCGACGCCGACCGGATAGGCCGCCAGGGCGAACCCGACGGCGGCGATGCTCGCCGGCCAGCCCTCGCGCGACTTGTCGAACACAAGCCCGTTGGCCAGGTTCGTCATGTGAACGAAGTAGTTGAACGAGTCGCGCTGCAGCGCTTTCAACAGCTCGTTCTGTTTGGGCGTGATGTCATTTGGCTCCATGGATGCCGTGGCCCTACGAGCGTGTCAGCTCGATCTTCAGCGCGGCAACCGATTGCGGCGGCATCACGAGTTCGAACTCGATACGGCCTTCGGCAACGCGCAACGGATGCACCTGCGGGCGCAGCGCCGACGCGGCGTGCAAAGTCTCGACCTGGGGCGGGCTCGGATAGTCCGGCTCGCCCATCTCCTGCCAGGTGCGCCGCGGGTTGGCGTGGTCTTCATCGATGCGCGACAGCAGCGCCGAGACCGGCCGCCGCGCACCGACGAGCCGCACCCGCACCGACTCTGCGGCGATCTTGTGGCGGGGCATGGCGTAGTTGGTCACGAACACCGTCACGCAACCGTCACCTCCGCTGACCCAAACATCGACCGTGTCGTGGCTGCCTCGGACCGGATAAAGACAGTTCCCCAGGCCATGCAGCAATTCGAACGCGCGGTACACCGGCTTGGGAACGCCGTGCAGATTCAACAGACCGAAGCCGCCGTGGAACGGCACGCTGGGGAAATATTTCTCATCGAAGATGTCGGTGAAGGTCCAGAAGCTGTAGCCCGACACCAGCGGATCGACTGACAGCGCGATGTTGGCCGCGTAGGCGGCGGCGAACGACTGGTCGTGCAACGGGTCGCGCGGGTTCGAACTCATGTTCCATTCGGTGTAGTAGAGCGGCAGACCGCGAGCCTGGGAGTGTGCTTCCTCGGCGCGCTGCCGCATCACGTCGCGCGGCGCATGCTCGAGCTGCGTCAGGGTGTCCGCACCGATCTTTCCGAATACATCGGTCGGGTAGTAGTGCGTGCTCACGAAGTCCACCGGCAGCCTGTGCTTCTCGCAATGGGCGAGGAACTCGGGAATCCAGGCGTTCTGCGCGCTCGACGGACCGCCGACCTTGAGCCCCGGGTCGATGTTCTTGATCGCTTGCACCGTGGTGCGGTAAAGATCGTAATAGCCCTTCTTGCCGCCGGTCCAGAAGGCTTTGAGATTGGGCTCGTTCCAGACCTCCAGGCACCACTGACTGACCTCGCGCGCGCCGTAGCGATCAACCCAGTGCCGCACCAGCTTGTCGATCAATGCGCCCCATTGCCGGTGATCCCTGGGCGGCGTGACATTGCCGCGGTAGCGGAACACCGTCGTATCGCCGGAGGCCAAAGTGGCCGGCATGAAGGACAGTTCGGCGAAGGGCTGCATGCCGATCGACAAAAGATAGTCGAAGATGCTGTCGATGTTGAAGAACGAATAGTGAAGCTGATCGTTCAGACAGATCAGCGTCCCCATGTCGTCGTCGAGCATGCCATGAAAGCGGACATGGCGAAGCCCCAGATCGAAGTGGGCGCGGCGCAGTTGCTCGCGCCAGTCGGCGCGCAGCGCGAGCATCGCGCGACCGCTGCCCACCGTGTGCTCCCACGCATGGGAGAGCGGGATGGAGGCGGCGGCGAGCTTACATTCAAAATCGGTTGGCATCAGGCATCTCGGGGTTGCCCTGGATCTGCATGAGCACCGTAAGAGCACTGGACGCAGCGGGTACTTCGATCGTACGGGCCTGAACCAGCTCGCGTCACTTCGGCCGGGCGCGCTCAGCGCTGCAGAGCCTGTTCTAACTGCGCCTTGTTCATCCTGGAGCGGCCTTTCACGGCGCGTTGCGTCGCCTCGTTGCGAAGCTGAGCCAACGTGCGCCCACCCGCACCTTGATGCGATCGCAGACCGCCGCGCCGGCTTGCCGACATGTCGTTGATCGACGAGGCGCTCGCCTGCTCGGACTCGCCATGTTGTGCCCGCTCCTTGTTGACGGTGCGTGCCGCAATCTCCACGGCGACTTGTTCTCCCTTGCCGCGTTCGAGCAGGCTGTCCTTGATGTGCGCGTACTGGCGTTCGCGCTTTGCGCTCCAAGACTTTTGCGGCATGTTGGCTCCTTGGGCAGACGGCTGGGAAATGCGAATGAGCGAGGCCGCTGCCGGGCCTCGATTCGCGCGAATGTTGACGACCACCGGCGGCCTATCGGAAGGCGGTTCTCGCACCGGATCGGGATGCTCCGGGAGATGCGGATCACGGATTGGCTCTGGCGTCCTGTCGGGTGACGGCGGCGACGGCGGCGACGGCGGCGAAGGTAGCGGAGGCGACGGTGGACAACTCGGTGGGTCCTGGGCGCCGTCTCCACTTTGATCATGAGAGGTTATAGGGTGCACAGCCCGGCGCGCGGCATCCAGAAAAATTGGAAATTTTACTGAGGCATTCATTCAGCCTATGCTACGCAGCGCTTGCGCTCGTTGCAGTCATCGCCTGCCGATTCTCCTGTAAGAATGCGCTTACGCAACATCTGCTCGTCCCCACGGGCTGCCCGGCTTGGTTGCCCATGGTCGGTCGCGCGCAATCGTCGGTGCGCTCTACCGACACAGGAAGGCACTTTCCTACACCGACGGCCGGAGTGCAGCGTGGGATACTCCAATAGTTGCGGTAACGACACGGCCGGCAGGCTGCAGGTATTGGTGCATCGGTACAAGTTCCATAGCATTTCGTCCGGCGCGCTGCCGCAAGCCGAGCGAACCTGTTTCTTGACAACATGCCGAGAGCGCGCTGCGCGGCGCGCCGAAGATGATGAGATCGCTGGGTTCTCCCGCCGCGATCGCCATGTCGAGCCAGCGGGCCAAAGAATCGACGAAAACGCGCTCCGCTTCATCGTGCCAATCGGTCTGCTCGACCGCGGTGCGTGCGTTGCAGAACGATTGATGCACCGCCCGGGCTGGTTGGTACCCTGCTGGTGCGTCGGCGCATTGGCGAGCTCGTGCACTTCCTTGGTGTCGAGCTTTAACGCGGCAGGCGAACCGCTGTTCTTAAGGATCAGCTCCTTGCCGTCGTCGCACACGACGACCCACGCACCTGTAGCGATGTTCGCTTAGTTCCCAAAGATAGGAATTTCAACCGTACCACATGGTCCGACCGGGGGGGCAATAGTGGTAACAAGCGTCATCGACATCGATATTCAGAAGAGACGGATAACGCGCGGCGGGTAGAAGCAGACTCGAGGCTGCGCATCCGGCGAGCTCGGCCAACCAACGCGACGACGAGCCGCCAGATTACTTCTTTGTGCGCGGCTCATTGACGCCTTCCTCGATTTCGCCGAGTGCCATGCGGCGGCGCCAGATGTCGATCAGCGCCATCGCCACGGCGAGTACCAGCGGCCCCAGCACGAAGCCAGTCGCACCGAAGGCAAAGACCCCGCCGAGCACACTGATGAAGACGGGCACCGTGTGGATGCGCAGCCTGTTCTTGACCAGTAGCGGATAGAGCAGGTTGTCGATCAGGCCGACGACCAACGTACCCCACGCCGTGAGCAGCAGCGCTTTGTGCCAATCGCCATTGATAGCCAGGTAGGCGGCTACGGGGACCCAGATCAGCGCCGCTCCGAGCAGGGGAAGGATCGCGAGTATCGCCATCACCGCGCCCCAAATAATCGGTGACGGAAGGCCAAGCCAAAGGAACATCAGCCCGCCGAGTGTCCCCTGCACGACCGCGACGGCGAGCGTGCCGAACACGACGGCGCCGAGCGTGTCGCGGATGTTGTTGCGAACCTGCTCGTTCTCACTCGGCGAAAGCGGAACCAGCTGATCCAAAACACGCAGGATCCGGTACTTGTCGCGAATGAAGTAAAACAGCAGGAAAAGCGTGACCAGCGCTGTGATCGCGATGTCCATCGTTCGTCGCAATGCCCCGGGCACGCCCTTGGCCACCTCGTCGCTGACCTGCTGCACCTGTTTGTCAAGATCGACCTCGCGCTCGATCCATTTGCTTACTCGTGCGAGTTGTGGAAAGCGTTCGATCGCGAGCTTCCAGCGATCGGTGTCAAAGAGTTTGCGTGCGATCTCGATGCTGGCGGGTGCCTCGCTTCCCATCTGCCGAACGAGGAGCGTCGTCGGCAGAGCGATCGCCAGTGTGACCGCGATCGCGGCCAGTGCGGCGGAGATCGAAGGCCACTTCTGGAGCTTTGTGAGGAGGCGCTCGTGCAGCGGATGGGCCAGCACGGTCAGCACCAGCGCCCAGGTGATCGCCGGAACGAAGGGCTTCACAAGCTGCCAACAAAGCCAGCCGACGACGACACTCGCGCCCGCCAGCACCAGCGTCAACAGGCGCTCACGAGTCAGCCAGGGGTCGTCGGGGCGAGTGGTCATCGTAGGATCCGGTTGCGCCAGCAGGCGACTCAAAGCACGCATCGTACGACGCTATCGACATGCCGGTGCGAACCGGCACGCCGCAGTCCGCTTGGCACCGTTGTTTTTGCACACAGCCTGGATTCCCCTGCCAGCGAGACCACGTACAGGCCGCCGCTGCCGGCAATGCCCGATAACCAGGCGGCAAAAAACAGCATCACCGCATAGAGCACACCGAAACCCACAGCGGTGCGAAGCTCTGTCGGGTTGCTGACTTCGGGTATCGGCACTTCGCTTTGCCGGCTCAACTGGTGCCAGCAGTAAGCAGCCGCTCCCAGCCCGAGCACCCGGCCGCTGGCCAGCACCGGCAGCGGTTGCGGCAAGATGGCCCGGGAGACTACCGCGCTGACGATGGAGAGCCTTACCAGCACCACCAGATTGACGAGCAGAATCACGACCACCGCAAGCCGGCTGAAACCTTCGTTACCCTTGCTATGGCGTGCGTAAACTAGCGTCGTTGCGGTGCTTGACGCCAGCCCGCCGAACACGCCTAGCAACGCGAAGCCATAGCGCTGACCGGCAAAGCGCAGCGCGACGTAGCCCGCGCGACTGACACTGGAGATGAGCACCACCATCAACCAAACCTGACGGGGGTTAAGGCATTTCGTTATACACAATCCCCAACAGGCAATGAGGTAAGCTATGAATTTCATAGCTAGGAAAATGAATCAGCTGGGCTGCCCCGGAATTTGAAAGCATTGATCTGGGAGACCCCAGACACAATCGGCGCGCGAACCGGTTGATCGAGCGCTTAAACGCCAAGTCCACGGCCAGTATTCCTCAAGCCTGCGGCGACTGGGCTGACACCATGGCAGCCTACCGCTTCTTTGGCAACGAAGGGATTAGTGGCCTGTGTCAGGGTGAGGATTTGGAGAGGCGTTACGAGCACCCGCTTTTTCCTGGTGGCGATGAATTACATCCTCGTTAGCCAGCCGCTAGCGCGCGTCTCGCGCGGTACAACCATTGTTTCCAAAAAAGAGGTGCCCTGTCCTACATCAGCAACAGGTCCGTCTGACGGACACGGCACGCCTGCGCCTTCAAGCTGTATGTTTGTGAGGTGAACACCATGCCTAGCGTATACGCGGCCTTGACCCCTCGCGAAGTCCGTATTCCCGTTAGTGACACTTGGCCCTACGGCGACCTGGTGACGCCCCCTGGGTTCCAGGGCGTAGTGTCGTTCGCGCACGGCAGCGGTAGTGGGCGCCACAGAGCTAGAAACCGGCAGGCAGCCCAGCGCCTTCAGCATGCCGGCATCGCCACACTGCTGTTCGACCTGCTAACCGCGCAGGAAGAGCAGACCGACTTAAACACGCGCGAGCACCGCTTCGACATCTCCTTGCTAACCCGACGGATGCAGGACGCTATCGCTTGGGCCGCTGCTCAACCCGAATCGCAACATGCCGCCATCGGTTATTTCGGCGCCAGCACCGGTAGCGCGGCCACGCCCCTTGCGGCCGCCCGGCTGAGCAACAAAATCGCCGCCGTGGTCTCCCGTGGAGGCCGGCCAGACCTGGCCGGGCCGGTGGCGCTGGCGAACGTGACAGCGCCGACACTGCTCATCGTCGGTAGTGCCGACCACGAGGTGATCGAACTCAACCAGCAGGCCCTCGAGGACCTGCGCTGCGAAAAGAGTTTGGCCCTAGTGCCCGGCGCCACGCACCTGCTCATGGAAGCGGGCGCGCTGGAGCAGGTCGCGCAACTGGCCTCGTCCTGGTTCACCGCCCACTTGACTTCTCTGAGGTACACAACATGACGGCCGTCAATTTTCCCTTCCGCGACCGACGGCATGCTGGCCGGGTACTGGCCACCCACCTGGAGCAGTACCGCGGTCGGGCAGGCTTGCTGGTGCTAGCCCTGCCGCGCGGCGGCGTTGCCGTGGCGTTCGAAGTAGCTAGAGAGTTGCGGGCGCCCTTAGACATCTTTGTGGTGCGCAAGCTCGGTGTACCTGGCCACGAGGAGTACGCCATGGGTGCCATCGCCAGCGGCGGCGTGAAGGTCATGAATCCAATGCCGGGCCTCACCGTCAGTCCCGAGGCAATTGCGGCAGTAGTCGAGCGCGAACAGGCCGAGCTGGTTCGGCGCGAGCAACTCTATCGCAAGCAGCGTCCGGCAGTTTCCCTTCGGGGCCGCCCAGTCATCGTGGTGGATGACGGTCTGGCCACGGGTTCGACCATGCAGGCTGCGGTGTTGGCGATTCGCCAGCAGCATCCCCTGCATGTAACCGTGGCGGTGCCGGTGGGCGCGCGAGACACCTGCGCCGCCCTTCGCCAGCAGGCCGATGAAGTAATTTGTGCCGAGACGCCCGAGCCGTTTCGCGCCGTTGGACTGTGGTACCAGGAGTTTCCGCAAGCCACCGACAACGAGGTGTGCGCGCTGCTGGAAGAAGCCCGGCGTGAGCACGCCATTGCCATCCGCCTTTCCGGCGATTGACTGGATACAAAGTAAATATAGAGAGAAAGGACTCATCATGGCCGCGCAGAAAACCCAACAGGACCTCGGCAATACCGCCTTGCTGGCAGGTCTACGACAACACCTACAGCCGTTGGCCGGCGATGCACGCCAGTATGACGGGCTGCTGAACCTGATCGGCCAGGCGCGCTTTGCCCTGCTGGGCGAAGCGTCGCACGGCACCCATGAGTTTTACCGCGAACGTGCAGAGATCACCAAGCGCCTGATCACCGAGAAGGGCTTTACCGCCGTTGCCGTGGAAGCCGACTGGCCCGACGCCTGGCGCGTCAACCGCTACGTCCGCGGCCTGTCGGATGACGCCGACGCCGACGCCGCCCTATCGGGCTTCCAGCGCTTTCCCGCCTGGATGTGGCGCAACACTGTAGTACGCGATTTCGTCGAGTGGCTACGCGACCACAATACCGGCCTCAGCCCTCTACGCCAGGTGGGCTTTTACGGGCTTGACCTCTACAGCCTGTTTACCTCCATCCAGGCAGTGCTGACCTACCTTGACACGGTGGATCCGCAAGCCGCGCGCCGTGCACGGTACCGCTACGCCTGCTTCGACCATGCAGCAGAGGACAGCCAGGCCTATGGCTATGCCGCCAGCTTTGGCCTTAAGGCAAGTTGCGAGGACGAGGTGGTGCAGCAACTACGCGAAATGAACCGCCGCGCCGCCGAAGTGTCACTGACGTCCGGGCTGGAGCGTGATGAAGCTTTTTATGCGCAGCAGAACGCGCGTCTGGTGCGCAACGCCGAAGAGTACTACCGCACCATGTTTCACGGGCGCGTGTCGTCCTGGAATCTGCGTGACAGCCACATGGCGGAGACGCTGTATGGGCTGGACCATCACTTGACCACAACCGGCGCGTCGCCGCGCATTGCCCTGTGGGCGCACAATTCGCACCTGGGCGATGCCTCGGCCACCGAAATGGGCGAGCGGGGTGAATGGAATGTGGGCCAACTCGTGCGCGAACGCTACGCGGACGATGCGGTGCTGGTGGGCTTTAGCACTCACCGCGGATGGGTCACGGCCGCATCAAACTGGCACGAGCCGCCCCAGCGCAAGCGGGTGCGCAAGGGTTTGCCCGGTAGTTGGGAGGACGTATTCCATCACGCTGGAACTGCCCGCTTCCTGCTGCCCCTGCGCGACGACGCTGCGCTGCGCTCACTCGTGGCGTCACAGCGGTTGCAGCGCGCCATCGGCGTGATCTATCGGCCCGACACAGAACGCCAAAGTCATTATTTTTACACCCGCTTAGGCCAGCAGTTCGATGCAGTTATACACATCGACGAAACCAGCGCAGTGGAGCCGCTGGACGTGGGCCAGGTGTGGATTGACGGCGAGGCGCCTGAGACGTTTCCGTCAGGCATTTAGCCATTAAGGAAGTTGCGATGAAAACGAGCGTTATTGAAGTGCACGACATGCTGTCGGTATTGGCTGTGGACGAAGTGGAGAAGCGGATTGGCGGGGTACCGGGTGTCGAAAGCGCAACAGTGAACTACGCCGCGGGAAACGCCACAGTACGCTACGACGAAACCCGACTCGAAGTCGCCGATATCAAGGTGATCGTGCACCAACGCGGGCATCAACCCGCGGGCGAATCCTTATCCATCGAGGTGAGCGAACACGAGCCCTCACGCAAGCCTGATGCAGTGCCGACGCCGAAAATTGCGCCTGCCTCTGCTTCCAAGCCCGAATCCGCCATGCCAAAAACTTCTACTGTCGCGGCCGCCGCCGTGCCCCCGGTGACTGTTCCCGCAGAAGACGGACAACAGAACAAAACGGCCCCGATTGCACAGCCTTCAATGCCGGAACCTGCGACCCCGAAAGCTGCCCCCGCCGCCATGGCCGCACCGATTATTCGTGCAGGGGACGGACAACAGGGCAAAGCAACGCCGAGCGCACCGCCATCAGCAACGCCAAAGCCGTCGCCGGTCGCGCCGGCCCCGAAGCCCTCAATGCCCGCAGCTGCTGCGCCAAAAGCCGATCCCAACGCAAAATCTCCAGCGCCCATAGGCGCTGAACTAAAACCTGACTCCTGGAAAGTAAATGCGCTCTCGCTGACGGTGACTATGAGCGTTGCATATGCCTTGTGCGCCATTTTCGACGTTCTGTTTCCACCCTTCGGGCTGCTTGCTGCACTTGCGCCGGCCAGTCCGTTGCCAATCTCCGGCAGTCCCCTCGCTTACCTGACGGGATTGGCGCTGTTCACCGTCGCTGGTTTTGTGTTTGGCGCACTCCATGGAATCGCATGGGAATTCTGGCGCAAAAAACTGCGGTGATGATGACGCCATGGATCCAAATGCTTTTAATAAAGATGACGCCCCATGACGCCTTTTGAGAAAGTGCGATGAAAACAAGCATCATTGAAGTGCGCGACCTGCTGTCGGTATTGACGGTGGACGAAGTAGAAAAGCGGATTCGCAATGTTCCGGGGGTTGCAAGCGCTACGGTGAATTACGCTGCGAGAAACGCCGCGGTGCGCTACGACGAAACCCGACTAGAAGTTGCAGATATTAAGGTGATCGTGCATCAACGCGGGCGTCAGTCCGCAGACGAACCCTTACCCAAGCACGTAAGTGAACATAAGCCCGCACAAAAGCGGGCTGCAGCACCAACGCCGGGAGCGGCTCGGGCCTCCGCTTCAACGCCCGTAGTACCCGCCGTGCCTGCGCCGGTCGCTCTCGCACTCGACGACCTCACGGGCCACTCGGCGTCGGACGCGCCGCCGCCACCCCATCCGCCGGCCATGGCGAAGGCAGGCAGCCTTGACGATCCTTCCGTCAAGGATGCTGACGAAGTGGCAAGGGCTTTCGGCGCAGACATCGAAAACGGGCTCACTTCCGAGGGGGCGTCGCGCCGGCTCGCGCAAGACGGTCCCAACGAACTCCGCTCCGCCCCGCGGCAGCCCGCGTGGCGTCGCTTCTTGTCGCACTTTCGTGATCCCCTGGTCTACCTGTTGCTTGCCGCCATTGCCATCGCCCTCGTCGCCTGGATCATCGAGGGCATGGACGGCTGGCCTGTGGATGCGATTGTTATCACGATCGTGGTCCTCTTCAATGGGGTTCTGGGCTTTATGCAAGAAGCCAAGGCACAGAACGCCGTCGCCGCGCTGGCTCGGATGACCGCAGCGACCTCTGCGGTCCTGCGTAACGGTGAGGTGCTGCGATTGCCCAGCGCCGAGCTGGTGCGTGGCGACTTGCTCGTGCTCGGCGAGGGTGACTCGGTCGGAGCGGACGCGCGCTTGGTTCAGGCCGCGTCGCTGCGGGTGCAGGAAGCCTCGCTGACGGGCGAAAGTGAAGCCGTGCTTAAGGATGCCGCCACGTTGCGCGAACCGGCGCCGCTCGGCGACCGGCTCAACATGGTCTTCAAGGGCACGGCCGTTGCGCAGGGAACGGGTCGCGCCGTGGTGACGGCGACCGGGATGGACACCGAGATGGGCTCGATTGCAGAAATGCTCGAGGCCACAGCGGAGGAGCCAACACCGCTGGAAAAAGAAATTGGACGCATCGGGAGCATGCTCGGTATCGCCGTCGTCATCATTGCCGTCGTGGTGGTGGGGACCATCCTGTTGATGTCCGACATCCGCAGCGCCGCCGATGTCATTCCCGTTCTGCTCCTCGGCGTGTCCCTGGCGGTGGCGGCCGTGCCCGAAGGGTTGCCGGCGATCCTGTCGGTGGTGCTCGCCCTGGGGGTGCAACGGATGGTCAAGCACAACGCGATCGTCAAGAAACTTTCGTCCGCGGAAACCCTGGGTTCCGCTTCGGTCATCGCCTCGGACAAGACCGGCACCCTGACCCGCGCGGAAATGACCATCGTGCAGGTAATGACCGCCTCGGGCAGCACCCACGTGACCGGGGTGGGGTACGCGCCTCTGGGACGGGTGAAACAGGATGGCACGGAACTGCCAGCCGGACCGTTGCGCGATGAGAACATCGTGGTACTCAGCGGCGGCAGCCTGGCCAGCGACGCCGACCTGCGCCAGGGGGCTGACGGCGAGTGGGAGATCCATGGCGACCCCACTGAAGCGGCGTTCCTGGTGGCTGAGCGCAAGCTCGGCGTCACCGAGCGGCGCGAGCGGCGTTTCGAGCGCATTGGCGAAATCCCGTTCACGTCAGAGCGCAAGATCATGTCGACCATCGAGATCGACCACGAACACGATGACGACGTCGTGTTGATCACCAAGGGCGCTCCTGATGTCCTGCTCGAACGGTGTACCCGGGTTCGAGTGGGGACGGATCTGGTCGATCTCGACGATGCGTGGCGGGCCCGGCTATTGGCAGATGTCGACACGCTTTCCGACGCGGCGCTGCGCACGCTGGCCGTGGCCTACCGCCCCCTCGCTCCGGGCGAGGACACGCAAGCCACGGAATCGCTCGAACGCGACCTCGTGTTCGTGGGCACCGTGGGCATCATCGACCCACCGCGCGAGGAGGTGGCGGTGGCCATCCGCGAGGCTCGCCGGGCCGGTATCCGGGTGATCATGATTACCGGCGACCACCCACGCACCGCCGCACGCATCGCCGCGGATCTCGGAATAGTGGAGGCTGGCGCCGCCGCGCTGACGGGGTCAGAGCTCGACGCACTCGACGACGCGGGCTTCGCCGAGGCAGTGCGCAAGACGTCCGTTTACGCACGGGTGTCGCCCGCGCACAAGCTGCGCATCGTCGACGCGCTCCAGGCCGACGGCAACATCGTCGCGATGACCGGCGACGGTGTCAACGATGCACCCGCGCTGAAGGCGGCCGACATCGGCGTCGCGATGGGGGTGACCGGGACCGAGGTGACGAAGGAAGCGGCCAAGATGATCCTCGCCGACGACAACTTCGCCACGATTGTCGAGGCTGTGCGCGAAGGGCGCGGCATCGTCGACAACATCCGCAAGTTCCTGCGCTACCTGCTGTCATCGAACATGGGAGAGGTGCTGACGGTGTTCTTGGGCGTGGTGGGTGCGGGGGTCATCGGGCTGAAGGGCGCCAGCGGCGCTGTGGCGCTGCCGCTGCTCGCGACGCAGATTCTGTGGATCAACCTGATCACCGACTCCGGGCCTGCGCTCGCGATTGGCGTTGACCCGCCCGCTGACGACCTCATGTCCCGCAAGCCGCGGCACATGAGCGAGCGGTTGATTGACGCCCGCATGTGGGCGAATGTGATCCAGACTGGCATGGTGATCGCCGTGGTGACGCTGCTGACGATCGACATCTACCTGCCTGGCGGGCTGATCGAGGGCACATACGATCTCGCTACTGCCCGCACCGCAGGCTTTACGGTGCTCGTATTCACCAGTATGTTCACTTGCTTCACCGCGCGTTCGGACACGGCGAGTGCGTTCGCGCACCTGTTCACCAACCGGTGGCTTTGGGGCGCGATCGCATTGTCGCTGCTGCTGCAGGTGGCGGTCGTCAACCTCGAATTCCTCAATCTCGCCTTCGGCACGGTACCGCTGGGGTTCAACCAGTGGCTGCTGTGCGCTGCGATGGCCAGCGTGGTCGTGTGGTACAGCGAAATGCGCAAGCTGGTGAATCGAGCATGGAGCCGACGACGTGACGCCTGAGGCGTCCTCTCAATTGACACGAGCCGAATGCTGACCTGCGACCATGCGATGACCCCCACGCTTCTCATGGATTCGCGGTAACCTGATGTAATCGGCATTGTGATCGGCCGAGCGCAGGCGCAACATGCAACGTGCACCGGAGTTGCGCCAGCGCAAAGATCGCGACCCGCTCGGAGAAGAAAATGATGGCAGCAACAAGAAGCCGCTCAAAGGAGTTCACCATGGCGAAATGCGACGCATGCGGCAATGACTACGACAAGTCTTTTCAGGTTGTGGCGCAAGGCAAGACCTTTACGGTGGCTGTCAAGGAAGTTGTCGCCTGAAGTGAAGTGAGTCAGGCTGCTTTTTGCGTGTTTCGAAGCTCCTTTATT
>NZ_JAFCTH010000038.1:0-14507 GCF_049895905.1 Polaromonas sp. DSP2-3-2b2 | reverse complement strand
TTCGAAAGCGAATGGCTTGCGAGGCAAGCCAACTCATGAGCTCGGTTATGGGATACGCAATCCAGGGGCAAGGTCAGTTGAAGACTGATTGTTTTGTCGCGGCTCTTAGCATGTGCTTACCTTACGTACCTCGTAATCAAAAATTTCTTTTAATTTGCAATGAGTGACACAACGCATGCCAGTTTTTCGCTTACACACACCCACCCCACAAATCAACCCAACAACCGTCCCCGCGCCTCCTCATATTCCCGCTTAAGCTGCGCCACAAAATCAGCCGTGCGCTGCACCTTGCCAACCGAACCAATCCCCTGCCCGCAGCCCCAGATGTCTTTCCAGGCTTTGCTCTTGTCGCCGCCGAAGTTCATCTTGCTCGGGTCGCTTTCGGGCAGGTTGTCCGGGTCCATGCCGGCGGCGCGGATCGACGGCGCCAGGTAGTTGCCGTGCACGCCGGTGAACAGGTTGCTGTAGACGATATCGTCCGAGTCGCCTTCGACAATCGCCTGCTTGTAGGCATCCGAGGCCCGAGCTTCTTCGGTGGCGATGAAGGCCGAGCCGATGTAGGCAAAGTCGGCGCCCATGGCCTGCGCGGCCAGCACGCCGCCGCCGGTCGAGATCGAGCCCGACAGCGCCAGCGGGCCGTCGAACCACTGGCGGATTTCCTGGATCAGCGCGAACGGGCTCTTGACGCCGGCGTGTCCCCCCGCGCCGCAGGCCACCGCCACCAGGCCGTCGGCGCCTTTTTCAATCGCCTTGTGCGCATGCTTGTTGTTGATGATGTCGTGCAGCACCACGCCGCCCCAGCCGTGCACCGCCTGGTTCAGGTCTTCACGCGCGCCCAGCGAGGTGATGATGATGGGCACCTTGAAGCGCGCGCACATTTCCAGGTCGTACTCCAGCCGGTCGTTGGACTTGTGCACGATCTGGTTGATGGCAAACGGCGCAGCCGGGCTGTCCGGATTCGCCAGGTTGTAGGCCGCCAGCGTCTCGGTGATCTCGGCCAGCCAGTCTTCCAACTGGGCGGCCGGGCGCGCATTGAGCGCCGGCATCGAGCCGACGACGCCGGCCTTGCACTGCTCGATGACGAGCCGGGGGTTGCTGATGATGAACAGCGGCGAGCCGATGATGGGCAGCGGCAGGTGGTTCAGGGCGCCGGGCAGTATGGACATGGTTGTCTCCGTGATGGTTCTTGTATTTTTATGCCAAAAGTGGCTTGTGCGCACGGCCGGCTTGCGCAGCCAGCTATCAATTCAGAAGCAAAACTGAATCGCGCTCAAAACGCTTCGAGCGCCAGTCCGTTCACGCTGTCCGCGCCTTCGACGATGCTGTCGCGCATGCCGGGCGCCTTGGTCAGCAGGTGGTCGGCATAAAAGCGCGCGGTGGTGATCTTGGCCTGCATGAACGCCGTATCGACGCCCTCGGCGAGCTGCTCCTGGGCCACTAGCAGCGAACGCGCCATCTGCCAGCCCGCCACGACGTTGCCCGCGAGCATCAGGTAAGGCACGCTGCCGGCGAACACCGCGTTCGGGTCGGTCCGGGTGTTGGCAGCGACAAACTCGACCACATCGACCAAGGCTTCACGGGCCGCCTTCAGGCGCTTGGCCACGGCCAGTGCGTCGGCGCTGCCTTGGGCAACCAGCTCGTTTTCAGTCGCCTCGATCTGCGCGGCAATGCCCTTGGCGATCTGGCCGCCGTCGCGGGCGGTCTTGCGACCGACCAGGTCGTTGGCCTGGATGGCGGTGGTGCCTTCGTAGATCGTCAGGATGCGGGCATCACGGAAATACTGCGCCGCGCCGGTTTCCTCGATGAAACCCATGCCGCCATGCACCTGCACGCCTAGCGAAGTGACTTCCTGGCTCATCTCGGTGCTGTAGCCCTTGACCAGCGGCACCATGAAGTCGTAGAAAATCAGGCTTTGCTGGCGCACGTCGGCATCCGGATGGTGATGCGACGCGTCATAGGCGGCAGCGGCGACGGTGGCCATGGCGCGGCAGCCTTCGGTGTAGGCGCGCATCGTCATCAGCATGCGCTTGACGTCGGGGTGGTGAATGATGGGCGCGCTGGCCTTGATCGAGCCATCGACCGGGCGGCTTTGCACGCGGTCCTTGGCAAAGCTGACGGCCTTCTGGTAGGCCCGCTCGGCAATCGAAATGCCCTGCACGCCGACGGCGTAGCGCGCCGCGTTCATCATGATGAACATGTATTCGAGGCCGCGATTTTCTTCGCCGACGATGTAGCCGACCGCGCCGCCATGGTCGCCGTACTGCAGCACCGCCGTAGGCGAAGCCTTGATGCCCAGCTTGTGCTCGATGCTGACGCAATGCACATCGTTGCGCGCGCCCGGCGTGCCGTCGGCGTTCACCATGAATTTGGGAACGACAAACAGGCTGATGCCCTTGACGCCTTCGGGCGCGCCGCTGGCGCGGGCCAACACCAGGTGGACGATGTTTTCGGCCATGTCGTGCTCACCGTAGGTGATGTAGATCTTGGTGCCGAACACCTTGTAGCTGCCATCTTCCTGTGGTTCGGCGCGCGAGCGCACGGCGGCCAGGTCGGAGCCGGCTTGCGGCTCGGTCAGGTTCATGGTGCCGGTCCACTGGCCGCTGACCAGCTTTTCCAGATAAACCGCCTTGAGGTCATCGGAGCCGGCCGTCAACAGCGCCTCGATGGCGCCGTCGGTCAGCATCGGGCACAGCGCAAAGCTCATGTTGGCCGAGTTGAGCATTTCGCCGCAGACGGCGCCAATGGTCTTGGGCAGGCCTTGGCCGCCAAAATCCGCCGGATGCTGCAGGCCCTGCCAGCCGCCTTCGGCGTATTGACTGAAGGCTTCCTTGAAACCGGGAGTGGTGGTGACCACGCCGGCCTTGAAGCTCGAAGGGTTCTGGTCGCCGTCCCAGTTCAGCGGCGACAGCACGCCCTCGGTGAACTTGGCGCATTCCTGCAGCACCGCCTCGGCGGTGTCATAACCAGCGTCTTCAAAGCCCGGAATTTGCGCAATCTGGTCGATGTGGGCCAGGTGCTTGATGCCGAACAACATGTCTTTAAGGGGCGCTTTGTAGCTCATCTCTCATCTCCAATAAATTAACAGTTGCCCGGCAGTCCAGGCAATCCAGATAAAAAAAGGGCGTCTGTTCAGACGCCCTTTCGCTTTTCGCGGCTTTAGAGCGCGGCGACCAGTTCAGGCACAGCCGTGAACAGATCGGCTTCCAGCCCGTAGTCGGCCACGCCGAAGATCGGCGCTTCGGCATCCTTGTTGATGGCGACGATGACTTTGCTGTCCTTCATGCCCGCCAGGTGCTGGATGGCGCCCGAGATGCCCACGGCTACATACAGCTGTGGCGCGACGATCTTGCCGGTCTGGCCGACCTGCCAGTCGTTCGGCGCGTAACCGGCATCGACCGCCGCGCGGCTGGCGCCCAGCGCGGCGCCGAGCTTGTCGGCCAGCGGCTCCATGACCTCATGGAACTTCTCGTTCGAACCCAGCGCCCGGCCGCCCGAGACGATGACCTTGGCCGCCGTCAGCTCGGGCCGGTCGCTCTTGGCGATTTCCGAACCCACGAACGAGGACTTGCCGCTGTCAGCCACGCCGCTGGCGACTTCGATGTTGGCTGCACCTCCGGTGGCCGCAGCGGCGTCAAAACCGGTGGTGCGCACGGTGATGACCTTGACCGCGTCCAGGCTCTGCACGATGGCAATGGCGTTGCCGGCGTAGATCGGGCGCTCAAAAGTATCAGCCGCATCAACCTTGGTGATGTCGGAAATCTGAGCCACGTCGAGCAGTGCAGCCACGCGCGGGGCGATGTTCTTGCCCGAAGCGGTGGCCGGGAACAGCAGGTGGCTGTAGCTGCTGGCAATGGCGACGACCTGCGCGGCCATGTTCTCGGCCAGGCCGTGGGCGAAGTGCTCACCCTCGACGTGGATGACCTTGGCGACGCCGGCGATTTTCGAGGCCGCTTCGGCTGCTGCCTGGGCATGGTGGCCGGCCACCAGCACATGCACTTCGCCGCCGCACTGGCTGGCGGCGGTCACGGTGTTCAGGGTCGCCGGGCGGATGCTGGCGTGGTCGTGTTCTGCAATGACTAAGGAGGTCATGGTTGTGGTACTCCGTGGGATTTAGATGACTTTGGCTTCGTTCTTGAGCTTGTCGACCAGCGCGGCGACGTCAGCCACCTTGATGCCGGCGCTGCGCTTGGGTGGCTCGCTGACCTTGAGCGTCTTGATGCGCGGGGCCACATCGACGCCCAGATCGGCGGGCTTGACGTTTTCAAGCGTCTTTTTCTTGGCCTTCATGATGTTGGGCAGCGTGACGTAGCGCGGTTCGTTCAGGCGCAGGTCGGTCGTGATGATGGCCGGCAGCGTGAGCGACAGCGTTTCCAGGCCGCCATCGACCTCGCGCGTGACCTTGGCCACGCCGTCAGCCACGTCGACTTTCGAGGCGAACGTCGCCTGGCCCCAGCCCAGCAGCGCAGCGAGCATCTGGCCGGTCTGGTTGCAGTCGTCATCAATCGCCTGCTTGCCCAGGATGACGAGTTGCGGCTGCTCTTTATCGACCAAGGCTTTCAGCAGCTTGGCCACGGCCAGCGGCTGCAGTTCCTCAGCGGTTTCGACCAGGATGGCGCGGTCAGCGCCGATGGCCATGGCCGTGCGCAGCGTTTCCTGGCACTGCAGAACGCCGCAGCTGACAGCGATCACCTCGGTCGCAGCACCCTTTTCCTTGAGCCGCACGGCTTCCTCGATGGCGATCTCGTCAAACGGGTTCATGCTCATCTTGACGTTGGCGATGTCGACGCCGCTGCCGTCGCTTTTGACACGAACCTTGACGTTGTAATCGACGACGCGCTTGACGGGGACCAGGATTTTCATGACGGGGCTCCAAAAATTATTGATTGACGTTGACGTAAACGTAAGCTTTGCATTCTATGCCGGGGCATCCGGGGTACCGAACGGCTGTCCTGCGAAATGAAAGCATATCTTGCCGCAGAAACAAAAAAGAACGACCGTTCTATTTAATTATAAAGGGCATCCTGCCCCAAATTAAAGCACTTCCTCCCGCAGCGGTCATTCGGGCACCGGCAGGGTGTTCCCGGTGTCCGCTGCTGGTATTGATGCCTCATGGCCTGCTTCTGCCCGGGTGTGAATCACCCGTTGCGGATAAGGAATCTCGATATGGTGCGCGCGCAATGATTTCAAGATGGCCAGGTTGACCTTCGAGCGCACATTCTGCTGGCCGTTTTCAGGATCGCAAATCCAGTAGTTCAGCGTGAATTCCAGCCCATCGGCGCCGAAATTGGTCAGGTTGACACCTGGCGCCGGCTCCGGCAGCACGCGCTCCTGCGCCAGCGCCGCCTCGGTCAGCAGGCGCATCACCAGTTCCTCGTCGCTGTCATAACCGACCGACACCACGGTGGACTGCAGCACCTGCGTGTCGCTGAGCGACAGGTTCTCGATCCGGTTGATGATGAACATCTCGTTGGGCACGATGGATTCGCGGCCGGACGGCGCGCGCACCACGGTGTAGCGGGCATTGATGTCGGTGATGCGGCCTTCAAAGTTGTCGACGCGTATGTTGTCGCCGATGCGCACGCTGCGCTCGGCCAGCATGACAAAGCCGCTGACATAGTTGGAAGCGAGCTTTTGCAGGCCAAAACCCACGCCCACGCCAATCGCGCCGCCCAGCACCGACAGCGCCGTCAGGTCGATGCCCACGGACGACAGTGCCATCAGCAGGCCGACGAACATCAGCGCCGCGCGCGTAGCATTGCTCACCGCCTTGCGCAGCGACAGTTCGCCGCCGGTGGCCGAGCGCAGCAGCCGGCTTTCAATCGCCGACGAGATCCACAGCGTGATCAGCAGCACGACGCCGGCCGTCAGCGCGCCCTGCAGCAAGGCGCGCACCGACAGCATGGAGCCGCCCACCTTCCACTTGATATCGTCCAGCTCATCGAGGATGACGGGCAAGAGCCCGCTGACCCACAGCACCATCAGCGCCCAGGCCAGCCACGAAAAGGTGCGCTCCAGCGCGCGCACCACCGGCGCGTCCTTGAAGGCGGCGTGCAGCACCTTGACGCTCAGGCGTATGGCCGCCAGCGCCAGCAGCACCGGAATGGCCAGCCGGAACAGCGCCAGCGGAAACAGCCGGGCCAGCAGCGTCTGCGCGACATACGCCAGGCTCAGCAGCAGCAGCGGAAACAGCGCGCCATCGACAATGCGCCGGCCAAACAGGATGGACGAGTCGTTCTGCACTTGCTGCGCGCGGCTCAGCACCTTCACCGCCAGCCAGGCGAGCAGCACGCAGGCCATCAGCGATGCCAGCTCAATCAATGCGTTGGGCCGGGTCATGGCCCGCAGCCAGGCATCCAGGCTTTCCATGGATGCAGGCGCGGCAGCCGAGGCAGGCGTGACAGTGGAAGCAGGAACCTCAGCCGGGCTCACGGCGCCGGCCACTGCGGTGTTCGTTTCTCGATGAAGGCCTGCACGCCCTCCTGCGCGACGGGATGCATCATGTTGCAGGCCATGGCCTGCCCGGCCAGCTGGTAGGCCGCTTCGATGCCGGTTTCACGCTGCTGGTAAAACAGCGCCTTGCCCATGGCGACCGCTTCGCGCGGCTTGGCCAGGATCGCCTGCACCATTTTTTCGACCTCGTCGTCGAGCGCCTCCAGTGACACGACGCGGTTGACCAGCCCCCGCGCGCGCGCCTCGTCGGCGCTGATGAAATCGCCGGTCAGCAGCATTTCCATGGCCTGCTTTGCCGGCATGTTGCGCACCAGCGGCACGCTGGGCGTGGCGCAGAACAGGCCGACATCGATGCCGTTGACGCCAAAGCTGGCGCCGCTGGCGGCCACGGCCAAATCACTTTGCGCCACCAGCTGGCAACCGGCGGCCGTGGCCAGGCCCTGCACCCGGGCAATCACCGGCACCGGCAACTTCTGGATGCTGAGCATCATGCGGCTGCACTGGGCAAACAGCTTCTGGTAATAGGACAGTTCAGGCCGGGCGCGCATTTCCTTCAGGTTGTGGCCGGCGCAAAAGGCCTTGCCCTGGGCCGACAGCACCACGATGCGCGCCGATTCGTCGAGCGCAATGGCGTCGAGCGCCGACTGCAGCGCGGCCAGCATGTCCTCGCCCAGCACATTGAAGGATGCCGGCCGGTTCAGGACCAGACTGTGAACGCCGCGCTCGTCACGGGTATGCAGCAGTGGCGACGAAACGTCGGTCAGGGAAATAACGCTCATGAACAAATTCCTATAAGTCAGCCAGCACGCGGATATGCGCCTCGACGCTGCGCCCCAGCGCGCCGAGGTGGTAGCCGCCTTCGAGCGAGGACACGATACGGCCCCTGGCATGGCGGTCGGCGACCTGCTTGATGCGCGCGGTGATCCAGGCGAAATCCTGCTCATTGAGGTTCATCTGGCCGAGGTCGTCATCGCGGTGGGCATCAAAACCGGCGCTGATGAAGATCATTTCAGGCCTGAATTGCTCCAGTCGGGGCATCCACATCATGTCGATCAGTTCGCGGATGTCCATGCCTTTGGTATGCGCCGGCACCGGCAGGTTGACCATGTTGGGCGCGTCGGTGTCGGCGCCGCTGAACGGGAACAGCGGATGCTGGAAAAAGCTCACCATCAGGATGCGCTCGTCGCCCCGGACGATGTCGGCGGTGCCGTTGCCGTGGTGCACGTCGAAGTCAACAATCGCCACCCGTTTCAAGCCGTGGCGCTCCAGCGCGTACTTGGCGGCGATGGCGATGTTGCTGAAAAAACAAAAACCCATGGCTTTGCCCCGCTCGGCATGGTGGCCCGGCGGCCGCACCGCGCAAAAGGCGTTGGCCATCTCGCCGGCCATGACGCTGTCGGTGGCCGCAATGGCAGCGCCTGCCGCGCGCAGGGCGGCAGTCCAGGTGTGGACATTGAGCGAAGTGTCGGGGTCGATCTGCACATGGCTTGGCCCGCCGGCCAGCATGTCGTCGGCCAGCTGGTCGCTCAGGCCCCGGATGGCCGCCACCAGCATGCGGTCGTGCGCCAGCTCGATGTCGCCGATGGGCGCAAGGGGCGCATCGCGGCGGTCCAGCGAGTCGGCCAAGCCGCTGGCCAGAAGCTGGCGCTCAATGGCATCGAGCCGCTCGGGGCATTCGGGGTGACCCGGCCCCATTTCATGCTTCCAGCAATCCGTGTGGGTGAAATAGCCGGTTTTGTTCATGATGAGTAAATCATGTTAAAAATTACGTTATGGTTCAAAGCATGCATGTGAAAGAAAAACTTCAGGCGCTCCTGAATCAGCTTAACACGGTGATTGTGGGCAAGACGGCCCATGTCAGCGACTGCGTGGCCTGCCTGCTGGCAGGCGGCCACCTGTTGATTGAGGACGTTCCAGGCGTCGGCAAGACCACGCTGGCGCATGCGCTGTCGCGCTCCTTCGGGCTGCAGTTTTCGCGCGTGCAGTTCACCGCCGACCTGATGCCGAGCGACTTGTCGGGCGTGTCGATCTACGAACGCCAGAAGGAAAGCTTTGTGTTTCATCCCGGGCCGATGTTTGCCCAGGTGCTGCTGGCCGACGAGATCAACCGCGCCAGCCCCAAGACCCAGAGCGCGCTGTTAGAGGCCATGGAAGAAAAGCAGGTCACCATCGAAGGCCAGACGCGCCCGCTGCCGCTGCCATTTTTCGTGATTGCCACGCAAAACCCGCACGACCAGCTCGGCACCTACGCCCTGCCCGAATCGCAGCTCGACCGCTTCCACATGCGGATTTCACTCGGCTACCCGGACCGCGCCGCCGAACGCGAACTGCTCAGGGGCGCCGACCGGCGTGAGATGTTAGATGCCCTGCCGGCCATGCTGGCGCCGCACGAGTTGCTCGAATTGCAGCAGCTGGTCCAGCGGGTGCATGCCGCCGAGCCGCTGCTCAACTACCTGCAGGACCTGATCGCCGCGACCCGTTCGGGCCGCTGGTTTGTGCAGGGGCTGAGCCCGCGCGCCGGCATCGCCATCATGCGGGCGGCCAAGGCGCAGGCCTTTTTGAGCGGCCGGGATTACGTCGCGCCCGACGACATCGCCGCTATCTTGCCGCAGACCGCCGCGCACCGGCTGGTGCCGGTGAGCAGCGCCGGCCGGGGCGCCCTTGGGCAGGTGCGCGCCATGCTGGACGCCGTGCCGCTGCCTTGACGCGCGGACCTGCTCTTTTCATGGCCGCGTTCGCCTTCCTTTCCAAGCCGGTGCCGTTTGTCAGGACATGCTTTCGGCACTGGTTCGAAGCCCGCCTGCCGCTGTCCGACAGCGTGACGCTGACCCAGCGGACCGTCTACATCCTGCCGACGCGCCCCGGCCTGATGCTTTTTTTGACCCTGCTGGTGCTGCTGGTCGCCTCGATCAACTACCAGCTCAACTTGGGCTACCTGCTGACCTTCCTGCTGGCCGGCACGGCGCTGGTCGGCATGCATGTGTGCCACGGCACGCTGCGCGGTCTTTCCATGAATTTGATAGCGCCTCACGCCCACTACGCGGGCGCCAGCACCGCTTTTGACATCAAACTCACGAATGCGCGGCGCTCCGTGCGCCACGGCATCGGCCTGAGCCTGCTGGACCCGCAGGCGGTCGATGGGCGGCCAAGCACCAAGCGGCACTGGGCCTGGACCGACGTGCCGGCGCAAGGCAGCAGCCTGGTGCAGGTGGCCTTCACGCCGCAGCGGCGCGGCCTGCACCGCCTGCCGACGCTGACGGCCGAAACGCGGTTTCCGCTGGGCACCTTTCGCGTCTGGACAGTCTGGCGGCCCGCCGCGCAGGTCATGGTCTATCCCGCGCCCGAGGCCAGCCCGCCGCCGCTGCCGCCCGGCGAACCGCGCGCCCAGGGCGCGGGCGATGCGGCACGCGCGCAGAGCAGCGGCGAATTCGACGGCGTGCGCGGCTACCGGCGCGGCGATCCGCTGAAGCACGTGCTCTGGAAAAAAGCCGCCAAGGCCGGTGAACAAGGCGGTGAAAGCGCCGGGCTGGTGGTGCGCGACACCCAGCAGGCGCAGCGCCATGAACTCTGGCTCGACATCCGGCAAGCCGGTCCGCCCGACCTGGAGCGCCAGCTGTCGAGGCTGTGCGCCTGGGTGCTGCAGGCCGACCGGCTTGGCCTGCGCTACGGCCTGCGCTTGAGCGCTGGCGACATCACTCCGGCCAGCGGCGAAGCCCACAAGCGCCATTGCCTGGAGGCGCTGGCCACATGCTGACGCCCGGTATGGCGACGCTGCGAAGCTTGCCGCGCGATGGCCGCGACACGCTGTTCCTGCTCGCGGTGATTGCCTGGGTGCTGCTGCCGCAGGCAGGCCGGCTGCCGCTGTGGTGCAGCCTGGGCGCCGGCGCGGTGCTGCTGTGGCGCGGCTGGCTGGCGTTCGATGCGCGCGCCCTGCCGCGCAAGCGCTGGCTGGTGCTGCTGCTGGCGCTGACGCTGGGCGCGACTTATTTCAGCCACGGCACGCTGCTTGGCCGCGACGCCGGCGTGACGCTGCTGGTGGTGCTGATCACGCTCAAGACGCTGGAACTGCGCGCCCGGCGCGACGCCTTCGTGGTCTTTTTCCTCGGCTTTTTCTGCATGCTGAGCAACTTTTTTTATTCGCAGTCGCTGCTGACCGCCGTCAGCATGGTGCTCGGGCTGCTGGGCTTGCTGACGGCGCTGGTCAATGCCCACATGCCGGTCGGCAAACCGCCGCTGGCGCAGGCCGCCAAAACCGCCGGCGCCATGGCCCTGTTTGGGGCGCCCATCATGGTGGCGCTGTTCGTGCTGTTTCCGCGCATGGCGCCGCTGTGGGGCGTGCCCGGCGATGCCATGACCGGGCGCAGTGGCCTGAGCGCTAGCATGGAAGTCGGCACCATTGCCACGCTGGCGCTGGACGACAGCATCGCCATGCGCATCAAATTCGAGGGCGAAACGCCGCCGCAGCGCGAGCTGTACCTCCGGGGGCCGGTGCTGTCCAGCTTTGACGGCCGGCAATGGCTGCCCTTGCGCGCCAGCCTCCCAGCGCGTTACGCCCTGCCCGCAGAACTGCAGGTTTCCGGCCAGCCGGTGCCGTACGAAGTCACCCTGCAGCCGACCAACCGGCCCTGGCTGTTCGTGCTCGAAGCGGCGGCGCAAAGCCCGGAGCTGCCGGGCTACCGCAGTGTGATGCAGGACGACCTGCAGTGGACAACCAACCGGCCCGTGACCGACCCGGTTCGCTACAAGGCCGTCAGCTACCCGAACTTCAGCCATGGGCCGGCGCAGCAGGTGCTTGGCCTGCAGGAGTTCGTCGATCTGCCGCCGGGTTTCAACCCGCGCACGCTGGCGCTGGCCGCCGACATCCGGCGCGACCCGCGCTATGCCCAGGCCGGTGCTAGCGCACTGGTGCAGGTGGCGCTGGACCGATTGCGCCTAGGGGGCTACAGCTACACGCTGGAGCCCGGCGTCTATGGCCGGGACACCGCCGACGAGTTCTGGTTTGACCGCAAGGAGGGGTTTTGCGAGCACATTGCGTCGAGCTTCGTCATCCTGATGCGCGCGCTCGACATACCGGCGCGCATCGTCACCGGCTACCAGGGCGGCGAGATGAACAGCGTGGACGGCTTTTGGGTGGTGCGGCAAAGCGACGCCCATGCCTGGGCCGAAGTCTGGCAGGCCGGGCGCGGCTGGGTGCGCGTCGATCCGACCTCGGCCGTGTCGCCCGGACGCACCGGCGCCTTCCAGCGGCTGGCGGCGCCCCGGGGCGCGGTCGCGCAGGCTTTCGGCAATTTCAGCCCGAACCTGGCGGCGCAGCTCCGCGCCACCTGGGAAGCTGTCAACAACGGCTGGTCGCAGTGGGTGCTCAACTACACCCAGGGCCGGCAGCTGAACCTGCTCAAGGACATCGGCTTCGAATCCCCCGGCTGGGAAGACCTGGCCAGGCTGCTGATCGGCACCATCGTGCTGGCGAGCGTGGCGGGCGGCGGCTGGACGCTGTGGGAGCGCAGCCAGCACGACCCATGGCTGCGGCTGTTGGGCCGGGCGCGCAAGCGGCTGGCCCGGGCCGGCATCGACAGTACGCCTGCCACGTCGCCGCGCCAGCTGGCCAGTCAGGTGCTGCAGCAATACGGCCCCAAGGGACAGCCGCTGCATGACTGGCTGATGCAGCTGGAAATGCAGCGCTATGCCGTCCCATCGGCCACGCCCAGGAGCCAGGCCCGGCAACTCGGTCTCATGAATCAGCAACTGCGGCGCCTGAGCTGGCCTGCTTAAAATCAAGAGGCCTGATTGCCAGGCTCACTCACACTTCTCTGCATGACACTCCAACCACCGTTTTTCCGCTTCAAGCCGGTACTTGTTTTAACAGCCTGCCTGATCCTTGCTGCTTGCGCCGGCGACAAGAAACCGCTTCCCCAAAAGGTGGAAACCGAAACCGCCCAGCCCCAGCCCCAGCCCCCGACACCCATCGAAAAACCCCAGACGCCAGCGCAGCCTCAGCCGCAAGCCCAGGCGCAGTCACCGAGCGGTTCCTACGCCACCCGCCCAGACGTCATGGCGTTTGCCGACGAACTGGCCAGCCGCCGCCAGCTCGATCCGCAGTGGGTGCGGCGCGCCATGGGCGAATCAAGCTTCAACCCCACGGTCTCGCGGCTGATGCAGCCGCCGACCAAAACTTTTGTGAAAAACTGGCGTGTTTACCGCAGCCGCTTCATTGACCCGGTTCGCATTGCCGCGGGCGTGCGTTTCTGGAAAGCCAATGCGGCGACGCTGGCACGCGCCGAGAAGGAATATGGCGTTCCGGCCGACATCATCGTCGGCATCATTGGCGTGGAAACCATTTACGGCCGCGACACCGGCAGCTTTCGGGTGATGGACGCGCTGATGACGCTGGCCTTTGATTTCCCATCGAATCACCCGCGCGCGCAGGAGCGCAGCACCTATTTCAGGGGCGAGGTCGAGCAGTTCCTGGCCCTGCAGAACCAGCGGCAAGCCAACCCCATGGACGTCAAGGGCAGTTACGCCGGCGCCATGGGCATGCCGCAGTTCATGCCGTCGAGCCAGGCCAAATATGCTGTCGATTTCGACGGCGACGGCAACATCGACCTGTGGAACAGTCCGGCCGACGTCATCGGTTCGGTCGCCAATTACTTCAAGTCCTACGGCTGGCAGAGCGGCATGCCGACGCACTACCCGGTGCGCTTTGACGCCAGCAAAATGGACATGGACGCGCTGATGGCGCCCGACATCTTGCCGACCTTCGGCGTGGCCAGCTTCATGGCCAAGGGCGCGGTGCTGGAAGGCCCGGCACTGGAACACAAAGGCCCGCTGGCGCTGATCGAACTGCTCAACGGCCCGGACGCACCGAGCTACGTCGCCGGGACCGAGAACTTTTACGTCATCACGCGCTACAACTGGAGCAGCTACTACGCCATGGCGGTGATTGAGCTGGGGCGCGAAGTGGCGCAGGCCATGAGCAAGAATTCCCGGCGTTGAAGCGTATTTTTTGCGCATTGGTTTGCGTCAGCAAACAACATTCAGCATCAAAAAAGCGTTCTGCGCAGGCACAGACTGCGAGAGCAGCTATTGATTAGATAGCAAAAATCGGCACTTGGGGCGCTATGCAAGCAAGCGCGGCTGGCGTGGGTCCAGACAACATGCATGGCGCCATTCGATTGACGCGGCGATTGATGCTTGTGCCGCTCCGGCGCCAACCCGTCAGAGCCGGGAACATGAAGCAAAAAGGCCTGAAACCGGGGTTTCAGGCCTTTTGCCATCGACAGGCCGCAGCAGCTGCAGCCCTGGCGCTGAAGCACGGGTCAGTTCCCGGTATGCGCGCCCAGACCGTCGGACGTGTCCTGGGCAAAGCCGTCCCACTGCAACGATGGATCAAACACCGCAGCGGCGTTGTTGTCGCCCGAAGTGAAGTCGGGCTTGCGGCGCAGCGTGCGGTTCAGGGTGCTGATGCCGTTGCCTGACCACTCCGTGCCGGGATCAACGCCGAGCTGGCCAATCCGGTCGATCACCATGCCCGATTTTTCCAGCGTGACCGCATCGTCTCCATTGAAATTGACCACCGTGTCGGCCGGCACACTACCCGCCACCAGGAAAGGCGCGGTGGCTTTGCTGTTCAGCAGCACCAGCACCTGGCCTGGCGCCAGGCTGCCCGACAGCGGGAAAACAAACGAGGTGGTGCTGGCGCCGCCTTCAATGTATTCGCTGAAGAACAGCTCCCGCGTGCCGGGCGGCGTCACAGGCGGCGTGACCGCAACAGCCGTGACGGTGACAGCGCCGGTTTGCGTGGCGGTTTGCCCTGCTGAATTGACCAGCGTCAGCAGCACATTGAACGTTCCTGCGCTGGCGTAGGTGTGCGCCACGTTGCCGGCACCCGACACCGTGGCAGCGGCCGTGCCATCGCCCCAGTCCACCGACACCGAGGTGATGGTGGCGTTTGCGCCAGCACTGGCCTCAGTGGTGGTGACGCTCTAGTGTCGCGTCATGAGGTAGTTGTCGGGTAAAGCCGTTTTAGCTTGATTCGCGCATTCTTGGTCGTGAATTGC
>NZ_JAFCTH010000037.1:0-14941 GCF_049895905.1 Polaromonas sp. DSP2-3-2b2 | reverse complement strand
ATCGCCACAGCGCCATCGGCTTCGTGACGCCGGCGCAGCGCCATGCCGGGCTGGACCGGGCCCTGCTTGAGGAGCGCTCGCTCGTTTATGAACGGGCTCGCCAGGAAAACCCTCAGCGCTGGTCAGGACAGCCTCGCCAATGGGCGCATGTCGATGTCGTGCACCTCAACCCAGAAATCCCACAAATAAAGGAGCTTCGAAACACGCAAAAGGTAGCCTGACTCACTTCACTTTTGGCGACAACTACCTTGACAGCTACCGAAAGCTTCCTGGTGCGCGATGAAGATGTCGCTCGTTTGTCGCCCTTCATCCATGAGCGCCACATCAATCTGCTCGGCCGCTACTCCTTTGCAGTGCCCGAGGCGGTCACCCGAGGAGAGCTGCGGCCCTTACGAAATCCCAATGAGCGCAACACTTAACCGTGTTTTACGTTCCATTGCTCCCTAAACCCCATTACAGGTGCCTCAAGAAATACTTCATCCGAAGCTACCGCCTCAGGCAACGATTTCGAGGCCCCTTTTCTGCACCAGGTGCAGCAGCTTCAGGGCCGCGCCGGTCGGGCGCTTTTGCCCGATCTCCCACTTCTGGATGGTGGAGAGGCTGGTGTTGAGCATCGCAGCAAAGACCGCCTGGCTGACGTGGGAGGTTTCGCGGAGGTGCTTGATCTCCTGCGGCTGCAGCGGTGGTACCGGCGGCAGGCACATGCGGTCGAATTCGCGCATGGTGAGTTGGTCCATCACGCCGGCATCATGAAGACCTTTGGCCGTCTCATAGACGGCTTCAAGAATGGCCGATTTCGTTTTTCTCATTGCAGTTTACCTCCATCAGTTCCCCGGCTACCACAGCCGTTGCAAGCGCCTGGGGAGTTAAGCCGAGCAGTTGCCCTGCCAATTTCTTCAAAGCTTCCTGTTCATCTTTGTCGATGTTGCTGCGGGCGTTCTTGGGGAAGCCATACACGAACACCCAGCGGTCGCCCCGATTGGTGGCTACCAGTGTGCGGAAACCACCGCTCTTGCCCTGTCCTTGCTTGGCGATGCGTTTTTTCAGCAGTCCGCTGCCCAGATCGGCCTCAAAGAGCCCTGCAGCCATTTCCTCGACAGCGATGCATAGCGCCATCTCAGGGAGTCCCTCTTTTTTCGCCCAGCGGTGAAACCACTTGTTTTTGTAGATCGACATCTCCGCCCATTTTTATTTTATTTATAGCACTAAGTGCTATAAAAATCAAGTGTGCTGATGGGAAAGTCACACATCGACGGGCAATCGATCTAAAAAGTGCCAAGAATCCATCAAAGAACCTTCGCACATCGACGGGCAATCGATCTAAAAAGTGCCAAGAATCCATCAAAGAACCTTCGCACATCGACGGGCAATCGATCTAAAAAGTGACCTTGCCCCTGGATTGCGTATCCCATAACCGAGCTCATGCGTTGGATTGCCTGGCAAGCCATTCGCTTTCGAACTGCATCGGACTGACATAAGCCAGCGTTGAATGCAGCCGGGCTTTGTTGTACCAGAGCAGCCACGCAATGGTTTCGTCCTTGGCCTGGCGCCGGGTCACGAAGCGCTGCCCGTGCAGGCGCTTGACCTTCAACGAGCCGAACAGCGTCTCGCTACAGGCATTGTCCCAGCAGTTGCCACGCCGGCTCATGGAGCTCGTGATGCCGTACTCCTTGAGCGTGTCCCTGAAGGCGCCACTGGCGTACTGGCTGCCCCGGTCGCTGTGAAACATCAGCCCTGCGTGCTTGTCCGGGTGGCGCTTGAACCAAGCCATGCGCAGCGCGTCAATGACGATGTTCGACGTCATGTGCTCGCGCAGCGACCAACCCACCACCTGGCGGCTGAACAGGTCAATCACCACGGCCAGGTAAAGCCAGCCCTCATCCGTGGCGATGTACGTGATGTCGCCGACCCAGGCTTTGTCGGGCTCGGTCACGGTGAACTCGCGGTTGAGCAGGTTGGGCGAAATCGGCAACTTGTGATTGCTGTCGGTGGTGACCTTGAAACGCCGCTTGCCCTTGGCGCGAATGCCGTGCAGTTGCATGAGCTTTTGCACCCGCTGCTTGCCCACCGGGACGCCGCGCGCCACCAGCTCGCGCCAGATGCGCGGCCAGCCGTAGGCGCCACGCGTCTGGGCGTGCAGGGCCTTGATATGCACCAGCAGCGCCTCGTCGCTCAGGTGGCGCCGCTGCGCTCCGCTGGCACGGCGCGCCAGGTGCGCGTGGTAGCCGGCCGCGCTGACTCGAAGAACCCGGCTGCACCGAAACCGGCCACAGGCGGCAGTGCTGCTCAATGAAGGCGTACTTCAAATCGACCCTCTTGCGAAGTACGCCGTTGCTTTTCCCAGAATGTCGCGCTCCATCTTCACGCGCGCCAACTCGGCCCGTAGTCGGCTGATTTCCATCTGCTCGGCGCTCACGGGCTTGCTGTCGACTCCTGTGAGTTTGCCTTGGCTTTGCGCCTTGACCCAGTTGGACAGGGTCTGGTCGACCACCCCCAGCGTGCGCGCCACCGCCGCGATGCTTTGGCCGTTGTCCACCAGGCGCACTGCCTCTTGCTTGAATTCGAGCGTGTAACGCGCCCTTGATGTTTTCGTCATTTCCGTTTTCCTTGTCTGAATTGAACCACTCAGCAAGGGATACGTTTTTCAGGGGCAAGGTCAAAAGTGCCAAGAATCCATCAAAGAACCTTCGCACATCGACGGAAAATCCACTTCAAAAGTATCTTGAAACCAAGGAAAAATAACCGGAATGAAGAAGGACAGGATGCTAGATAGGTGCCTGTCGGCCCAATCCGGTCTTTCGCCCGCTCGGTGGCTTCGCCCCCGTCGCCGACCCCTCAGGGCTTCGCCCCGAGACCCGGTCGTGACGACCCCAAGCAAGATCACGCATGAACCCGGTCTCGGTCGGGTTCAGCATTGAGCCCAGCACCAGCGGCCGCTGCGTCTCGCCCTTCCCCGCAGGGCAAGCGAGCGGCACCACCGATGTCCTGGGAGCGGGTTTGCGCGTGCGCATTGGCCACGAAAGCGCCCTTCATCGACCCAGGCACCGCCGAGCCTGTCGGCGGAACACGGCCAGAGCCAGCGGCTTCCTGCACCCGGGACCGAGCACGCCAGGGTTGCGCCGCACGCTGCCAAGGCAACTGTGCGCGTTCCGCTCACTTCTCCACGGACCACCAGAAGCTGCCAGAGCGCAGCCAAAGGCTTGACTGCTCCTTACCCCCCTGGCTTGGCCATGATCACGGCAAGAAGGCCCGTCCAGACCCTTGCAGGGGCCTTTTCATCCCGCAGCTTGCCTGCCGCGCTGGCGGCACCCTGCCTTTTTTACTGTGGCAAGCGCCTGCAGCGCCGGGTTGGGGCATTGCTCCCTTTCTTTTTCGTCGCCCGGGCCGCGCGCGGCGCGCTGGCCTGGCGTTGAAGCAACCCGTTCTCGCAAGCAGCGCGGTCCAGCCTGCTCGGGCTTTGGGCCAGCATGACCGGGTCTCGGGGCGAAGCCCTGAGGGGACGGCAAAGGGGGCGAAGCCACCGAGCGGGCGAAACACCGGATTGGGCCGACAGGCACATATCGGGCATCCTGTCCTTGTCGGTTCCGGTTATTTTGCCGTGCATTTGGGGCGCATTTGGCGTGCATTTCTAGCAGAGTTTCCGTCGATTTGTGTAACTTCATCGGTGGTTTTTTGGTGGATTTTTAGAGCTTGCAGGATCGATTTTTCGCCGATGTGTGCGGCTTCCTAGGTGGTTTTTTGATGCTTTGCAGGACCGAGCTTCCGGGCTTGTGGGGTCGAGCCGGCGTTGACCGGTAAACGCTCGGGTACAGCATTTTTGATGCCTTGCTCGGGAGCGCTAGGGATGCCGCACAAAGTCGCTGCAGTCGGCCTGGCAATAGTCGCTTCGCTCGGCGTAGAACTCGCGGCCATCCTCACTCCAGCTCGGGCCTGATAAAATTATTGATCTTTCAGTAAAGAACGACATCACCAAAGCGTCGCCTGTTTCCAGCAAGCGGCAATGATGCTGGACCGCTTCTGGGCGCTTTTGAGCTTGTTGCGCGCCGTGGTTTGCAGCTCCCTCAAATTGTTGGGGCAGTAGTTGGCCAGCGCGTGCCGCTTGAGCCAGGCCCACAAGTATTCGACCGGGTTGAGGTCCGGCGCGTAGGGCGGCAAGAACGCGATCTGGATCAGTCAGTCCAGGCTGTCGAGATACTGGCGCACCAGGAGGCTGCGATGGGACTTCAAGCCATCCCAGATCACCAGCAAGGGTTGTCCGATCTGTGCTTTGAGCGCTTTGAGGAATTCCACGATCTCTTCTTTCTTGATGCTGCCCTCGTGCAGGCGGAACATGACGCTGGTGCGCGTCAAAGCCGCGATGGCCGAGACGTGGCTCCAGTTGAAGTGAAACTCGATGATGGGCGTGCGCCCCTTGGGCGCCCAAGTGCGCACCCGCGTGGGCCGCTCGCTCAGGCCCGACTCGTCGATGAAGACGATCTCGCGTCCCTCTCGCCAGGCTTTTTTTTCAGCGCCGGCCAGGTGCAGCGCTTCCAGGCACGCACCGCACCCTCGTCGCGCTCGATAGCGCGCCGCTCGGGCTTTTGCGGGCTAAAGCCCAACGCGCCCAGGATCAGCCAGATATTGGTCAACCCAAACTTCACGCCGTACATCCGATGGATGAGCGCGCCCACGCGTTTGAGTGTCCACAGTTCGGTTTCAAAGCCGTACACGCTGGGCTTGTTTAGCAGCGCACGTGCCAATTCCTCGAGTTGCCAAGCCTGCAGCCGCGCGGGCCGCCCCGGCGCGGCCATGTCCCGCAGCGCGTCAATGCCGCCTTCATCGAGAACTTTTCTCCAGACGTACACCGTTTGCCGGGCCACGCCAATGGCGTGTGCAACCTCGGCGGTTTTGTCGCGTTGACGGTCAAGCAACTTGCTCGTCTATGCTGCGCGCTTTGACTGAAAAGGTTTGAACGAGATGCTGGCGACTAAAGGAATGCGCTTCCCAATCGACGTCATTCTGGTGTGCATTCGCTGGTATGCGGCCTATCCGTTGAGCTACCGCCACTTGGAGGAAATGATGCAGGAGCGCGGCGTGTTTGTCGACCATTCCTCGATCAACCGCTGGGCGATCCGGTTTCTACCTTTGCTTAAAAAAGTCTTTCGCAAACACAAGCGACCGGTGGGTGACAGCTGGCGCATGGACGAAACCTATATCAAGGTCAAGGGCGCCTGGAAAGGTTTTGTCGCATTAGCCAGTCAAGGACAAAATTTTGGCGAATTCTTCAAGCGCGCGTTGGCCCCGGGCGCACTTATGCTGCCAGTGCATAAAACTGCTTGGCGAACGAAAGTCCCATTCCTTTTTCGGTACTCATTTGGCCTTTGCGGATCATGTGCATCAGCTCAATGCCCGCCAGGACTGCGCTGGCAGTTCTGAATGACTTGAAGCCCAGCATCGGTTTGGTCACGCGTTTGACGAACCGATGATCCTGCTCGACGATGTTGTTGAGGTACTTGACTTGGCGCACCTCGATCGGCACGTCGCGGTCCCGGTTGATCCCGTCCATGGCCGCTTTGTTGGCGCCACTCTTGTCCATCGTGACCTTCTCTGGATCTCCGTTTTGGCGCATCGCCTTTTCGAAAAAGCGGGTCACTGCCACCGTATCGCGCCTGGCACGGAGCAGGAAATCGATGGTGGCGCCTTCCTTGTCCACCGCACGATACAGGTACTTCCACTCGCCATTGACCTTGATGTAGGTCTCATCCATGCGCCAACTGGCGCCGACTGCCCGCTTGCACTTTCTGAATACCTTCTCCAGCAACGGCAAAAACTTGATCGCCCAGCGGCTGACGCTGGAGTGATCAACATACACGCCACGCTCGTGCATCATTTCTTCCAGGTTGCGGTAGCTCAGTGGGTACGCTGCGTACCAACGGACGCACAGCAGAATGATTTCCTTCGGAAATCGCATCCCCTTCATCTTCAACATCGCCCGTCCCAACCATTGAATTTCAGGCTGTCAGCATAACGCCATCCTTGGCTGGGACTGCTAATGCGACAAAACCGGATCAATGACCATCGCCGGCTTTGGGGCATGCGCCAGGAGCGCCTGACGCCGGGCTACACGACCGCGTGGGCGGACATGCCGATTGCCAAAGCGGTCTAACCGGGCCGCTTGACCTGATCGGCTGACGTTTCAACGCTTGGACAGCCGCCAGAAAGCCTTAGCCCAACCGCGACGCCCGTAGTTCACGGGCAAATTTGAACGACGCGTTCTTGCACATCTGCACTTTTTGCAGGAGCGGCTGGTTCTGGCCGGTTGAAAACATGGTTGACTTCTTCCGGTTTCCATTTTTTTATAAGTTGGAGCCTGCTCAAAAATCGGGGCCATTCAGTTCTATGCGAATGAATGCCGGTTTGAAAAGGAAATTACTTTCCTGCATCAAGCACATCTATCAATCAACGTTGTGACAAAACTGAGTGCCTAAAAGCTCTAGCAACCTCTGCTTTGTTACACGAATATTGCAAGTTGAGTAACAAATACTTTATTCATCTATTTTTATTACCTTATTGAAAGCATCATCCTACGCCACATACGAATATTTCTGATATCCGATTTAGTGTTGTCCTATGGAGCTAGACCATAGGCTTCAATCAATCAATCAATCAATCAATCAATCAATCAATCGGTCGGTCGATAGGCGTTCGGTGGTTGCTTTATTGAGAATTTGTAAGAAGAAAATCTAAAGTCGAGAAGGATGCTTGTTGCTGGCATCTCAAACACTCGCATTGTTACCTCACAAGAAATTAGCCATTAGTTCATACACCCGTAAACATCGCCCTGTTAATCCATAACAAAAAAACTTTATTAAAGTGAGCACGCCATATATGCTTATTAATTATTTAAAGAATAGCTGGACAGGCAAGCTCGCTGCTTTATTATTGGTTGCGGGGATGAGCTATCCAGCAAGTGCCCAGACTTGCGCGGCCAGTGCAAATTGGGCGCAAACAAACTCTTACGCAGTTGGAAGCATTGTTAAATACACCGATGGAAATCTTTATGTGGCTAAGGCAGCGACATGGCCCGGCATCCGCCCTACTATCAGCACTTACTATTGGGCTACAAAATCTCTTTGCGCGACACCTGTCGTTACACCGCCGCCGGTTATTTCACCACCCCCTCCACCCCTGCCTCCTGTCACATCCGCACCGTCTACGAGTCCTTATCCGAACTGGGTTCAATATAAACAGTACCAGACCGGCGATATCGTGTCCTACCAAAATGCTTTGTATATAGCAGCTTATGCTAACCCTGGCTACATCCCGAATGTCAGCACCTTCTTTTGGAAGACATTTGCGGCGGCCCCTGTAGTACCGTCAGTGACACCACTTCCTGCCACCACGACGGCGGCTGTTAAATTTTATGGTCGATTCGACTACACGATTCCAGCAACTCCACGCTACTCGTGGTCTGGCTCGGCGATGACTGCGCAGTTCAGCGGTACTTCAATTTCGGTCTCGTTAAATGAATCCGATGCTCTGGTTTACTATGCGTATGTGATTGATGATCAGCTCGTCAAGAGATTTTCGGTCACTGCTGGTACGAACTCATATAGCCTAGCAACAGGGTTGAGCAATGGAACGCATAAGGTGTTGCTTATGCGAGAGACAGAAGGCGCTAAAGCTGGACCTTCACAGTTCTTGGGCTTTTCGTTTGGTGGAACAGGTCAGCTGATGGCACCACAGGAATTTCCAAATAAATATAGATTGGAGTTTGTTGGGGACTCGATCACTGCAGGGTTAGGTAATATCGGTTCGATGCCTTGTGGATTTTCAACGGCAACTGAAAGCGCATTTTGGTCTTATGCTCAGCAAACAGCCATGTTGCTAGGAGAAGCACCTGCTGCGAACATTAGTATTTCAGGAATTGGAATCTATCGTAATAACGGCGATATAGGCCCGTCAGCCAGTAATCCATCAATGCCTTTTTACTACTCTCGAAATTTGACCAGCGAAACAAGCTCGTCTTCAGTTGCTTCTGCGATGCAACCAAGTGTCGTGATTGTGAATCTGGGCACCAATGATTTCTGGAATGGAGCGCCGCCTCAGACAGAATTCGTTTCTGCCTATGTCAACCTTTTCAAGACTATTCGTGCTCGTTACCCATCGGCGATGCTTGTTGCCGCGACTCACTCATGGAGCGATCAGCAAGGTTATATCCAAGCAGCTTATAATCAAATGCTAAATAATGGTGAAGCAAAAGTTCGCTATACAGAGTTTCCTATTAACGACTGGAACGGATGCAGCGGCCATCCCACCAAAGCCGCTGACCTCGTAGTCGCGAATCATCTTGCGCAGTTTATTCGAAATTTAGGACTTTAATAAAATAGTGTTCTGGTCTGGGGGAATGATTAAGAAATTTCCTCAAAACTTTTTGAAAATAAATTTGGAATTGCACGATTTGCTTTTTGACCAAAACCTGAATCAGTGATGCTGGGATGATTCGCAAGATGCTGCAAAGTACCCTTCTGCCTGACCACTGGGATTAGCTTGAGGCAAGGTCTGCGACGGCCGGGTTGTTATCTATCCGGGTCGCGCCATTTGCGAAAACGTAAGGATCCATTACCGAATCGCGCTGTCTCGCGTTCACTTGCTCAGCCGGCGGTAGCATCAGTAAAGCTGCTCTATAAAGCCGTTGCCGAGCTTGCGTGCGTGCGTGGCGTTTTTGCATAAATCTTCTGCGTGTGTGGTGGTCTAATTTAACCGGACACAACGATAGGTTTTTTCCAAACCTAAATGGCGCAAGACGTGAAGAATCAAAATTCCAGAAGAAGCTTTGACGCAAGCTTCAAACTCCAGGTCGTTCCGATGATCAAAGTCCAAGGCCTGAGTCTCTAGCAGGTTTGCAAGGACATGGGCCTCGTGGAGAGTGTTGTCAGGCGCTGGCTCAGCCAGGTTGAAGCCGAGCAAGCCGGCTTGAGCGGTATCGGCAAGCCCATCACCGCCGAGCACCAGCGCATTCGCCAACTCGAGCTTGAAAACCGCCAGCTGTGAGGCGATGTGGAGATATTAAAAAAAGCATCGGCCTTCTTTGCCCGCGAACTCCGGTGAGCTACCAGCTGGTGGAGCAGCTGCAAAAGAAGGCCGTGTCCGTGACCCAGGCATGCCGGGTACTTCAAGTAAGCCAGTCCGGCTACTACGCCGCGCGCACGCGCCGAGCGCCCAGGCCATGTGCCGACAGTGTCCACTTGAAAGCCGCCTTTGCCGCCAGCGGCCGGGCCTACGGCAGCCGCCGGCTGTGCGCAGCGCTGCAAAAGCAAGGTGTGACCATAGGGCGGTACCGGGTACGAACGCTAATGCGTGCCAACGGGCTACGGCCAGTTTGGAGACGAAAATTCATGCCCGCCACTGACAGCCGGCACACCATGCCAGTGTCGCCCAATGTGCTGGCCCGCCAGTTTGATCAACCGCTGCCCAACCAAGCTTGGGCCAGCGATATCACCTACCTTCACGCGCGCAGTGGCTGGCTGTACCTGGCGGCGGTGCTGGACTTGCATTCACGCAAAATCGTCGGCTGGGCCATGGCCCCCGAGATGCCTGCAGCGCTGGTGTGCGCGGCCTTGCAGATGGCTATCGCGCAGCGCAATCCTTGTGCGGGTCTTATCGTGCATTCGGACCGGGGAACGCAGTACGCGAGTGGCGCGCATCAGGCGTTGCTGACAAAACATGGCCTGGTGGGCAGCATGAGCCGTAAGGGCAACTGCTGGGATACTCAATTTAAGATCTTCTTGAGTGCTGCATTTGGCCTGACCCGTGCTGGGATTGGCGTCGTGCCTTTGCGTTGACCTGTCGGCCGATTGCCGCTCTCATCTCGGCAATGCCGGGCCTGCTGCAAGTGACCTAATAGGAGCCTTGTTCTATGCACCCTGAGTGTCCTGTCCTTCTGCATGGTTTGGCGACGCCACCACTGCTTGATAACGGAGGTCGCATGGAAAACCAGGTAAACCACGCAGAAATCATTTTGGGCGTTGATACCCATCTTGACGTTCACGTCGGTGTCGTCATAGACACAGCCGGCCGTGTGCTGGGCACTTTATCGGTCGGTACTCATAACGAAGGATACCGACAGCTGCTCTGCTGGGCTCAGACATTCGGGATGTTACGCCGTGCTGGCGTAGAAGGCACGGGCTCATACGGTTCAGCTTTAACGCATGTGCTTCAAAGCAATGGCGTCACAGTCATCAAGATCAACCGTCCAGACCGTTCCCGCCGCCGGGGCCGCGGAAAGAGTGACGCCACCGATGCCGAGAGTGCTGCAAGATCAGTTTTGGCGGGTGATGCGAAAGCCATTCCCAAGACGCACAACGGTCTGGCCGAGGCGTTGCGCACGTTGAACCTGGTACGCCGCAGCGCAGTCAAGGCAAAGACCCAAACCATCAATCAAATACGGGTGTTGCTTGTCAGCGCTCCACAGGCGATCCGCGATGCTGTTTACAAAACCGATGCAGCAAAGTGCGTGGCGGCGTGTACTGCACTATCGCAGGGCGCCGCCACAGCGGCACTGGCCAGCCTTCACACAGCGCTGCGTTTGCTGGCAAAGCGATGGACGGCCTTCAATGAAGAGCTACGCGAACTCGATGCAGAACTGGCGCGCTTGACCAAGAAGGCTGCGCCCCGGTTGCTTGGCCGTTTTGGTGTCGGTCCGCAAACGGCCTGCACATTGCTAGTGACGGCGGGTGACAACCCCACCCGCTTGCACAGCGAAGCGGCGCTGGCCGCTCTTTGTGAAACCAGTCCTCTTCAAGCATCGTCTGGCAAGGTTCAGCGGCATCGACTCAATCGCAGCGGAGATCGCCAGGCCAATAACGCGTTGTGGACCATTGCAATGGTGCGTATGCGAAGTGATCCGCGCACCCGTGATTACGTTGCCAAACGCACAGGTGAAGGGTTATCAAAGAAGGAAATCCACCGCTGCTTAAAGCGCTACATCGTTCGCGAGCTGTACCCACTGATCTTGGCTGATTTGAAAGACTCTGCATCTTCCACTTGACATAGGAGCGTCAACTCGGTGATGGAGCGCTTCTTCTTGAGCCTGAAGATGGAGCGGGTCTGGCAAAAGGGCTACGCCAATCACAGCGAAGCCATCCATGAGGTGGCTGACTACATCGTCAACTTCTACAACGCCGTGCGATTGCACTCCAAACTGGACAACTTGTCACCCAATGCTTTCGAGCATAAATCGGCAACTCAACCCACCTATTAATGTGTCCGAAATAACTTTACCGCCACACATGCGTTGGCGTTTGATAATTGGAAAGACCGCCATCAAAGGAAAAAAACTATGCCGCCACTTTCCGCCCAACCTAAGGTTCTGCTGTTCGATGTCAACGAGACCCTGCTGGACATCGGGCCGTTGAAGAAAAGCGTGGCCGACATCCTGCTCGAGCCCCACGCGGCCGAGCTTTGGTTCGCCACTATGCTCCATTATTCGCTAGCGATGACCGTCAGCGGCCAATACGCGGCCTTCCCCGACATAGGCGCGGCCGCGCTCCGAATGCTCGCGCGCAACAGCGACATCGCGCTGAGCGAGGAGGATGCCAAAGAGGCGCTCTCCCCCATGCGCTCGCTGGCGCCTCATCCCGACGTGAAGCCCGCATTGGAGCGCCTGAGCGCGCGCGGTTGGCGGATGGCGACGTTGACAAACTCGTCGCAGGCTGGCGTGAAGGCTCAGATGGAGCATGCTGGCCTGGAACGCTTTTTCGAGCGGCAGCTCAGCGTCGAGTCAGTCGGCAAATTCAAGCCACACGCGGAGGTCTATCTCTGGGCGGCGCGGGAAATGAACGTCGATCCGTCCGAATGCATGCTCGTGGCAGCCCACGGTTGGGACGTGGCGGGCGCGAAGTGGGCCGGTTTGCAAACAGCTTTCATCGCGCGCGAAGGGCAGCAAAAGTTTCCTCTTGGACCGGCCCTGGATATTGACGTTTCAGATCTTGATGCCTTGGCAAGCGCGTTGGGCGCCTGAGAGGGCAGAGGTTCGCCAAGTGCCTCAACTTAGCGTTCCACGACTTGCGCGATCACGCTATCAAAGCCCAGCCGCTCCTTGGCGAGGATTTCAGCTGTAGGCGACCTTGAAAGTAGGCGAGTCCTCGGGCCTGAACCCGCGCCGGTCATAGACGCAGGTCGTGCTGATGCTCGCGTAGCCCAGCCACTCCTGGACCTTGGCGATGTCGGCCTGGTGCTCTAAAGCGGAGATGGCGGCGGTGGCCCGTAGCGCGTGCGGGCCCATGTTGTTCCCGCTGATGCTGACCCGCTTCATATAGTGCACCACGACTTCGGAATACACGGCGCCGGGAGTCAAAGCGCTGGCCAAGGCACCTGCCTTGGGTGCCCGGATGCGCCTAAAAAGCGGCGAGTCCATTTCCCCGTCATGGCCGGCGGCCGTCAAATAATCGGCCACCAGGCGCAGGGAATGGGCATGCGCGGGCAGGTAGCGCAGCTTACCGCCCTTGCCCTGCACTGCTAGGTGCACAACGCCCCGGAGATCCTGACCGAAGTCTTTTACCAACAATTTGGTCAATTCTTCCCGGCGCAGCGCGTGGTACAGCAGCACCGACAAAATGGCCCGGTCGCGCTTGCCTTTGAGCGTGTCGCTGGGCGCCGCCGCCAGCAGCGCGCGCGTTTGCGCGTTTCCCAGCGCTGGCGTCTTGCCTTCGCTGGTTTCGGCTTTCGGTCTCTTCACACCCCGCACCGGGTTGTGCGTGACCGCGTTGGCTTTGCACAGGTAGTCGTACAAGGACGCCAGGGCGGCAAGCTTGCGCCGGATGGTGGCGCCGGTCAGACTTTGCTTTTCCAGCGCGGCGCGCCAGGCCAGGATGTACCCGCGCGTGACCAAACGAAATTCTTCGGGTTTGACAATGCCGGTGAACTGCATAAAAGCGCGCAAATCGTTTTGATAGGCGCGCCGGGTCTGGCGGCTCGCCAGGTTGGCAAACCACTGGACTTCGGGTGGCACGGCGGCCAGCTGGGCAAATTCGGGAACGGTGAGGGCGCGGGGGGAGGCCGCGCGGAGCGGCTGGAGGTCGGTGGCCTTGGATGCCATCCTAACCATTGGTAACGAATAGCGTTTATCGGTCGCCGCCGCGATGCCAGCCAAGCCCACCACGGCTGATCAGGGATCGTCGCAGAATTCGGAAAAAATCGTACGGTAAGGATTGACTTGTCAGGTTGAAGTCTTGAATGAAGATTAAAAGTCGTCAGGAAAAGGTCAAAACAACCCTATCCTGACGTGATTTACTGCTGTGACCTGACGCTTGTCTGAGGTGTATTTCAACCTGACACAACGAACAGAACTCCAAGCAGGACATGGATTTTTCGAGCATGGCTATGCCTTACCGTACGATTTTTTCCTTTTTCTGAAGCGATCCCTTCTTGCCCGTCAAGCGTGTCGAGGCTTTCAATGTCGAAGTGGCCCAGCAGCTGCGCCATCGCCATCTTCATTTCCAGCAACGTCAGGTAGCGCCCCGGACACATGCGCGGACCGGCGCCGAACGGCATTGAAAGGCGCTTGACTGCATGCGCCACTGCCCCGGGGTCATCCCCACAAAGCCAGCGCTCGGGCTCGAACGCGGCCGCGCGAACTAAGCATTTGTTATATGGCGCTCTTTGCGGTTATATTTTCATTCCGTGAGCATTACCTTTTCATCAAGCGAAAAATTCGCATCAGTCGAGAAGCCGGCGCCTGCCGATTCTTCCCCCATGGCTTCGAGCGAAACCTTGGTGCCGCTCGAATCGATCCTGTGCACGGAAGAATTGAACCGGCGCCCGGCCCGCGCGCCTGATTACGCCGCAGAAAACCGCGCGCTGCTGGCGTTGGCCCAGGCGCTGGTCGTCTCGCCCCATACCATTCTTCAAACGCTGAGCGACAGCGTGCTGGCGCTCTTGAAAGCCGATTCCGCCGGCCTGAGCCTGCTGACCCCAGACGAAAAGCGGTTTTATTGGCCTGCCATCGCCGGCATGTGGAGTCCGTACGCAGGGGGCGGCACGCCGCGCGAGTTCGGCCCGTGCGGCGATGTGCTCGATTCCAACGCGCCGCTGCTGTTCAAGCGCTTCGAGCGGCGCTACCCCTATTTGCTCGAAGCGACGCCCGTGGCCGAGGAGTGCCTGTTAGTTCCTTTCTACGTGCAAGGAAAGGTGGTCGGCACGATCTGGGCAATTGCCCATGATGCGCGGCGCAGGTTCGATGCCGAAGACCTGCGCCAGCTCACAAGCCTGGGCAAGTTTGCCTCGGCGGCATACCAGGCAACACAGGCGCTCAATGCCGAGAAAGAGTTCAACCGCAGCATCATCGACAGCAGCCCGGATTGCATCAAGATTCTCGACCTCAAGGGAAATTTGCTGTCCGTGCTCAACGACTTGGCGCTGCTGGGCATCGAAGACATCGAACCGTTCCTGAACAAGCCGTGGATCGCGTTCTGGGCGGGCGGTGATCGGCAAAGTGCGCAAGCAGCGGTTGAGGCCGCAGCGGCGGGCCGGCAAGGAAAATTCGTCGGGTTTTTCCGAACGGTTTGCGGGGAAGCCAAGTGGTGGGACGTGGCGATTTCGCCGATTCTCGACGCCAACGGCAAGCCCGCGCGTTTGCTCGCCGTCTCGCGCGACGTGACCGATCGCATGCAGGTTGAACAAACCCTGCGCCAAAACGAAGAGCGCTTTCGCGCCTTGTTCCAGTTGGGGCCGCTCGCGATGTATTCGTGCGACGCAGAAGGAACCGTCCAGGAATACAACGACGTTGCCGCGCAGTTGTGGGGACGCGCACCGCGCCGGGGAGACACGAACGAAAAGTTTTGCGGTTCCTTGAAACTGCATCTTGCCGACGGCACACTATCCCTGGGTGTCAGAATTGTTGTCGCATCCAATTCTTCGATGGCTAACTGCCCGGCAGCTTCATTTCATGACCAGAACACCG
>NZ_JAFCTH010000036.1:0-16106 GCF_049895905.1 Polaromonas sp. DSP2-3-2b2 | reverse complement strand
TAGTGCGGATTCCCGTGTGAAAGTAGGTCATCGTCAGGCTCTTATCCCGAACCAGCCCGGTTGATCGTCAGATCGACTGGGCTTTTTCTTTTGGTGGACATGCTTCTTTGCGGCCATTTGTAATAATTGCCAAATCCTTACTTTTATTGAACAGCGTATGACTGCTCTTTCTCCTCAAGATATTTGGAAAGACCTCAAAGCGGTTCGCGAAAACTCGCCTCTGATTCACTGCATTACCAACATGGTGGTGGCTAACTTCAACGCAAATACCTTGCTTGCAGTTGGAGCCTCACCGGTGATGTCCCATGCGCATGAAGAAGTTTGCGATATGGCCGGTATCGCACAAGCGCTGGTGTTAAATATTGGAACGTTGGATCCCTATTGGGTTCAAAGCATGAAGCTTGCACTGGCGACTGCCACGCAGCGAGGTATTCCTACGGTGCTTGACCCCGTGGGCGCGGGCGCTACACCCTATCGGAATCAAGCATTGGAGCTTTTGCTGGAGACGGCGTCACCAACGGTAATACGTGGCAACGGCTCTGAAATCATGAGTACTGCTGGAACTGTCATCAAAACCCGCGGTGTGGACAGCAGCACTACAGCCAATGATGCACTCAATGCGGCGCAGCTATTGGTGGCGCGTACCAAGGGCACTGTCTGTGTCAGTGGCGAAACGGATCATATTCTTGATGCACAACATCGCTGGGCTTGCTTGTCCAACGGTGATGCATGGATGACAAAAATTACTGGAGTGGGTTGTTCCGCTACTGCGCTGATCGGCACGTTTTGTGCCATTCAGCCTGATGCCTGGCGCGCTACAACTTCTGCAATGGCTTTTCTGGGTGTGGCGGGTGAAGTGGCTGCCGAGAAGTCAAAAGCTCGCGGGCTTGGGGTGGGCAGCATGGCCATCAGTCTGCTCGATGAGTTGCAATTGATGGATCAGCATACGTTTGAATCTCGCCTCAAGCTTCAGTTGGCTACCTGGTAACAGCTTGTCGATGAAATGTCACGGCTTAATTTCAACATCTTGAGGCTCTACCTAGTTACTGATCAGTCGCTGGCATATGGTCAATCATTGGCTGAAATTGTCGAGGCATCTGTTCAGGGCGGTGTCAGTTGCGTGCAGTTGCGTGAAAAAAAGCTGGGCAGTCGAGAATTCCTTGCGCAGGCCGTGATGCTGAAAAAACTGTTGGCGCCGTATGGCGTTCCGCTGGTGATTAACGACCGCATTGACATTGCCTTGGCTTGTGGTGCAGAAGGCGTGCATCTGGGCCAGAGCGATCTGCCGATTAATCAGGCGCGTCGATTGCTGCCGCCCAACGTTTTTATTGGCTGGTCAGTGGAGTCCATGAATGATGTGATCCAAAGTGCCATGCTGCCCGTTGATTATCTTGGCGTCAGCCCCATTTTTGCCACCCCTACCAAAATCGACACCAAGAACGCCTGGGGCCTTGAGGGGTTGTCCAGAGTACGCGCATCTACCAAATTGCCCTTAGTCGCGATTGGCGGCATCCATGCTGGCAATGCGCGTAATGTGCTGCGTGCAGGCGCCGACGGCCTTGCAGTCGTTAGCACACTGTGTTCTGCGGCCGACCCGCGTGCCACCGCTGCAACCCTGAGATGTGTGTGTGATGAAGAATTCAAATCACGAAAACAGACCTATGACTAAACAATCTGTCCAATATTCCTATGCGTTTGAATACCCGCGTGTCTTGTCCATCGCAGGTTCAGACAGCGGTGGGGGTGCCGGCATACAGGCCGATCTGAAAACCATCGGCGCTCTGGGTTGCTATGGCATGACCGCCATCACCGCCCTGACGGCTCAAAACACGCTGGGTGTACGGACCATTCATGGCGTTTCGCCGCAGATGCTCCGTGATCAGATTGATGCGGTGATTGAGGACATTGGAGCGCATGCCGTGAAAATTGGAATGCTGCATGCTCCTGAAATTGTGCTGACGGTGGCAGAGGCTATCGACCGTCATGCATTGCCAAAGGTTGTACTTGACCCGGTGATGGTGGCCACGAGCGGTGCCGTGCTGATCGACAACCCAGCCATCACCGTCCTGGTGCGCGAATTGTTTCCGCGCGCGCTCTTAATTACGCCCAATCTGGACGAAGCTTCATTGCTGGTCGGCAGGCCGCTGCACAACGAGAGCGATATGGATGCCGCAGCGCAAGAGATGCTCGCGATGGGCGCAAACACGGTATTGCTCAAGGGTGGCCATTTGTCGGGCGATTTGGTGTGTGATTTGCTGCTGACGAAAAATGGCACGGCACACTGGATGCGCGCATCGCGCATTCAGACCGGCAATACCCACGGCACCGGCTGCACGCTGTCTTCGGCCATTGCGGCGTATTTGGCGTTGGGCGCTGGTTTGCTTGAAGCGGTCGAGGCGGCACGCTTCTATGTGCGCGCTGCGCTGGCGGCCAGCGCAACAGTGCGCACAGGCGCAGGCAGTGGGCCACTGAATCACAGCCATGCACCGCTTGCCATGCAGCTTAAACCGCTGCGCTGACACCTGAATTGCTCGTCAGGCCTCGGCTAAACCGCGCCAGAAAAAACGTCAACGCCAGCGTCGGTAGGGCAGCACCCCAGTTAGGTGCCAGTTGCGCGCACAGGTGGTAGCAGGCAACGCCGAGCAGCCAGATCGCCACCGCGCTGGTGTTCATCCTGCGCTCCGTCATCAGCGACACCACGTTCGGCTGTCCAGCCAGACGCGCCAGAATGACGCCGTAGAGCGGAACAAACACCGAGCTGAGCATCAGCAAAAATGGCTCCAGGCTGTGCATCGGCAACAGCAGCGCCAATGCAGTGCACAACACGGCAAGCGCCATGCCCCAGCGTCGAACGCTCCAGCCGGGTTTCAAGCTGTGGCCCGCCACTGAACCCGAATAAAGGTCGCCATAGGCGTTGTCCACCTCGTCAATCAGGATCAGTCCAAGTGCGATGAGCCCGCCCTGCGCCAGCAGCAATGCCGCGACCAGGTCGGTGCTGGGCGTTGTGATCGCGACCAGCAAGCCCAGGCAATAACACCAGATATTGGCTACGGCATAGCCCAGCCAGGTACCGCGCAGCGCGCTGTTGCCATTGCGGCCGTGGCGCGCAAAGTCGGCCACCAGCGGCAACCAGGACACCGGCATGGCAATGACCAGATCGAGGGCTGACAAGGTGCTCATGCTGCCATCGCCGGTCCGATTCCAAATCCCGGGCAAGCCCTGCACACTGGCCTTGGACAAAAACTGCCAGCTCAGCCACAGCAGCGACGCAATGACCAGCGGCAGGCCATAACGGCCAATGAACTTGCGCACCAGCTTGACCATCGAGCCCGACAGCAGCGCCAGCAGCACGGCGCCCCAGAGGAGCGTCGCCAGCACGGGCCACAAGCTGGCGGTAAAGCCGCCCGCTTGCCGTGCTATCGCCACGGTGCCGTCGCGCATCACGACCAGCTCGAACGTGGTCCAGCCAATGAGCTGCACGATGTTGAGCAGCACGGGCAGGCGCGCAAAGCTGCTGCCGTATGTGGCATGCATCAGGCCGGCGCTGGACAAGCCGCTGTCGCAGCCGATCTTGGCTGTCCAGGCGAGCAAGCCTGCGCCCAGCACCGAGCCGCAGACGATCACCGTCAGCGCAGCCTGGGTTCCAAGTGCGGGCACAAGGTAGGCGCCGATCTGCATGACCAGCAGACCCACGCCAAGGCTGAGCCAGAGCGCAGCATGGTCGCGCCAGCCAAACAGGCGTTCGCTTGCAGGCAAAGGCGTCAGTGCGGTGTTACCGTCTGCAGATGAAAGAGAAGTAGAGGCCATCAGCAGTTCCATTCGTCAATGGCAGGGCAGCTTGCCGGACACCCAGGCCGAACGACGAGTGCCTAAAACATGCTTCCCTGCGCGAGGATTACCTCAATCAGGTTCAAAGGGACTTTCTCAGTCACCGAGCCCACCCTTGGGAAGATCAGGTAACACCCCTAGCGAAAGTGTTCTTGCAAACACAGCGCGAATTGTAAAAGGATTTTCTGTCCTGAAACTGTTGCGCCAAGGCGGCGGACACGCTGGGCGGCAATGAAAAAAGCCCGCATGAAGCGGGCTTGAAGAGAAGGGGTATAGAGCCTGTCAGTCGAAAACCGGCGACTCCACGCCGAGCACCTTGTGCAGTTTCGGGCTGGTGGTGGTGTATTGCAGGTGAATTTTCTTGTCCGGAAAGATAAAGGGCGCAGCGCCAAACGCAGCCAGCGCGCATTCATGAAAGCCGCTCAAAATCAGTTTTTTCTTGCCGGGATAGATGTTGATGTCGCCCACCGCAAAAATGCCTGGTACATTGGTCGAAAATTTCTCGGTGTCCACCTTGAGTTGCTTGCGCTCGATGTCCAGGCCCCAGTGGGCAATCGGCCCGAGCTTGGGTGACAGGCCAAAAAATACCAGCAGTACGTCGAGCGGCACAACACGCGTGATGCCGTCGGCGCCGGTGACTTTGGCGCCCGTCAACTGGCCGTCTTTTTCGTCGTAGCCCGTGACCTGGCCGACCAGGAACTGCATCTCGAAGGCATCGCAGAGCTCCCGCATTTTGGCGACACTGGCCGGTGCGGCCTTGAAGCCATCGCGGCGGTGAACCAGGATCACGCTCTCGGCCTTGTTCGGGCCGTCCTTGACGAAATTCAGCGCCCAATCCAGCGCCGAATCGCCGCCGCCGACGATCACCAGGTTTTTGCCGGCAAAGTCGGCCGGGTTCTTGACGCGGTAGAACAGCTGGCTCTCGTCAAACTTCTCGAGGCCATCAACGCGCAGCAGCTTGGGCTGAAAAGCGCCCACGCCAGCGGCAATGAAAATGGTCTTGGTCAGGAACTGCGTGCCTTTGGAGGTTTCGACAAAGAAACGGCCGTCTTCCTGCTTTTCAACCACACTGACTTCCTGGCCGAAATGAAAGGTCGCGCCAAACGGCTCGATCTGTTTGAGCAGGTTGTCGGTCAGTTCCTTGCCGGTACAGACCGGCACGGCCGGAATATCGTAAATCGGCTTGTCGGGGTAGAGTTCAATGCACTGGCCACCGGGGTAAGCCAGCGAATCGATCACATGCGCCTTGATCTCAAGCAGGCCCAGTTCAAACACTTGAAACAGGCCGACAGGCCCGGCACCGATGATGAGCGCATCGGTTTCGATGGGGCCGTCGTGCTGGGCGGCGGTGTTCATCACTTCTTGGTTCAGTTGAGGTTCCATGATTTCTTGGCTTGAATTTTTGAATGGCTCTGGGCCGTGGTTGGATGCAGCGATGCCCATCTGCAAGGTCTCGCTCAGCGCACCAGTTCAGACAGCTTGTTGGTCTTGTCTTTCCAGTCGTCGGCGTCCGGCAGTGCTTCCTTGCGCTTGGTGATGCTTTTCCAGCCGGGCGCATTGGTCAGGTCGGCATTGATCTTGATGAAATGCAGCTGGTCGGAAGGCAGATCTTCCTCGGCATAGATGGCGTTGACCGGGCATTCTGGAATGCACACGGCGCAGTCGATGCATTCGTCCGGATCGATCACCAGCATGTTCGGGCCTTCGCGGAAACAGTCCACAGGGCAAACGTCCACGCAATCGGTGTATTTGCAGCGGATGCAGGGGTCGGAAACGACGTGGGTCATGGTGTTATGGGCTGGTCGGTGAAAACCCTGAATTTTAAGGCAATGCCTGACAAATCCACTTGACTAAGCGCATACCTGTGGAAATCAACGGATTCCCCAGGCGCTGCGTCAACAGTCGAAGCGTGTCCAGCGATGCAAAAAAACCGGGTTGGGCGGGTTAAAAAAGGAGGGAACTTACAGAACCAGCGCGGCGCCGGACGTCTTGTGCGAGGCGGTATCGACCAGCACCAGCGAGCCCAGGATGCGCGAGCGCAGATAAGGCAGCGTCACCAGCGGTTCGTGAAAGCTCAGCTCGACATGGCCAATCGCGTTGGGCGGCAGTTCGCTGGCGTCTTCCTCGGCCAGCGTGTTGACATCGAGCTGGTGCACGATGCGCTTGATCCTGGCCTTGACCCAGCGGTGCCCCTGCAGCGCCCAGTAAATCCGGCCGGCGACCAGCGGCTCGTCATCCATCCAAGCCATCGTGACAGCGACTTCGCGCGAGGGCGTGAAGGTATCGGGCGCCAGCAGCCAGTCGCCGCGCGAGACATCGACCTCGCGGTCGAGCACGATGCCGGCGCTGTGCCCGGCCAGGACGGACTTGGGCTGGCGGGTATGGCCCAGCACCTGGGCGACGACGGCGGTTTGCCCGCTCGGCAGGATGGTCACGGTCTGGCCGGGCTGCACGCCGCCGGTGGCCACGCGGCCCCAGAAAATGCGCCGGCCCTGCGAGGTATCGGACGAGGATGAAAACTTTTCGACCCATTGCACCGGGAATGAAAAGGCTTCAGTGGTTTCTGCCGGCGTGCCCGGCAGGGTTTCGAGCAGTTCGAGCAGCGACAGGCCTTCGTAGCCGCACCAGCCGGGCTTGCCATCAACCACGTTGAAGCCTTTCAGGGCCGACACCGGCACGGTCGCGCGAACCGGGGTTTTGGCAGCCTCGGCAAACTTCGCCAGCGCACCGCTGATGTTGTTGAAGGCCAGGGTGGCGTCTTCGACCGCATCGAGCTTGTTCACGGCGAACACGATGGACGGCACGCGCAGCAGGTTGACCAGCAGCGAATGGCGGCGGGTTTGCTGCAGCAGCTCCATCGCCGGGTTTTTCCAGTCGAGCTTGGTGGCATCGACCAGCACCACGGCGGCGTCGGCGCTCGATGCGGCGGTGACCATGTTCCGGGTGTACTGCTCATGGCCAGGCGCATCGCCGATGATGAATTTGCGCTTTTCGGTGGCGAAGTAGCGGTAAGCGACGTCAATCGTGATGCCCTGCTCGCGTTCGGCCGACAGGCCGTCGGTCAGCAGCGCCAGGTCGGTAACGCCAGCGCGCTGCACGCCGGCCAGGTGATCGACCAGCACGGCTTTGGAGTCCACCAGCAGGCGGCCAATCAAGGTGCTCTTGCCGTCATCGACCGAGCCGCAGGTGATGAACTTCAGCGCTGATTTCAAGTCGTTTTGACCGTTTGCGCTTGCTGTATCTGCGCTGTCAGCTATCAAATCAATAGTAGTCATCAGAAGTACCCGTCTTTCTTGCGCTTTTCCATCGAAGCGTCTGAGGTTTTGTCGTCCATGCGTGTGGCGCCGCGTTCGCTCACGTCTGCCGCCAGCGTCTCGATCACGATCTCGGCAGCCGTCGCGGCCGTGCTGTCCACCGGGCAGGTGCAGGTGATGTCGCCGACGGTGCGAAAACGCACGGTTTTTTCAATCACTTCCTCGCCATCGCGTGCCGGCGTCAGCTCGGTGACCGGCACCAAGAGGCCCTTGCGTTCGACGATCTGGCGCTGGTGCGCGTAGTAGAGCGAGGGCAGTTCAATTTGCTCGCGCTCGATGTACTGCCACACGTCGAGTTCAGTCCAGTTGGAAATCGGGAACACGCGGAAATGCTCGCCGGGCTGGAGCCGGGTGTTGAACAGCGTCCACAACTCGGGCCGCTGGGCCTTGGGCTGCCACTGACCGAAGCTGTCGCGGTGCGAGAAGATGCGCTCTTTAGCTCTAGCTTTTTCTTCATCGCGCCGGGCGCCGCCAATCAGCGCATCAAAACGGAATTCATCGATGGCTTCCAGCAGCGTGACCGACTGGTGCACATTGCGCGACTCGCCGGGATGGGCCAAGCGCACGGTGCCGCGCTTCATCGAATCCTCGACATGGCGAACGATCAGTTCGGCACCGAGTTCCCTGGCGCGCGAATCACGGAAGTCGGTGACTTCATGGAAGTTGTGGCCGGTGTCAATCATCAACAGCGGAAACGGAATGCGGCCGATGCCAAAGGCTTTTTCAGCGCACTTGAGCATCACCAGCGAATCCTTGCCGCCCGAGAACAGCAGCGTCGGGCGCTCGAAGGCAGCGGCGACTTCACGCAGGATGAAGATGGTTTCTTCTTCCAGCGCATCGAGGTGGGAATTGCTGAGCTTGGCCAGCAACTGGGGTTCATTCGTCATGTTGGTCACGTTCAGGCGGGCGTTCATGCTTGGATTTCTCGGATGGGGATGATGCTCGAAAGCGGTTCGAACGCGGCGGGTTCTTGCGCTTCATGGGTGCCGTCGGCGGCCACATGCAGGCCGCATTCCTTGGCGCTTTCGTTTTCCCACCACCAGCGGCCGGAGCGGAAATCCTCGCCCAGCGTGACGGCGCGGGTGCAGGGCGCGCAGCCGATGCTGGGGAAGAACTGGTCGTGCAGCGGGTTGTAGGGAATGGCGTTGACAGAAATGCAGTGCCAGATGTCGCCCTGGGTCCATTCGACCAGCGGGTTGACCTTGGCGCGCTCGGGCTGCTGCTCGATGTCGTGCACTTCGGCCCTGGCGGCGGACTGCTCGCGGCGCAGGCCGGTCAGCCAGCCTTTCTTGCCGGCCAGCGCGCGCGCCAAAGGCTCCATCTTGCGGATGTGGCAGCACTGCTTGCGCAAGGCCAGGCTTTTGTACATGGCGTCCGAACCGTTGGCCTGTACGAAGATGTTGGCGGCATCAAGGTCAGGGCGGTAGACATCGACCTTGACCGGATAACGCTCCTCGATGCGGTCGATCAGCGCGACGGTCTCAAGGTGCAGCATGCCGGTGTCGAGCACAAAGATGCTGACGCCTGCGCTGTCGAAAAGCCCGGCTTCGTGCATCAAATGCGTGATGACCATGTCTTCGGCGCCCAGGCTGGACGCCTGCGTCAGCGGCGAAAACTCGGCGGCGGCAGTCTTGATCAGCTCCAGGCTGTGCACAAGCTTTTGCGCAAAGTCGGGCGACGGCTTGGCGTAAAGGGAAATGGCGCTCATGCTTTTTCCTTTTCAGGCCGTGGCGGCGGTGATGAAGTGGGGCTGGATATTCACCGCGTCGCCCTGGTATTTGCCGACTTGGTTGCCGGGGTAGGCGGCCAGCACGCGCTCGGCGATGGCCATGTCTTGGTCGGCGCGCAATACGGCCACGTCAAAGCCGCTGCGTTCCATCTGCGCCAGCTGGTCCACCAGCACATCGCCGGTAGCGCGAATTTCGCCCTTGAAGCCGAGCCGGCGGCGCAGCAAAAAGGCCTGGCTGAAGGCGCGGCCGTCGCTGAATTTGGGGAAATTCAGGTCGATGCGGTCCACGCCTTCAAGCGTCAACCCAAACGGATCGGCATCGTTCGCAAGTTGAGCAACATTTTGGTCTGTAGCGCCCGTGGTATCTGCGCTTGCAGCTATTAATTTCATAGTAACTCTCGGCTGGGTGAATTCAACAACATGGCGCTTCAGGCGGCGTTGGCTTCGGCGGCATCGCTTCGGCTGGCGCTGAAGCGCGCGCCGTTGGCGGCCAGCTTGAACGGCTCGGCCCCGACACGGCGCAGCGTGGCAATGAAGGTTTCGCGGCCTTCGCGCTGCTGGCGGTAGGTGTTGAGAACGGCTTCGATCACCTCGGGCACTTCTGCGGCCGAGAACGACGGGCCGACCGCCTTGCCGGCCAGCGCCGGGCCGGACAGGTTCGAGCCGTCCGAGCCGCCGAGCGACACCTGATACCACTCCTTGCCGTCCTTGTCCACGCCCAGGATGCCGATGTGGCCGCTGTGGTGGTGGCCGCAGGAGTTGATGCAGCCGCTGATGTGCAAGTCGATCGGGCCGATGTCGTGCAGCTCGTCCAGGTCCTGGTAGCGCTCGGTGATGGCTTCGGCAATTGGCAGCGAACGCGCATTGGCCAGCGAACAAAAATCGCCGCCGGGGCAGGCGATCATGTCGGTCAGCAGGTGGATGTTGGCCTTGGCAAAGCCGGCCTTGCGGGCGGCGCGCCACAGCGCGGGCAACTCGTCGGCGCGCACCCAGGGCAGCAGCAGGTTTTGCTCGTGCGTGACGCGGGCTTCGCCGGCGCTGAAACGGTCGGCCAGATCGGCGGCGATGTCGAGCTGGTCGGCGGTCGCGTCGCCCGGCGCCTGGCCCAGGCGCTTGAACGACAGGGTCACGGCGCGCAGATCGGGGTTCTGGTGTGGCGCCACGTTTTGCTGCAACCAGCGGCTGAAGGCGGTTTCTTCTTCAGCGGCGACGGGCTGCACGCCCTGCGGCGCGCTGTTCAGCACCGGCACCACAAAGCAGGCTGCCACGCGGTCGTATTCGGTCTGGGTGATGGTGTGCGGGCCGCCGTCGTGTTCCATGATCTGCCGGTATTCGGCTTCCACATCGTCGATGTACTTCTGGCCTTCGGCCTTGACCAGAATCTTGATGCGCGCCTTGTAGATGTTGTCGCGGCGGCCGTAGCGGTTGTACACGCGCACCACGGCTTCGAGGAAATTCATGATCTGGTTCCATTCCAGGAACTCGCGGATCACCGAGCCAATGATCGGCGTGCGGCCCATGCCGCCGCCGACCAGCACCTTGAAGCCCAGTTCGCCGGCTTCATTGCGCAGCAACTGCAGGCCCACGTCGTGCCAGCCGATGGCGGCGCGGTCTTCCTTCGCGCCGCTGATGGCGATCTTGAACTTGCGCGGCAAAAAGGCGAACTCGGGGTGCAGCGTGCTCCACTGGCGCATGATTTCGCCGAACGGGCGCGGGTCGGCAATCTCGTCCACCGCAATGCCGGCGCGCTCGTCGCTGGTGATGTTGCGTATGCAGTTGCCGCTGGTCTGGATGCCGTGCATGTTCACGCTGGCGAGCAGGTCCATCACGTCGGCCGATTTGTCCAGCGCAATCCAGTTGTACTGCACGTTCTGGCGCGTCGTGAAGTGGGCATAGCCCTTGGTCAGTTTGGAATGCACCGACGGACCGTTCTTCAGCGCAATGGCGCCCAGCTTGTCCTGGATGGCCTGCGCCGCTTCAAGCAAGGCCGGATCGGGCTGGTCAAAGTCGCGGGCAATTTTTGCCAGCACCCGCAGTTGCGCGCTGGACAGTTCGCCATAAGGCACGGCCACGCGCAGCATGGGCGCGTAACGCTGCACATACCAGCCGTTTTGCAGGCGCAGCGGCTTGAATTCATCTTCGGGCAACTGGCCGTTTTGCCAGCGCGTCAACTGGTCGCGGAACTGGCTGGCACGGGCTTTCACGAACTGGCGGTCAAATTCGGTGTATTGGTACATGGATGTTGAGGGTCAAATGAAAGTCGAAAGTCGTTGGAAATCAGATGGAAATGAGCTTCACGCCGGCGTAGGCCAGCAGCATCGACAGCAGCGAGCGGATGACGCGGTCTGGCGTTTTGCGCATCAGGTGCGAACCCAGCCAGATGCCCGGCAGCGATCCGGCCAGCAGCTTGAGCAGCAAAGGCCAGTCTACCGAGCCGATCGACGCATGGCCCAGGCCCGCCACCAGCGTCAGCGGCACGGCATGGGCAATGTCGGCCGCCACAATGCGCGGCAGGGGCAGTGTAGGGTAGAGCAGCATCAGCACGATCACGCCAATGGCGCCGGCGCCGACCGAGGTCAGCGTCACCAGCGCGCCAATGACCGCACCAAACACGATCGGCAAGGCCCAGTGGCGTGGGCGCGTGGCCTGTGCCAGCAGTTCGGGCGCAATGTGCATGGGAGGCGCCTTGCCGCGCAAGACCTTGTAAAACGTGGCGGTCGCCGTCAGCAGCAGCGCCAGTCCCAGCGTGGTCGTCATGATCGCCTGGGTCGCCGGATTGGCGGGGCCAAGGCGTTGCAAAAAATACAAGGTCGCCAGCGCGGCCGGAATGCTGCCCAGCGCGGTCTGTCCGACGATTTTCCAGTCCACGACTTTGGCGCGCGCCAGGCTGACCGTGCCGCCCATCTTGGTGAAGGCTGCAAACAGCAGGTCGGTGCCGATGGCCAGATGCGGCTTGACGCCGAAGACGAAAATCAGCAGCGGCGTCATCAGCGAGCCGCCGCCCACGCCGGTCAGGCCCACCACCAGGCCAACGACGAAGCCGGCGAATACAAAAGCAAAATCATGCATAAGGGCGAAAATGTAACCATGTTCTTTATGAATCCAAACTACAGTTTTGTACTTCCTATATTCGAATAAGCATATTTAGCTGCCTGCACGGTGCTTTGTAGGCATTTCAAAAGCGCAGCAGTTTTTCCGGCACGACACCGCGCACAGGCGGCAGGTCCGCTGTACAGTCTCATTTTTTCAGGAGGGCGACCGGCTTGCCCCCCTGAATGCGCGGATAGCCTTACTTTTGGAGAAAACCTTGAAATTCATGAAACCTGCGCTGCTCGGAGGCGTGTTGCTGGCAACAGCCCTTTGTGCGCATTCAGCCTCTGACCAGCCCATCAAGATTGGGGAAATCAATAGCTATTCGACGATTCCGCAGTTCACCCTGCCGTATCGCCAGGGCTGGCAACTCGCCATCGAGGAAATCAACGCCGCTGGCGGTCTGCTGGGCCGCAAGGTCGAGGTGATTGCTAGAGACGACGCCGGCAAGCCCGAAGAAGCGCTGCGCCACGCAATTGAACTGACCTCGCGCGAAAAGGTTGATGTGCTGGCCGGCGGCTATTTGTCCAACGTGGGGCTGGCACTGGCCGACCATGCGCAGAAAAACAAGCGACTCTACATCGCCAGCGAGCCACTGACCGACGCCATCGTCTGGGACAAGGGCAACCGCTACACCTTCCGCCTGCGCCCCAGCACCTACATGCAGGCCGCCATGCTGGTCGAGGAAGCGGCGAAAATGCCTGCCAAACGCTGGGCAACGATTGCTCCCAACTACGAATATGGCCAGAGCGCCGTCGCCAGCTTCAAGGAACTGCTCAAGGCCAAGCGGCCCGACGTGACATTTGTCGGCGAGCAATGGCCTGCGCTGGGCAAGCTTGAAGCCGGCACCAGCCTGCAAGCCACCATGCAAAGCAAGCCCGACGCGATTTTCAACGTAACCTTTGGCGCCGACCTGGCCAAGCTGGTGCGAGAAGGCAACCAGCGCGGCATTTTTCCCCGGGTGCCGGTGGTGTCGATGCTGTCCGGCGAGCCTGAATACCTCGATGTGCTGAAGGACGAAACGCCCAGGGGCTGGATCGTGACCGGCTACCCGTGGGACCAGATTGACTCGCGCGAGCACGCCAGCTTTGCCGCCAACTATTACCGCCGCTTTAACGAATACCCGAAGGTTGGTTCGGTCGTTGGTTATTCGACCATGCAGGCGATTTTTGCCGGCATCAAGAAAGCCAACTCGACGGACAATGAAAAGCTGGTTGTTGCGCTGCGCGGCCTGAAATTCAGCACGCCGTTCGGCCCGGCCGAATTTCGCGCCATCGACCATCAATCAACCATGGGCGCCTACGTCGGTAAGCTCGATCTGCGCGGCAACAAGGGCACGATGGTGAACTGGCGCTATGCCGACGGCAAGGCCTATCTGCCGAGCGATGCGTATGTGAAGGCACGCCGCCCGGCTGATGCCATGAAGTAATATCTGCTATTGAATAAATAGCTGCTCGCGCTTGCTGGAAATGCGCAAATGGCACTTTTTACTTAAAATTTTTCACACGGGACGCGACACCAGCGCCTTGGCCAGTCGCGCCTGCGCCGACTGGCCAAGGCGTAAGTCGGCGCGGGCTTTCTAGAAAAGAACGCGGCTGCGAATGGTTCCTGGAACAGTGGCCAGCTTGGCAAGCGCCATGTCGGAATACGCTGCATCAATGTCGATCACGACATAACCGACCGCTTCATTGGTCTGCAAATACTGCGCAGCGATGTTGATGTGGTTATCCGAAAACACCCGGTTGATTTCAGACAGCACGCCCGGCACATTGCGGTGAATATGCAGCACACGGTGTTTTCCGGGATGTGCAGGCAAAGCCACTTCCGGAAAGTTGACAGAAGATGTCGAGGTGCCGTTGTCGCTGTACTTCACGAGTTTTTCGGCTACTTCGATGCCAATATTGGCCTGCGCTTCCATCGTTGAGCCGCCAACGTGCGGCGTCAAAATGACATTGTCCAGGCCGCGCAAGGGTGATTCGAACATGTCCTTGTTACTGCGGGGTTCGACCGGAAAAACATCGATCGCGGCGCCCAGCAGTTTTTTCTGTCGCAGGGCGTTGGCCAGTGGCTCAATGTCGACCACCGTTCCGCGAGACGCGTTGATCAACACGCTGCCGGGTTTCATTTCGTCAATCTGGGCGGCGCCGATCATCCATTGCGTTGCCGGGGTTTCGGGAACATGCAGGGTCACGACGTCTGACTGCACCAGCAAATCTTTCAATTTGCCGACCTGCTGTGCATTGCCCAGAGGCAGTTTGGTCACCACATCAAAAAATACCACCCGCATGCCAAGTCCCTCGGCCAGCACCGAGAGTTGCGTGCCAATCGAGCCATAACCCACAATGCCCAATGTCTTGCCGCGAATCTCGTAAGCATTTTCTGCCGACTTGAGCCAGCCGCCCCGGTGCGCTGCCGCACTTTTTTCAGGCACGCCGCGCAGCAGCAAAATAGCCTCGGCCAGCACCAGTTCCGCCACCGAGCGGGTGTTGGAAAAGGGCGCATTGAATACGGCAATACCGCGCTCGCGTGCCGCTGTCAGATCGACCTGGTTAGTGCCAATACAAAAGCACCCGACTGCTGCAAGTTTTGACGCATGCGCAAACACATCTGCGGTCAGCTGCGTGCGCGACCGTATACCCACAAAATGGACATCTGCAATCTTGCGCTTGAGCTCGTCGTCAGGCAAAGCGCCCGCCACACTTTCAATCTGCGTGTAGCCCGCCGTTTTCAGCACATCTACGGCCGAAGGATGAATGCCTTCGAGCAGGAGAAATTTAATTTTGTTTTTATCAGTTGACGTTTTGAGCATAAAAAATTTCGCTTGTGTAATGGGTACGGACGACAGTATGAATCGTCATGCCGTCGTCGGCCTGTTTGTGCGCACTTGACCCCGGTAATTATGGGTTTGCTTCAAAGCCTTTCGTTCACTACCGGTGGGTTGCTGTTCCAGGATTGATTCAGCTGGCACGAGCGTAAAAACATTGTCCGAAATGCATGCCGCGTCAAAAGGCCTGAAATATGACGCTATAATTTGAGGCTAGATTCCTCAATAGCTCAGTTGGTAGAGCGCCGGACTGTTAATCCGTAGGTCCCTGGTTCGAGCCCAGGTTGAGGAGCCAGATAAGCCGCATAGGCATTAGAAACCCCGCTATCAAATTGGTAGTGGGGTTTTTTCTTGCCTGTCGCTTGTAGGCAATCTGTAGGCAAATTGCCCAAATGCAGAGCTGGCACCAGACGAAAGAAAACCCGAACGCGGCGGGCTTTGAATTCGCTTGATTGTTTTTCAATGACGGCGGCAACGTGAGTTTCAAACCCTTGCACAAACCTTGCGGTTCGGCTTTATCAGCCAGGGTGCAGCGGTGAACGCGCTTTGAATTGGTTGATTGTTTTTCAATGCCCGGCTGGGCACTTTTGGGCACTGTGCCGTAGTTCGCCTTTTTTAAAGGGCCGCGCTTTGAATTGGTTTGATTGTTTTCAAGATTCAAGCCGCGCCAGACAGGCGGCCAATCTCTGGTTTTCTGAGGTTTGTTTAACCAGCCTGCAACGTGAGTTTCCCCTAGCAGTCCAATATTAGGTTTTGTTAGGTTGCAACCTGAAGTTTTCTGAAGTCGCAATCTCAGGTTTTCTCAGGTCGCGGCCTTGTCATGCGGCCCGTGGTGCAGCGCCAGCGCCGAATTGATACCAGCCGTACCGGCTAGCCCTTCCGCATGGCTGTGCGCTCTGTTTGCCCGCTGTTACCCCGCTGTTATGAGCAAAGCCCAGACGCAACAAAGCCCGCTCAGTGGCGGGCCTTGGGCACTCCTTAATTTTCGGGAAAATCTCGGGCGTTGTGTCTAGGCTGGGTCTTTTGCTCCAGGCTGAATAAATCAATCATGGCAACCACTCCCGCCAATAACCGCCACCGTAACCGGTTACCGCCCCTCCTATAGGGGGGCCGGTTAATTTCGGTTACCGGAAACAACCGAAAAGGATGAAAACGGTTAATTTCGGTTATCAGTTCAACCATACCCAGCCTTCATTGCAACCTATCACCCCTTTGGAAACCAGCCCGGTAATTGCATCTCTGGCGCGGGTTGCACGTCGCCACGTCTCACACGTCAGGCGGCCAGCCCCAGCACTCACAGCGGCCTCAAGCTCGATACAGC
>NZ_JAFCTH010000035.1:0-17129 GCF_049895905.1 Polaromonas sp. DSP2-3-2b2 | reverse complement strand
ACGTCACGTTTCTGGGCTTTGTGCACCTCGCCGGCACCATGAAGTGGCTTCACTGAACTTTCAGAACAGCGCCTAGTGGTATGAATCAGAGATTTGCCTGAACTGGGGCAGGAGGCGCATACTTTTGGCTTCTGTTGCAGCCTTCTGCAAACGGACTTCTAACTCATACCACTAAAAACATCTCCAAAATGTTTAAACACCTACACCTCCAAATTTGCGATCAGCTGTCGTTCTTTCCTGAAAGTTCAATAGACTACTGCATACCGCGTGTCTGCTGAGGCGATGGATTGGTCGCCCCCTCTGACATCCTTTTTATCGCTTTCATTAGCCGGCTCGCCGCCCGCCAAGCGACAAAACTTCGCTGGCATGAACGATCATTGCGGCGATTTCTTCCACTGTGGTGCGCTTGCTCATGGCTTGCTCGCGAATCAAATCGTAAGCCTGTATTTCGGATATACCGTGGGTTTTCATCATTACCGCTTTGGCATCGACCAGATGTCGCGCTCCCAGCAGTTTGGCTTCAACCTTGCGCAACCGACGCGTCAGGGAGCGGTTTTCTTTGTGGGTTTCACGGGCAAGCACCAGTGCCGTCAACAGCCCGAATGAACGAACCGGCGAAGGCAAAACTGCCTGGGCGCCCAAGGCTAGAACAGCATCGACTATTGTGGGGTTTTCATAGGTCACTACCGCAATCACAGTCGGAGCATCTTCACGCTGCGTCCACTCAAAACGCAAACCAATGATGTCGGGCCGTACAGCCATGAAGGCAATGTCAATACCTGCTGGCAACACCTGCACCGGAGGCCAGAAAGCCTGCACCTGGCAACCGATGCGCTGCAGCTGTTGGGTCAACTGCATGCCGTCTGCATCATCGGGATGAATCACAGCAATTTTGAGCGCGCGAAGCTCTTTCAGCTGCGGAGGCGTTACCCGCAATGTGTGGCGCGTAGCACTGCTGTCGTTCATCAGACGGCCAGCTTGTCGAGCTTGGCGGCCCAGTCGCCAAGGGAGTGCGTGACCAGATAGGGATCCGGGTAAACCGAGCGGGTGGCTTGCCTCACGATGGTGAACTGGCCTTCGGCATCCACACGACCAATGCGAGGGTATAGGCAGGTATGGTGGTTTGCCGGGTCGATCTTGATGCGGCCCTGGGGCGCATCGAATTCGCTGCCCAGAATGTGCGGCATCAGTTGCGCGATGCCTTCGTCACCAGCTTGGCGCAATGCATTCGCAAAGATGTGCATCTGAAAATACGATGCCTCCCAGCAAAGATTAGGCACACTGGAATTGTCAAAGCGCTGGCGCAGTCGCGAAAGGCAACGAAGGTTGACCTCTGACTGGATGGACTGAAAGTAAGGCGCAGAGGTGTAATGACCAGTGGCCATACCGCGCTCCATCTGAGAAATCTCGGCCTCAGAGGTCGTTAAGCTGGCAATGGGCATGGTCTTGGGATCAAACCCGGCATCGGCATAGGCGCGGTACAAAGCGGCCGTGGATTCGCCGACCACGGTCGAGAAGATGAAGTCTGGCTGTTTGTTGCGAACATCGGCCATGACTTCAACATAATCTTTATCCGTCGCATTGAGCGCCATGTAGCGCTCCGCCAGCTTTTCGCTGCCTTGGCGTTGCTGCACCAATTCGCCCATGATGCGGTTCGATTCATAAGGATAAATGTAGTCCGAGCCGATCAGGTACACACGGGCCCCGAAGTTGGACGTCATGAATTCGGCGAGCTGAACACTGTTCTGGTTCGGTGCAGCTCCGGTGTATATCACATTGCCTGAATACTCAAACCCCTCATACAGCGTGGGATAGAACAGCAGCTTGTTCCATTTTTCGATCACGGGAATGACGGCTTTGCGGCTGCTGGACATGTAGCACCCGAAAATGACATTGACGCCGTCGTGCACGATCAGCCGCTCGGCCAGCTCGGCATACCGCGACGGCGTGGATTGTGGATCGTACCGAACGGCCACCACTTCGCGCCCATCGATTCCCCCGGCCTCGTTGATTTCCTGGATGCCCAGGAGGGCGCCCTGCAACTGCGACAGCCCGATGGTCGAAGTGACGCCCGTTTCCGAGTACAGGATGCCGACGCGAATGGGGTCCTTGTCAGCCACGATGCGGCCTTTTTCCAATGGATCTGTTCATGATTGATCGTTCTGTCATTGCTTAGGCCCTATTTCAATTTGATGCGAGCCGCGCGCAGGCGCGCTGCGATTGGGCGGGCAGGCCGTGTGGATTGGTCGCAACACAGTAGTTGCGTCAGCCGAGAATGCGCCGTGCATACGCGTCCGCGCCTGCGTCTACCGCCATGCATTAGCTGCGCTGTGGCATGCCGCATTGCAGCGCCGATGCGTGCCGAGTAGCGCGCCTGCACCGAGGCGACCTGGGCGCGCGACACTGATGTTGACATCGCGCCGAACTCGATCAGCCGCCTGCAATAGACCTCGGCCTTAATGTGCAGCTGCGGCAGCTTGTAGCTGACGACCGCGATGCCAACCTTTGCTGTTTGAGATATCACCATATCTTCATGACCTTGCTCTTTTGGCTGGTTGAAATTTAAACGGCCAGGAAAGACCTGACCGTTTCCGCGCACACACGGGCTGCGTTTCAAAGACGGCCGGCCGGATCGGCGTCGACCCCGTCAGCCAGCGTGAGGCTCCGTTAATTACAAGAAACTCATTAGGCCTTTTTGAGTTCCGGCGGCTTGCGGTGCTTCGTTCCCTGTTCGTAGGCGTATGCGATAGCAAGCATGTCGGCTTCACTCCACTGTCGCGCAACAATAACGAGGTTGAACGGAGCGCCGGAGGCGTAAAAGCCTGCCGGTATGGTTACCGCCGGCAGACCTGCGATATTGACCTCGCTAACCACCATCCCGTCGATGGTTTCGTCTCCGTGCAGCGGACCTAAAGGACCACGCATTTGCGGGTAGATGACCGCATCGAGCCCATGCTTGTCAAAAACTGCATTGAATGTATCGAGATAGGTTTCCCTCAGAGCGATGAACGACGTCATATCCGTGGGAGTGGATGGGGACTTTGCCGATTCGACGAACGCGGGCACATGACTCATATAGCTCAACGTGCCCTCGGGCCCGAACGCATCTTCTTTTTGCGTTGCCTTGGCGAATTCGGCGAACGTCTTCAGAGCGACATTTGAACCCATGCGCTCGAGATATTTCTGAATGTCATAGGCAATTGATTCCATGCCACGCGCGTCGAACTCGGCCCCTGGCAAGACCGCCTTGCGCAGTTCCATGAACCCGGAACCGGCGAAGGGATCGTCAACAAGGTCTGCGCCAAGTTTTCTCAGTTCTCCTTGGGCGCGCGCATAAAGGCCTGTCGTCTCTTCCGCAAACGTCGAGGTACGCCAGCCCGGCCCATAGAGACCAATGCGCTTGCCCTTCAGCGCATCCTTGTCTAGCTTCGACGTGTAACCGCCTTTTGGAAGCTTGCCCACGCTTGCGGCCGTCTTGGGATCTTCCATCGAGAACCCAGCCAGTGCGTCCAGAGTCAGTGCTGCGTCTCTCACGCACCGTGCGATAGGACCCACAACGTCACGAAGGCTGGAGAGCGGCATGACGCCGGCGTTGGGAACGAGCGCGAAGGTTGGCTTTATGCCGACAAGGCCTTGCGCCGAGGCAGGGTTTTGGATCGAGCCGGCGGTTTCTTCCGCCAAACCGAGCACGCAGAAATTGGCACCAATAGCAGTTGCAGTCCCGGCGCTGCTGCCGCCGGGAAGAAACTCTCTGCCAGCCGAATTGTAAGTAGAGCCGGCCCAGCTACCATTGGCATGCGAACCCGTGTGGCTAAGCACCGGAATGTTGGTCTTGCCCAGGATCACAGCATCGGCTTTGCGCATGCGGGCCACCACAGGAGAATCGGTCTCGGGTAGCAGATCGACGCCGCCGGTCTTGCTGTAGAGAAGCGACCAGCCACCCGTGGTCGGAAAACCCTTCATGTCCATGGCTTCCTTGACCACGACCGGAACGCCTGCGAGCGGCCCGAGTTTTTCGCCGGCGGCGCGGCGCGTGTCGATTGCACGCGCTTCTTCAACCGCCTTCTCGTTGAAAAAGACAATCGCGTTGTAGGCTGGGTTGAATTCCGCGATGCGCTCCAGATAAGCCTTGGTCAGCGTTTCCGAGGTGAAGGTGCCGCTGGCGAAACCCGCCTGAACCCGCTCGACAGTCAGTTCAGTCAGGTCGATGTCATCTGAATTTATATTGGTCATATTGACTCCACTTAAGTTTGTAGGGTTGATGGGGTGATGACGATCTCAAACGGTCAGGAAAGACCTGACCTTTTCCTGATCGAGGCCGGCGCGCAACTCGTCATGCACGATGCGCCCACGGTCGATGACCAGAAACCGGTCCGCCAGGTCGAGCGCGAAGCTCAGAACCTGCTCGGAAATGACGATGGCGAAACCGCGCTCCTTGCGCAGCACGTTGAGCGTTTGCGCCAGCTCCTTGATGATTGAGGGCTGGATACCTTCGGTCGGCTCGTCCAGGATCAGGACCTTGGGGTCCGAAATCAGCGCGCGTGCGATGGCCAGCATCTGCTGCTGGCCGCCCGAAAGGTTGCCGCCTTTGCGGTGTTTCATCTCTTGGAGCACCGGGAAAAAACGGTAGAGGTAGTCAGGGACTGTGCGGTGGCCCGAGTGTTCGGCGCCTGTCAAAATGTTTTGCTCTACCGTTAGAAAGGGGAACACCATGCGCCCCTGAGGCACGAAGGCCAGCCCCTGCTTCACACGCTTGTAGCTTGGCAGACCGGTTAGTTCCTGGCCGTTCAACCGAATGTGGCCAGAACGCGTTGGCAGCAATCCAATCAACGACTTGAGTAAAGTCGTCTTGCCCATCCCGTTACGACCCATCACGGCGACGGATTCATTCGCGCCGACCGCCAGCGTAATGTCGTGGATCACATGGGATTCGCCGTAAGCGACGTTAAGTTGCGAGACTTCAAACATGAACAGGCTTTCTTTCAATGACCAAGGTACACATCGATCACGCGCCGGTCAGACTGAACCTCGGTGGCGCTGCCTTCGCTGAGCAGCTTGCCCTGATGCAGCACCGTCACCTTGTGAGCGATGCGCTTGACAAAATCCATGTCGTGTTCGATCACCACCACCGATTTGCCCTGGGCAATGCGGCTTAGCAGATCGCCGGTTTGTTCGCGCTCGCGCGGGCTCATGCCCGCCACCGGCTCGTCCAACAGCAACAGTTCGGGTTCCTGCATCAGCAACATGCCAATTTCCAGCCATTGCTTTTGCCCATGACTGAGCTGGCCAGCGCGTCTGCCCAGCTGATCGCGCAAATACACTTCCCCTGCCATCGTTTCAATACGCTCGCGCACCTCGGGTGTACGGCGGAAGGTGAGCGACTGGAACAGACCGTGCATTTTGGGCAACGAGATTTCGAAGTTCTCGAACACCGTGAGGTCTTCATAGACAGACGGGGTCTGAAATTTTCGTCCCACACCAGCACGCACGATCTGGTGCTCGCTCATGCGGGTCAGATCAAGGCCGTTGAACAACACACGGCCCGTAGTTGGCTTGGTCTTGCCGCAAATCATGTCGAGCAGCGTGGTTTTGCCAGCGCCATTCGGCCCGATGATCACACGCAATTCGTTGCGTTCGACCGACAGGCTCAAGGCATCGACGGCCTTGAAACCGTCGAAGGACACGGTAAGCTCCTCGACCCGCAAAACCTGTTCACGAAGGGGTACCGCAGCGTCGTTGTTCATGTGCATTGGCGCTGTATCCATCTTTGTCGGTTGAGCGGCGGACTGGGAAGTCATCACGGCGCTCATGACTGTGCTGCCCGTGCTTTGCGTTGCCATGGCAGGTGATCAGTCAACCCAGCAAGTCCGTTGGGCATGGCCCAGACCACAAGAATAAAAACTGCTCCGAGAAAATAGAGCCAGCCTTCAGGAAAAATCTCCGACAGGTACGACTTCAGGAAACCGATCAGCAGGGCACCGACGACGGCCCCTGGAATGGACAGTCGTCCGCCCACGGCTGCATAGATGACCATCTCTACTGAGGCGACCACACCGATCACGCCTGGGGCGATCAGTCCAACCTGCAGGCTGTAGAACGCACCGCCGATGGATGACAGGACAGCTGCGACCGCAAACACAAAGGCTTTCATGTGGGCCGTGTCATACCCGCTGAAACGCACACGGTCCTCACGGTCCCTGATGGCAATCAGGATCTTGCCGAATCGGCTGCGCACGATGGCCAGTGAAATCACCATCACCAGCACCATCGCTGCCACTTCGATGAAGTACATCGTTCGTTTGGCCGTATCACTCAGGATGTCCCAACCCAGCAGCGTGCGGAAGTCCGTGATGCCATTGGCCCCCCCCGTGTCGCCTTGCTGGCCGATCACCACCACGGTGAGCGTGAGTGCGAGGGACAGCGTGACGATGGCAAAGTAAACACCGCTCACGCGCTTGCGAAAGATGGCGTAGGAGAACACATAGGCCAGCACCGCCGGGATCAGCAGGAGGGCAAACAATGTCCAGCCCAGCGAGTGAAACGGTTGCCACCAAATGGGGAGTTGCTCGACACTGCTCCACACCATGAAGTCGGGCAGTTCCGGCGCTGATGCTTCCAGTTTCAGAAACATGGCCATCATGTAGCCGCCCAGGCCGAAGAACATGCCCTGACCCAGACTGAGCACACCACCATAGCCCCAGGTCAGCACGATGCCGACCGCCACGAAACCGAAGGAAAGGTATTTGCCGATCAGGTTTAAGCGAAACGGATCGAGCAAGGCAGGCAGCACGACAGCCAGCAGCAATGTGACCAAGAGTACCGCGAGAACATCGGAGCGACGTTGCATGTTTGGCATGGTGTCAGTTCCTAGAACGCACAGCGAAAAGACCATTAGGCCGGAAATAAAGCACCACGATGACCAGCAGCAAGATGGTGGCTTTGGCCATAGAGCCACTTAGAAGGAATTCCATCCAGGTCTGCGACTGGGCTATGGCAAAGGCCGACAGGGCAGTCCCAAAAAGACTTTGCACGCCGCCAAAAACCACCACGATGAATGAATCGACGATGTACAGCTGGCCAGTTCCGGGATTGGTTGATCCGATCATGGTGAACACGCAACCGGCAATTCCGGCCAAGCCTGAACCCAGTGCAAACGTCATGGCGTCCACACGGTTGGTATCGATCCCGACAGCGCCGGCGATGGCACGGTTTTGGGTGACGGCCCGCACTTTTAAACCCCAGCGTGTTCGGTACAGTAACAAGTAAACCGCGATAGCAACCACCGCAGTCAGCGCCACGATAAAAAGGCGTGTCAGCGGCAACTGGATGCCAACGACCGGCTCCCACGCGCCGGCTAACCAGGTCGGCAGTGGAACACTGACTTCCTGGGCGCCGAAAATATTGCGGTACGCCTGTTGCAGCATCAGGCTCAGTCCCCACGTGGCCAGCAGCGTGTCCAGGGGCCGGTTGTAGAAAAACCGGATGAAGCCTCGCTCAAGCAGATAGCCCAAGGCAAAGGTGACTGCAAATGCAAAGGGGATCGCCGCGAAGAGATAAACGTCCATCCAGCCGGGTGCGAAGCGTTCAAAAAACTTGGAGGCAACGTAGGTCATGTAGGCGCCCAGCGCCATCAATTCGCCATGAGCCATGTTGATGACGCCCATCAGGCCAAACACGATTGCCAGGCCGAGCGCCATGAGCAACAAGATGGTGAACAAGCTGATCCCGTTGAACACCTGCATCACTGCAATATCAAAACCCATGGCACTGCTGCTTTCGTGAAGAAATCTGGAACGCTGGACTCGCATGGAGCCCGGCATAAAGGGTGTCGGCATTGGTTGCCGACAACAGCCCTCTTACAGCTTGGGGAACGGGTTCGGTTCGATCAGTGGGGATTCCGAGACGATGTCGAACTGACCATCGGGGCGCGCACGGCCGATGCGCACTTTCTTCGCGACGTGTTGATTGCCCGCGACACGGATAAGACCTTCAGGTGCCTGGAACTCGATGCCTGGAGCGCTGGCAACGACTTTTTCGATATCAAAGGACTTGGCCTTTTCGACCATCATCTTCCACAGGTACACGCTGTTGTAGGCGCACTGCATCGGATCCCCGATGACGCGCTCTTGGCCGTACTTGGCCTTGAACGCCTTGACAAACTTCTCGTTGGCCGGTGACTTGATACTCTGGAAATACCCCATGCAGGCGTAGTACCCAGCAGCGTTGTCCTTGCCGATGCCTTCGATTTCGTTTTCTGAAACAACGGTTGACAGCAAGACCTGCTTCGTGCCGTCCAAGCCTGCGGCTCGCAATTGCTTGTAGAACGCTACATTCGAGCCACCCACTACCGTGCTGTAGATGACGTCAGGCTTGGCCGCCTTGATTTTATTAATGATCGAAGAAAATTCGGTGTGGCCCAACGGGGCATATTCCTCACCCACTACCTTGCCGCCTCCTTTAACAATAGTAGGTTTGGCGATCTTGTTGCAGGTGCGTGGATAAATGTAGTCAGAGCCGACCAGGAAGAAAGACTTGCCTTTTTCTTTGACCAGCCAATCGATGGCTGAAATCACCGACTGCGTGGCTTCCTGCGAGGTGTAAAACACACGCTTGTCTTGTTCCTGACCTTCATAATAGGTTGGGTAGAACAGCAATCCTTTAGCCTGATTCAACACCGGTAACACCGCTTTGCGTGAGGCTGAGGTGTAGCAGCCAATGATGGCAGCGACCTTGTCACGCTCGATCAGCTTGCGTGCCTTCTCGGCGAACACTGAATTTTCGCTCGCACCGTCTTCAACGACAACCTCGATTTTTTTGCCCATCACGCCGCCTGCGGCGTTGATCTCTTCGATTGCCATCTTTTCAGCGTCGACGAGCGAAGCCTCTGCAATGGCGATCGTGCCCGAGAGTGAATGCAACAAGCCAAGTTTCACCGTGTCTTGCGCAAAAGCACGGGTAACGGATCCGGCTGTGACGCCAATGGCGAAGAGCGAACTGGCAGTCTTGACGATCTGGCGGCGATTGAACTGGTTCATTGTTGTCTCGATACAGTGGCGGTTGAAAGTATTTCCGCAGGATTGCTTTGTGCTTTGTACAAACAACAAATCAACCTTTGGACCTCCGACAAATCAGCGTCATCTTGGACAACTTTTCTTTAGGCAAAGCTCCGCCACCGAACAGGTGTTCTTTCAAAAGCGCTTGCGTCGAAGAAAAAAACAAAAAAAGCCCGCACCGGGAGTAATCCGGTACGGGCTCTTTTGCCCAACATCCGACTGGCAGCATTGGCAGTCGATGTCGATTGATGAATGACGTTTTCTTGTCTGCGTGTACTTTGCAATGGCAAACGTTTTAAAGCATCAGAATTTTCACCAATGCCATTTTCATAAATTTATGTTATCTGTGCCAAAAATCTTTGGCCGTTTTCGGAAAATCAATGGAGCCAATTCATGGTGCCGGCGATGTGCATAAAGCCTATAAACGTGACGTCAAGCTTGGCATAGCGGAGGGGTAAGTAGCGAAAGACCCTCATGCGCTGCAAAAGGTTTTCCACTAGGTGGCGAGTTTTATATCGGTGCGTGTTTAGGACATGCAGGTTCTTTCTGCGTCTAAACCGGCAGGCAAAAACTTATGTAAAATCTTCAAGCACCCCCCTAAGATAAGTCGCATTATCTCAGGGTAAAATAACCAGGTCAAAACCACTGCCTGCGCCACTCCACCATGAACTTCGACACCCCCACAAGCGGCAAGAGCCTGCTGCCCATCGCCCTCGAACTCAACCCACACCAGGCGCTCGCGCTGGCGCAGTTGTGCAAGCGCATCGGCTGGGCCGAAGTACGGCAAAACGCGGTCGATGACGACGAGGCGCATTTGATGCTCAGAACCCTCGCGGCCGTGCAGATGGCGCTTGGGAAAGCCGGCTTTGCCCCGCGCTGACATGAGCAAGGCACCCCCACTCGCCCGACTGGCGAACCCTGACGCGCCTGTTTCACTTGCACAAATGCACGATTTGACGGACGTTTTCATGGCGGGCATTCACCAGGCCTACTCAGGGCAGGAGGTCGATGGCCGCGCCCTGGCCGGCGCTTTTATCGCTTGCGCGCTGGGCGTACTGCGCGACATAGGCGAGCCCGAGCCCAAACGCAGGCTAAAGGCATTTGTGGACGCGCTGGACATGGCCGACATCGCGCCATTCATGCCGACCCGCAATTAAGCTGATACCTGCCCGGTAGCGCACGCGCATGACCACAGCCCGGCTTGGCCCGCACCACTTCGCCTACCTGCGCGCCGTGAGCGAAGGGTTGGACCGCACCGATTCGGCCCGGCGCTACCTGGGCATTGGGCACGGCCATGAAGCGAAAACGGCGCACCACGAAGCCGTCGACGCGGTGCGCGCGGTAGCCAGGCGCCAGGGCGATGCCGCCTGGCGCTTGGTGGGTCTCATGATCCGGGTCCCCGGTGGCGAGACGCGACCGTCGCTGGACGCGTTCGTGCAGCAGCACAGCCTGGACGGGTTTAGCGAAAGCGAGGTAGTCAAGCTCTACGCCGAAGCCTTTCCTCTAGAGCGCAAGGCCGCCTGCGGCCAGCGCCTGAGGGAGCGCCAGCTCGAACTCCTGCGTCGCCTGGAAGGCCTGGCTGCCGAAACCCCGCAGGTGAGCGACCTGGTAGCGGGCTGGTTCGATGAGGCATTGGCGGCCAAGCTCGTCACTGCGGGCCTGCTCACGCTCGGAGCCCTCAACGCCCGCATCTCGGCGGGCGGGCGCTGGTTTGCCGCCCTGCCGGCAGTCGGCATTGCCAAGGCGCGGCGCATCGAGCGCCACCTGGCCACGCTTTTGCCGCGCGAGGCGCAACCGCCCAAGCCGCTCTTTGCACTGTCGGCCACGCCGGCGCTGTGGGGCGCGCCCTCTCCTTCCCGCTCTTCTGGCGCGCAAACGGATGGGGCATCAGGTATTCGCGTTTTGGAGGAGGTCACGCAGGCTGCCTTGGCGCGCCTGCTGTTAGACGTGGACTCGGACCTCCAGGCGGTACAAAGCTGGATCCAGGCCCGGGCCGGCTCGACGGCCACGGCGACGCTCTACCAGCGTGAAGCGCACCGCCTCTTGCTGTGGCTGCAATACGAATGCCGCGGCGCCACGCTCGTGCAGATGCGGGTGGAGGACTGCGGCGCCTTCATGGCGTTTTTGCAGAACATCCCGCCGCGCTGGATCTCGCGCGTGCGCGCCGCCCCCGGCACGCCCGGCTGGGCGCCGTTTCGCGGCCAGCTCTCGCATGCGAGCTGCCGCCAGACCATCGTCATCATTGCCTCACTGTTCGCCTGGCTGCAGTCCGCGCGGTATTTGACAGCCAATCCCTGGGTGCTGGTGAACCAGGCCACGGGCGACGACCCGGGCAAAAAGATGCTGGACACCAAGGCGCTCAGCGAGGCGGCAATGGCCGAGGTCCTGCGCTACCTGGACGCCCAGGCGCCCTCCCCTTCGCGGGCGCGCATGCGCTTTATCCTGCTGTTTGTCGAGGCAGTCGGGCTGCGCTCGGCCGAACTCCTGTCGGCCACCCTCGGAGACCTGCGCATGGAGCCCGAAGGGTGGGTGATGCAGGTCCACGGCAAGGGGTCGAAAAACAGGATTGCGGCCGTGCCGGGGCAGGCTCTAGCGGCGCTGCAGGCGTACCTGGCGGTGCGCGGCCTGGGCTCGATCCAGGCGGCGCCGACCGCCGCGCCCCTGCTGGCCAGTACGCTCGATCCCTTGGCGCCCATCGGCTACCAGGCGCTCTACGAGCATGTCAGGGGCTGGCTGGCGCGGGCAGTGCGCGCCAGCAGCCTGCCGATGCACGAGCGCCAGCGGCTGGCTGGGGCGACGACGCACTGGCTGCGCCACACCTTTGGCACCCGGGCCATCGCCCGGCAGGTGCCCCTGGATGTGATCCAGGCGCAGATGGGACATGCGTCCATCCAGACCACCACGGCAATTTATGGCCGGGCGCCGATCAGGCGGCGGGTGGATGAACTGGGAAAAGCGTTTGGGTGATCCTTGAGGCCGTACGCGGCAACTAAACAAGTCACTAATGCCCAGGGTGCAGTCTGAAGTTCATTGGCATAGAAAACTACCGGAACGTCCGCACTGAAAGGATCAAGAGAATTTGCAATGTTCAATTGCAGCGCAAATTCTGGAGGTCAATAAAAAATAGGGGGGGTGGAACGGTTCCACCCCCCCTATTTAACGAGCCGCTATCAGATCACGACAACAGCGCCTTAATGGCTTTTTCTAGCTCGTTGAATCGTTCTAAATCAATGTTTGTTAGATTGATGGTGGCAGTACGTTTTGCGGCATTGAACTTTATTTCACCAAGCTGACCGTCTTTCCCCAAAACTGAAACCTTTTTCAGTGCAGGGGGTGGAACCGTTCCACCCCCCTCCAGAAGTCGGACCAGAACTTGCGACGCGTTAAGCTTTTCCTTAGCTGCGCGCAGTTCCTTGGCTCGCAAAAGAATCAAGTCAGGATCCTTTTGGATAGCCTGACTTAGCAAGGTCGCCCAGCGATATTGCAGATCCAAAGGGCTTGGAAAAGCAGCAACAACATCAATTGGCAATTTGGCCAAGACAAGAGCTTTACCTAACTGGCTGAGGTCAATAGATGCAGCCTCAGCCAGTTTTCGTGCAGATGGAAAGAGTCCTTCATCTAGAGCCCTCGCGTAAGTTGTACCAGCCTCCCATGGGCTTAGTGCCGCACGGGCTCTGTTCTCTCGGTCCATCTGACAGAAGAGTTCAGCATCATCCAATTCCTCAATTAGCGTGAGTACATCGAGCCCAAGTTCCAGGCAGGCTCTGTGGCGGCGATGGCCGAAGACCAACTCATATTCGCCAGTAACAGATTTGGATGGGCGGACTTTAATTGGCTGGATGTTTCCGCCGGCCGTTTCAATTTCTTGTTTAAGGCTCGCAAAAGCCTCACCCGAGTAAGACAATTCATTTCGATTGACCCACCTGCTGGGTTTTATTTTCTTCGGATGAATTTTGCGAGTTGCTGTAGCCCCGTTAAATTCAGCCAGCTTTTTCTTAAGTTCGACATTTTCAGCCGTTACCTTTTCATCGCGAAAGAGGGCATCGGCATGCATCCCGATTGCAGTCTTGGCGCCCTGTCCCCTCGTTCCAGCCGACAGCCCAATATGGCTGAGATCAATTTTTGCTGCCTTGTCTTTAAGCGCCATGCTGTTCTCCAATTTGACGTTTCCATCCAGTCACTATTTGTTCTTCAACCAGCGCGACTACGCGCTCATAAGCATCGAATGCACGCCGGTAAGTCCTGACATTTATTGCTGCTGGATCAGTGTCATAGACGGTTCCGAACTCAGCACTTGCACTAGCAGTCAGAGATGTTTTCGGGATTTCAACGGGCAGCACCATATTGGCGTATCCAGCAGTAATCCACTCACGTACAACACTTGAAGACGCATCGTTTGCGTCTACCCTGGCCAGCAGAACATCCACGAAGTCAAAGCTTTTTGTCTTACCACGGTTAGTAACCAAGTTGGCTGTGAGATCGTTGAACAGGTTCCAAAACTGGCCGCTGGATGTGAAATCAAGCGTGCTCGGCGGCAGAGGCATGATGAGCCCGTCCGACGCGAGGAGTGCATTGATGGTCAGGTAGGAAAGGGAAGGGGAGGTATCCAGGATGATCACATCGTATTTTGTCCGCGCAGTGTCAATGCCGTTATTCAGCACATTCCAGAATTCAAAAGATCCTTCAGATTTTTGCCGCGAAGGCAGGGCGAATTCAGCCGAGTAGAGCGCAAGGTTGGCGGGTACGATATCAATCCCAGACCAGTAGGTCGGTGTGATGGCGTAGTCAATTGAAACCTCTGAGCCGTAGCAAAGACTCAAAATTGTTTGCTCATCGGCTACATCAACGTCTGGCAATAATCCAAAAAGAGTTGTCATCGAGCCTTGAGGGTCTGTGTCGATAACAAGCACTTTGTGCCCGCGAAGGCTCAATCCCTGTGCAAGGGTGACGGCAGTAGTCGTTTTGGTTACGCCGCCTTTGAAGTTGGCAACAGCAATAGTGATTGCTTCCGCATCCTCGGGGCGCATGAATTTGGTTCGCGTAGATTGCGCCCAGGTACGAGTTTCTTCTAGACTAAATTTACGACGGCGACCGGTCTCCATTTGCCCCAATGGCAAATCGCCCTTTTTCACTCGATAGTCCATCTGTGATTTTTCCAAGCCACAGATGGCTGCCACTTGATTGGTACTGAATGTAGGAGGCCTTTTTCTAGCGTCTGGAGCGAGCATCGTGGTTCTCACACTCTCAATGACTGCTCCTACTCTATTGGAAACTGCGATCAAATCCTCTAGAGATACGCGTGCATCTTGGGTTTTTCTGATTGACATGTATTTTTCCCTGCTAAACGCAAAAAACAGCGTGCAACGCGGATTGTGCGTCTTTTGTCGCAGTTTGGGAAGCGCGTGGCTTTTGTATTTCCCAGTTATCCACATTATTTCGCCTTCTCTTTTTAAAATTCTTTAGAAGCTTTAATACCTTTAAGTCAAATTTCATCAATAAATTCAATTAGTTAGGCTTACTTCTGTGAGTTGATCCACGGGATGTGTGAGACGAATCATGCGAGCTGTGAGACTAATTAAGGAAAGTGTGAGCAAAGCCATGCTACCCCTCCACGCACGCATTCAAATGCAATTAGGCGGGTGATGTTGTAGTGATCAGCGCGTGGATGATCAAAATTGCTTGAGTAAGAGCGCTTCTCAAGCGCTAACCCACTCTAATTGTGAGACGAACCAATGACGCAGTTGAAGAATAGCCAGTCTAAATGTGAGAGAAACTATGGTCATTACATGTAGCTTTGCAATAGCCTTCGTACAGGCGTCTGGTTTTTAGTGTGAGATTGTTGTTCTCACATACAATGAATTGATGCACACCACCGAAATCCTCGGCCCAGACAGAATCGACAAGCCAGTGTCGGCTTTAGCCATGGTGCCCAAGACCGGTACGATCACCAGAATTGGACGGCAGGCCTACACGTTCATGATGTTCGTTGCCAGGGAGCAGGGCGCTGAAGACGAGGCGACCGGTTTGTTCGGCGCTCCCTTGAATTCCGTTATTCGTGGCTATGACGGTGCAACCGGCTCAGTTAAAGAACTGAAAAGGCACCTCCTATCCATGGTCACACATGTAGTGGAGTGGCAGTCACCATCGCCGGCTGAAACGGAAGAGTGGGGTGCTTGTGGCCTTCTATCGCAGGTTAATCTCAAAAAGAAAAATGGCGAAAACTGGCTTTATTGGGCCTATCCGCCAGCGCTTCGTCAGGAAATTTTTTATCCGCTGCGATACGCACAGATTAGAAGGTCGACGATTGCTCAGTTCAGGTCTCATGCGGGACTGGCACTCTACGAAATATGCGCGCGCTACAAGGACAACCCTTCACATCGAACCAGCAAACAGCATTGGCACTGGTGGTTGCCGGTTCTTACTGGAAAGCCGATTCCGAAGGAAATAAAGACCGAGTTTCGTTTTTTCAACAGAGACACCATCAAGACGGCAATAGAAGAGGTGAATGAAGTCAGTGAACTCATCGTCACCATTCACGAGTTCAAAGTTGGACGCTCCATTGAGTTCATTCAGTTTGAGGTGCACCTCAAACAAAAAGCGACTGTCAATGAATCCAAGGCGATTGACCTCAGCAAAGTTGCACGCGCAATCCAACTTGGAATCGATGCTGAGATCGCTGAAGACCACTTTATTCGTCATGGGGAACTGGTCTTCGCTAAAGCAATTGAGCGTTTGGAGGTTCGACTGGCTATGCCAGGTACGCCCATTCTTTCAAGACATGCCTACCTGAAGTCGCTACTTACAGGCCGAGTCATTGACAAGCCGGAACCCGAAAAGGGTCAGCCGGAAGTGGTTAAAACGGTGATGATGAAGAAGGCTGATCCTGGCGTACAGACTCAGGCTAACCTGCGCGAACGTGAGTCAGAAAAGCTCGCCATCGTGCGCATGGAACTGGACCAGCTTGATGCAACTGCAATGCAACAGCTGTTATTGGAACTCAAAGAGAACTTCGTTGAGCGCAAGATGTCACCCGCAGTGATGAAGCGAATAGACGAGGGGAAGTGGGAGTCCGCTCTGATTATGGGGGAGTTGGTTCGCTTTTATTGGAAGAAGACACGCGGGACGGATTGGAGTAGTGCAGATGCGCGACACAAGGTCGAAGCGGTTGCGGTAGTCGCCGTACGGTCCAGCACATGACGCTTTTTTTAAAGCCCGATACTGGCTGGGTGCCGGGTCAGGACCCGCATGGGTTCATCCCGGCTGGAGCGTTGAATCGTTGGCGGTCAAGATAGTTGACATCGACCAGGCCAGTTCCTCAGATTAGACAAATTCGCCCTGCCAATGCATTAAATTGGTCTGCAAATGACCAACCGCTTATTGTCGCCCGCCATGAGCTGCCTTTTACAAATCATGTGAATCAACTCGATGCCGGCCGGCCAAGACACTTTTGGTTGGTTGACGCCAATTACCTTGGCCAGCGTGTTGCCTCACGAAGAAATGTTACTCGATAGCTGGTTGACGTTTTCTTTTAATTTCTCCATTCTTCATAGGCTAAGGATCGCCGAGGTAGTCACTTCCCGCCGGCAGTCAACTCGTTTTTTTCATCAGATTTCGTCGGGCATGGCGGCTGATTTGTGCAGGCTGCCCAAGACCATTTTTTTGGCACGCTCAATTCGCCATGACTTGACTCGACGTTGTAACGTCCGCAGTTGAGCCTTGCTGGCATACAGGTCTGGAATCATCGCGGCTAACCTGTCCATCAAATCGTTCGCCGTCACAGCGGGCTCAGCAATCAACCAGCCTTCAATGGTGGCTATGTCACCGTTAAATGTGGAAATCTGCCCAAGGCCATGGCCAGGGTGCCTTCCCGTGAGTCGGCGTGATGGTTGTCCAGGGTGCGAAACCAGCCCAGGTAGTTGTCCAGGTAGTGGGTAGCCACGCCGTGAAAGCGATGGAGCCATTGTTTGAGGCGCCCGTGATAGGCGTTGACGTTCTGGATCCCCGGGTGTCAGAATTGTTGTCGCATCCAATTCTTCGATGGCTAACTGCCCGGCAGCTTCATTTCATGACCAGAAC
>NZ_JAFCTH010000034.1:0-21858 GCF_049895905.1 Polaromonas sp. DSP2-3-2b2 | reverse complement strand
GCCTGAAATACCGGTTTTTCTGAATCACGATAGGAACTTAGCTTAGCTGTCGATAAGCTCTGGTTCCTAAGCCCCTTATTTAATAGCAAGCTCGCATGGAAAAAACCGCGCAGCCCGCCCGGGTTCGGGACCGTCGCGCGACCACCCGTCCCGACATGCGTACAGCATTTAACGGTCAAACGTCTTTGATGCCACGCGGCCTCAAACGCTTATCCGCCTCTTGATCGGCAGATGCAAAGCCAAACTGGTGCCGGCATCGCTTGAAGTCCAGCGGATTTCAGCCCCGATGGATTCGGCTCTCCGAATCTGATTTCCCAGCCCCTTGCCAGGGTTGCTTGTGCCTTGGGCAACCGAAAAACCGCAGCCGTTGTCAATGATCCTGACCAACACACAGTCATCGTCAACCCCGGTGATGACGCGGATTTCCGTGGCCTGGGTGTGCTTGATGATGTTGGTAAACGCCTCCTGCAAGATGCGAAGGATATGCAGTGCATTTCGGGGGTCGATCCACTCCAGCGCCGGGACGTTCTCGATCTCCCAGCGCAAAACGATGCCGGCGCTTTCCAGGCGCGGCCCCAGTCGGAACCGCAGCGTCGCCAGCAAGAGCAGCAAGTCGGCCTGCACGGGCTCCATGGAGTCGATGGCCAGTTTCAGGTCGTCAATGCAACCTCTCAGCACTTCAGCCACCATAGCGGGGTCAATCTGACCTTTTTCCACCGCCAGAAGTGCGCTGCGTAATGAAGAACCCATGCCATCGTGCATGTCCTGCATCAGCCGTTGACGCTCGTCGCTCAGGGTCTTGCGGTGAGCAGTTTCGCGCAGTCGCCGATGACTTTTCAGCAACTCGTCTTCGCGCTCTTGCAAACGCAGTTGCAGACTGGCATTAACCTGTTTGACTTCGGCATTTGCCGCGATGTAACGGCGAAAAATGATGTGCATGAAGAGCAAAAAGGCAACGATGTTGCTGAATGGGCCAAGGTAGATGCTCTCGATGCCGATGTAATTGTTTTGCAATAACCAGTCGTACCCGCCCAGCAGCATGCCAACCAGTGCCCAGGTGCTGAGAAGAAGGCCATCGCGCGAATGCGTCCGGCGCGACTGAAAAAACCCCACGCCAGCCACCAGGGAGCCCATCAACAGCAAGGCGATATAAGCCAGGGGTGAAAGCGCATAGGCGTCGAGAAATTCCGCAAAGACCGGCAAGGTCAGCATGCCCATGCCCAGCGTGATGCCGCTGACGCTGCGATCCAGCCAGGACAAGGGCCGCCGGTGCAGGTAGTTTAGAAAAAAGTGCGCAATCAGAACCATCCAGTAAAGGGAGTTGATCGTGACCCAGGTGAACCAGGCGTCAGAGATGGCCAGCTTGTTTTCCCCGACGTGAAAATGCAGGGATCGCAAGAACGAGGCGACGGAAATGCAGAACAACAGCAGATATTCCGTTTCTGAACGCAGCCTGAACCACACGAACAACGAGAACAGGCCAACGGCCAGGAATGCGGCACTGCTCGCCGAGGGCAACTGGACTTGAATGAAATAGCGCAATCTGTAACGCCAGCTTAGGCTTTCGCTGTCCCCGAGCCACACCGATGACATGCCGCCACCAGAGCCGCGCGGACTCTGGACCCTCAGCAGAATTTCTCTGGGCGCGACCGACGCGGCGGTTTCGTCCAAGGCGATCCACAGGGGAATGTTCCAGCCATTCCAGAAGATGTTGGCATGGGATTGGTAAAGCAAGCGGCTGTCGCCATACACCGCGAGCTGTCCATCGGTTTTCCAGCGCGCAATGTAGAGGTAGCGCGGATTGACGGAGGGCATCAGCAAAGACACTGGCAAACGGTACCAAGTCACAACGGTTGGCGGGCCGCGCACATCACCCGCGTCAGCATCTGGTACCAGCTGCCGGGTCACCGCGTGCGGCAGTGCGACGGATTGCCAGGTTCCCGGCAGGTCCGCAGCCGTGGCTTCATAGGGCGGCGGGGCATAGCCATGGCCCTGGATCAGGAGTATCTCGGCGGTTGTGAAGTGCAGGGGTGTTTCGGCCTGCAATGCCGGATGCCACAGTGCCGTACACATCAGGACCAGGCGCAGCAAGGTCTCAGTCACCCAGCAGACCCTGGCTGCGTGCCTCGAAAATCGCCTCGGTTTTGGAGTTGACTTCAAGTTTGCTGTAAACGCGCCGCACAAAGGTCAGGACGGTGTGGCGCGAGACCGACATCAAGCCGGCAATTTCTTCCGAGGTAAAGCCTTTGGTGATGAACTCCAGCACCTCTTGCTCCCGGACAGACAACACGGCGCGTGAGCCTTTCTGCGCAAACCGGGGCAGGAGGGGCTGCTCTTTTTCTTCCCCCCAAAATCGCATCAGGATTCGCCGCGCGATCAGTGGACTGATTGGGCTGCCACCCTCGTGCAGGCTGCGGATTTCGGTCACCATGCTCTTGGGTGAACTGTCCTTGAGAAGGTAGCCCGCAGCACCCGCCTCCAGCGACTGCATGACATGCGCTTCATCACCAAAGGTGGTGATGACCATGACGGCGCAGCTGGGCCACCGGGCATGCGCAGCCCGGATGACATCAATGCCGGAACCGTCAGGCAACCCCAAGTCGACCAGCAACACATCCACCGGTCCGTCGTTGACGGCCTTCAGACCTGCGGCGCGGGTGCTGGCCGCCGACACCAGCAGCATGTCGGGAGCGGTTTCGATGGTGGTGCGCAACACCAGTTGAAAGTCCACATCGTCTTCCACGAAGGCCACGCAGATGGGGGAGCTGTTGATCGTCATAGGCAGGCTGCAGAAATGGACTCGCCCTTGGCAGGATGCAAAAAAGGAAACATAGTGTCACATACTTGAACCATGGCCCAACTGCTGGTTTGTCCCCACAACTAGGGACAGACAAACCGTTTTTATTTACTTAAGGTCAATAAAATTAAAAATTTGTAATAAAAAGCATCTGCCAGTAAACCGCAAAGCAAAACGCGAACACACCACACCTCCTATGTTCTTGCCCACATTATCAAGCGCTACCTCGTTACCTTTTTACCCGAGTCAGCTGGCGTCGCTCAAAGCCCCTCAGGCGAGTGCTGCACGCCAGGGTTCAGTCCGTGCTGCTTGGCGCCTTGCTTGGGTTTTCCCGATCTGCCTGGCGCCACTCCTGGCCTCGGCGCAGCAAGCGCCGCTGGTGACGCCGCGTGACCTTCGGCCGGAAACCCCCGCCAGACCTCCGGCGGTATTGCCGCAGCCGGCCCCGGCTGAAGTTCCACCCAATGCGGAAGAGCTTTTTGTGCGCATCGGAGAAGTCTCCGTCAAGGACGGCTTTCCCGAGTTCGCGGCCGGCACCGAAACGCTGTTGTCACAGGTTCGGATGCAACGCATCTCCGTCGCTAATCTCTACAAGCTGGCTGAATCCATCGAAATGCTCTACCACGAGGCCGGTTATGCCTTGGTGCGTGTCCTTGTTCCGCCGCAAAAACTCAATGATGGCGACACGTTGCGCCTGATCGTGCTCGATGGATTCGTCGAACGCATTGATGCCAGCGCTGTGGATGAGCGCTCGCGCAGCCGTGTATTGGCGGTGATGCAAGGACTGGTCGGTCAGCGCCGACTGCGTGGCGAGGCACTTGAGCGCGCCCTGACGCTCGCGGGGCGATCACCCGGTTTGGCGCTGCGCAGTACCTTGCTGGCGGGTTCCGATCCCGGCGGCGTCATCTTGACGCTGGACGGCACATTCAAGCGCTTCAGCGGCGCTTTTTCGGCAGACGACCGACTCTCCAAGTCACTGGGCCCCTGGCAGACCACATTGCAAGCCAGCTTGAACGAGCCCGTTGGCGCTGGCGTGCAACTCTATGCCAATGTATCGGGCGGTCGGGACTGGGTCGGCGCGTTTCGCAGTGATGCGCCCAGACGTGTCGTGGGTGGTGGCGCCCTCATCCCGATAGGGAGCAATGGCTTGTCAATCAACCCGGAATTTACCTCCTCGGTCAGCCAGCCGGCGCCACAGCCGGGCGTACCGCGCTCGTTGAGCAAATTCGAACGCTACACCCTGCGCCTGGTTTACCCGCTAATCGTCAATCGTCAGGAAGAACTGACCATCACCGGCACGTTTGACGCCACCAGTCAAATCGATACATTGCCCGATTTCCAGATGATGGCTGCGGATGGCTCAAGCCTGGGCGCGTTCGTCCTCGATCAGGATCGCCTGCGTGTGGCACGTGTGGGCGCGGCTTGGAACACAACGCTGGCTTCCTCGGGACGCCTGAATGCCGGGGCGACAATTTCCGCCGGCACATCGCGACTGGGCGCCCGCACCCAGGCGGACGTAGCAAGCAGTGGCATCGCGATGTCGCGCAGGGATGCCAATCCGGACTTTGTCAAGGTTGAAGGCAGCCTAGCATACGAACAGCAGCTTCCCATGGGCGTTCAGTCCAAATCGTCAGTGCGTGTCCAGAAGTCGCTCAACGGCGTGTTGCCGAGCAGTGAGTTGTTCAGCCTTGACGGTGAAGACGCGCTGTCAACGTTTGTTTCAGGTTCGATTTCTGACGATGGCGGCTGGATGCTGCGGCAAGAGTTCACGCGGCCAGTGGCTTGGCAGCCCGGTTCGGAGAATGTGAATCTTGTGCCCTATGTCTTCGGCGCGGCAGGCAAGACCACAAGCCAGCTTGCCACCGGAACAGGGCGAGGACTCAGCAAAGCGTTCGGCCTTGGCCTGCGCATGCAGTGGCGAAGCGTCAACTTCTCGATGGAGTACGGGCGCCACGAGTCCAAGCCCTCCGTTTTGAACGGCAACCAGTTGTTTGTAAAAGGCCAGGTGCAATTTTGAACCACCATTACCGCATTGTCTGGAGCCGGGTATCCAATACCTGGGTGGCTGTTTCCGAGGTTTCCAAGGGCCACGGCAAATCTTCCTCAACGCGCAAACGCGTGGTCGGCGCACTCGCCATGCTTGGTCTCTCGGCGTTGTCGATGGCAGCGTCGGCCCTGGATTTACCGGCTGGCGCCCAGGTGACGGCGGGTGCAGCCACGGTGCAAACACCCGCCACGGGTGCCATGCTGGTCAATCAAAGCACACAGCGGGCAGTGATCAAGTGGAATGACTTCAGCATCGGCCAGGGCAAGCAGGTGACTTTCGCCCAGCCCAATGCCAGCGCGGCGACCTTGAACGTGGTCACCGGGGGCAATGCCTCGGCCATCGCCGGTACGCTCAAGTCGAATGGCTCGGTTTATCTGATCAACCAAAACGGCATTGCGATCACCCCCACTGGCCTGGTTGATACACGCGCCGGGTTCATTGCCTCGACGCTGCGCATGGACGAGTCCGCGTTCATGGGCGGCAAGAACGTCTTCAGTGGCAAAGGTGCCTCTGTCGTCAACCGGGGTCAGATTCTCACCGGCCCCGGCGGCACGGTCGGACTGCTGGGCAGCACAGTGGCCAACGAAGGACTGATCAGTGCCCCGCTGGGCAAAGTGGCGCTGGGCTCGGGCGAGGCGGCTACGCTCGATCTCAGCGGTGACGGATTTTTGCAGGTGATGCTGCCGGCCAGCGCGCTTGCAGCCGATGGGCAAGCCCTGGTGTCCAACAGCGGCGTGATTCAGGCCGATGGCGGAACGATCATGCTGAAAGCTGCCACCGTGCGGCAGGCCCTGCGTGAAGCGGTGAACATGCCCGGCGACATCAGTGCCCGCAGCGTGTCGGGCAAGAACGGGGCCATCGTGCTTGACGGGGGTGCGGGTGGCGCGGTGCGCGTCACGGGCTCGTTGATCGCTGATGGCGATACCTTGGGCGGACGCATTGATGTGACGGGCGCCAAGGTCACACTTGAAGGCGCATCACTGAGCGCCACAGGCACCGAGCGCGGGGGCTTGGTACGCGTGGGGGGCGCCTTTCAAGGCGGTCGAGAGCAGCCAGCCGACTCCGCAGACGCTGTGCTTTTTGCAGGACGCTTTGGCAGTACGCCTGTAATCGCCAACGCTACGACAACCACTATTGACGCTGCCAGCAATATCAATGTGTCTGCCACCGGTCCTGCGGGAACGGGCGGCACTGCCATTGTCTGGAGCAACAGCACGACGGCGATGCAAGGCGCCATCTCGGCGCGTGGCGCCGTATCCGGCGGCGCAGTAGAGGTATCCGCCAAGTCCACGGTGCAATCGGTTGATCTGAAGCGCATTGACCTGGGCCAGGGCGGCAAGCTCCTGATTGATCCGCAAGACATCGTGATCAACTCAACCGGGACGGATACCGCCAAGAACTACAACTACGCGACGCCAGGCACAGTCACCCGACTATTGGATGCCGATGTCACTGCACTACTCAGTGCCGGCACCACCGTCAACCTGCAGGCCAGCCAGGACATCAGCTGGCTGGACAACTTCAGCTTTGTCACACGAACCTCCGCCACCCCCGGCGGCAACCTGAACCTGTCGGCTGGGCGTTCGGTGACACTCGGCGGCGTCTTCGAAACAGGCGGCGGCAACTGGACCATTGTTGCCAACGACACGGCCGCGCATGGCGTGGTCGATGCCGAGCGCGGTGCTGGCGCCGCTAAGCTTGATGTGCGCAATGCCAACTTTATCAACAGCAACGGCAACCTGTCGCTGACCCTGGCTGACGGCGCAGGCAACACAAACCGCGAAGTTGATCGCATCACGCTGGGTAAATTCAGTGGCAACGGGCTCACCGCAACGATCTTGCCAACGGCAACGCCCGCGTATGGCGCTACGCAGATACTGCTGACTGACGACATCAACGTCAGCGGCGCCATCAGCCTGACAGGCAACCTGCTGGTCTCGTCAATGAGTTCCGTGGTAGCGCTAAGTGGGCAAAGCGTGACCTGGACCGATGAGAAAACCGGCGGCACCATCTTTGGCGAAGGGGCGATCAAGTTCATTGAAAACGGCCTGACCACGCACTTGGGCAAGCTGTCCTACGGCGACGCCGTGCGACTTGAACTGGATAGCCAGCCTGGTCTGACGCGCGTGTATGGCGACAGCGACCCCGGCCTAACCGACTTGACAGCGCCCTTGCTGCGTGTCGCCGCGCATTCCGGCAGCACCTCGGCGGCTGATCCCCTGGGCGACATTTTGGGCGCCGGTTCGTTGGCACTCAGCGGGCCTGGTGTGTTGGCGTCGGCAGGCAATAACAACTTGTCCCTGTCAGCCACCAGCAGCGCGGAGCTGGCCAGTGGGCTGGCTGGCAGCTATTTTGTTGCCCTTGGCGCCATCCCGGTTCCGCTCGCGATCACCCAGCGCCGGGTGACACCTGCCGTATCGAACGGCGCCTACGTTTACGGCGCCCCAGTCGCGGTAGCCGGCCTGAGCGGCCTCGTCAACGGCGACACACTTGCCCCACTGGCCACGCACAATGGAACGGCCAACGTCACCATGGTCAGCAACGGCCTGGGCTTTGGTTTCGATCCAAAGGTCAACGCGGGTGCATCAAGCTTTAGCCTGACCGGCCTGTCTGGTGCCGGCGCCAGCAATTACCTCCTGGACTTGAGCGGAGGTGCTGTCAGCGGCATGTTGAACATCGCGCCCAAACCGCTCAACTACCTTGCGGCTAACGGTGGACAGGTCTACGGCTCGGCTGGCACCCTGCCCACGGCCTCACTCAGTGGAATCCTCGCGGGCGACGATGTCGCACCTTTGGTGGGGCTGTCTGCGGCGGGCCAGGCGGCCAACCTCAGTGCCAGAACGCCAGCAGCGACCTACGCCTCAGACGTGGTCAGCTTGACCGGCACCGGCGCCGGCAACTACACCGTTGCGGCCACGGGCAATACCTCGGGACGCTATACCGTCAGCCCCAAGGCGATCACGGTCAGCTATGACCCCGCCGGCATCACCAGCACCTATGGGGACATGGCCGACCTGTCGCCCGGTGTATCACTAACAGGTGTGCTGGCGGGCGACACGGTCGTGCCGGACGTGCAAAACAACTGGTTGAGCTACCGGACACCTGCAGGAGACTACACCTGGACCATTCGCGGTTTGCAGGGCAACAGCAGCGGCAACTACAGCCTGAGCTACAGCGGCGACGTTGGCAGACTCACCATCAACAAAAAACCAATTTCCTACTTTGGTGTAGACATGAGTCAGGTTTATGGGCAGGCCACATTGCCGTCGCCATGGTTCCTCGGGGTACTCAGCGCGGACCTGCTCGGCGTCACCGCGTCCCAGGTCGTTTCCTACCCGTCATCCTATGCGCCAAGCGGCAGCGGCAATCTGCCGGTTGGCAGCTATCAGGTCGATCTCGGCGCTATCAGGGGCGCCTTCGCGGGCAACTACAGCCTGGATCTTTCAACAAGCACCCCGCAGAAAGTCGCGATCACGCCCAAGCCGGTAAGCGTCGCTTACATGAACTCGCTTGCCAGCACGTATGGAATCCAGGCAGACATGTCATCAGCCAATCCTGCGCTGATCGGCATTGTCTCTGGCGACATAGTTGCTGGACAAACGTATGCCTACGACCAATTGAGAAGCGGTGATAACGTCAATGCCAATACCCCCGTTGGCACCTACACCGTGGCTCTGGACGCATTGAGCGGGGCAGATTCAGCCAACTACAAAGTGGCAGACCGCCGTCAAAGTGTTGGCTCGCTCCAGGTCAATCCCAAAAACGTGACCGTGCAGTTCACCAACCCAGGTAGCAGGTACGTCTATGGCGACACGGTGGACTTTGGTGGAACCGTTGACGGTTTGGTTGCCGGCGACATCGTCAGCCCGGTGCTGACCAATAAAAATCGCGACTTTTCACCTGCTACAGACCCTTACCTGAACGTCGGAAGTTACTTCAGGGTAGCCACTGCACTGGAGGGGCCTAAAGCATGGAACTACCGGGTCATTAATAGTCTGGCGCCTTTCGACATTACCCCTCGCCAACTCGCCTTCAGCATCGCGCCGCTAACCACGGGATATGGCAATCCGTTTCACGACTACTCTGCATGGGTTTCATTCAGCAACCTGGTGGGGAACGACAAGGTGGAGGCAAAGATCGGATACCAGTATGGTTATCGCCCTGGCGCAAGCGTGTACCTCCCGGGTAATACCGTCATGACTGATCGAAGTCCGGCTGGCGACTATACCTCCGTAGCAACAGGTCTGACTGGTCCCGCTGCTTCAAACTACATGCTTCCACCGGCTGGATTTGGGCAACAAATTCAAGGCTCGCTGACGATCCTGCCAATATCCATTATCTCCAGATTCGATAAGGTGGATACAGTTTACGGAACCCCTGCTGTGCTTGGCTTGGGCCATTTAGAGGGCGTGCTGGCCGGGGACAATGTGAACGCTGGTCGGACAACACTGGCCGACGGCACCCAGCCGTCATACCTGAGCAATGCGGGAACTTATAACTTGCGCACAAAGGATATATGGGGTGCCCAATCAGGAAACTACAAGCTTTCATTCAGTGTAGGTCAGCTTACTATTCAACGAAAAGTTGTAAGTTTAATTGCCAATGGCTTCACTTGGAATAATACTAATAATTTTACTGAAGCTACCTACGGAACGTATTACCGTCCCACAGGTGTAATGAGCGACAGTGAAGCAGCCACGTATGCAATAAATTTCGTCCTGAAATTAGAAGGAGTGATTCAGAATCAGGATGTTAAACACAAATTAGTTGCTCCTGATAGTTTTCGTTTTTCAAAATCGGGCGCTTATCTGCCGGGAACTTATACATGGAATAGTAGTGGCGTTCTGACGGGAGTGGACGCATCAAATTATGTGCTATCCCAAGACACCCCACGTTCCTACAATTTGATCATCAAACCAAAAGAAATTACTGATGCTGTCGCTGTGACCAACAGCGTGGATAGAAGACTTTTTACGGCTGTCTACGGAACTCCGATGGGTTTGAAGGCCCTTGGTAACGCCGATGTGGTGACAACGCCCTTTGGGAAGGACGATGCGGTTTTTCAACCGTACATAAAAGATTCCAACAACAATAAAGCCTCCTTTATTTATGAGCGACAGGCTGCTGGTAATTACAATCTGGAGTCGAGTTTCTTTGGAGCGGATGTTTCAAACTATGCAACACCCAAAAATGCGTTCGCAGGCCCCTTTGAAATCACTCGCAAAACGATCGATCTCAGCATCGCTGACAACGGTTTGGTTAATTATGGATCGAACGCTTTACCTTGGGTTTATTCGGGCCTGGTGCCGGGTGACACACTGCAGGCAGTTTCTTTTATATGCAGCGGATTAAAGTGCGGCACTGCGGCTATAGCCAAAACCAATCTTCCGTTCCGCACATCCGTAGGTTACTATTATGCAACTGTCACAGAGCTGAAAGATCTGTACGGGCGGAGTGCAGACAATTACCAATGGACCAATGCTGGTTATCCTGGAAGTCAATATTTCCCTTTTACCATCCAGCCCTTGCAACTGACATGGAGCCAGGGTGCAGGTAACCTGTCCATTACCTACGGCGACAAGTTACCCGCTACTAATACTTTCTCGTTGTCGGGGATATTGCCTGGCGATGTCGTTAAAACCGGAGAACCCATTGCGACACCGATCAGCGTCGCCGTTGGCGGGACAGGTGTACGGCGCGGGGTCGACACACTACCGGACGCCGGTACGTACACTTTTGGCGCAGTGGCAGCGGCTGGAAGCAACTACTTGTTTCCCACGGACGGCAGGCTGACAGTTGCGCCCAAACCACTCGCCTACGCCATTACCGATGTTTCGGGGCAGTATGGCAACTACAAGGCCTGCAACACCAAAACCTGCGACCCATGGATTCCGGGTATTGACCTCGGTCAGATCATTGTTCCTGGTGCTTTGGTGGGCGACCGACTCGGTGGAACGATCGGTTTACTGGATTTAAAGGGCGGAAAAGTCTCGTTCACCGACAAAACCCCCGTAGGCAATTATTTTCAAGTATTGACGGGCCTGACAGGGGCATCTGCACCCAACTACGTGGTGGCTTCTTCGGGCAGCGTGCCCGGCGTGTTGAGCATCACACCCATGTGGCTCAGTTACGCGACCAGTAGTGCGGTGTTCGTGGGTAGCTCTGGTTTTGGCCTGGTTGGCAAGCCTGGTGTTGCCACCTTGCGCGGCCCGAACGGAACGCCCATCAATAATGACGACGTGAAGGGCAATGTGGCCATGGTGGCGGCCAATGGCCATTTTGTGAGTGACGCTGCCGTCGAGTTTAAAAACCTGTCTTCTTCGCGCTATACCTTTCCCGTTGTGGGGCTTGCGGGAAAAGACGCTGGAAATTACCGAATATTGCCCAAGGACCATTCATCAGAAGCTACCTATGGAAAAAACGACACCGGAACGCTCGATGTCTATGCCGACACCACCCTGAACCTGTCTACAGGGGCCTATGAACCCCCAGGTGCTGCGACGGCCAATGAACGGCTGATACCGGCACTACCAGCTTATGCGCCCAATCAAAACGACATCACGATAAATGGTGTTTCGCCTTGGAGTCCAGGCACATCATCGGGGACGAAAGGGATCACTGCAATCGCTGCAATCGGTATCGCGAAAGATTTGGCTTCTAGACTGACCGGCAGCCAAAAAGCAACTGCGGGCACCAGCACTGGAACACAAACCAGTTTGGGTGAAGCCGAACTTTCTGCCAACGCGAAAGCAAGCGCTGAAGCTTTGGCTCAATATGGAATAACGGGCGTCAAATTGGTTGCCTCGGCCAACGCTGACGCAGGGGTCAGGTTAGATTTTGGCCCGGGCTATGTCAATGCAAGTGCATCGACCCTCGCGCTTGTCTCAGCCAAGTTGAATCCAAAAGGGCTGGCAGTTTTGGCCAATGCGGGCGCGTCGGCGCAGGCGGGGGTTGGCTACAGTTCATCGACCGACGCTGGCAAAGTCACCGCCGCGACAACAGTGACGGCGAATGCTGGCGCTTCCGGATCGGCCAATGCGGGCTACAACAATGGTTCAGTTGGAGCCACGACGAGCGGCTCGGTAGGTGCAGGCGTCTCGGTGAGCGGGACAGCAGGCCTTTCTGGTGACACCGGAAGTCTGCAGTCTACGGCATCGGTGACATCGCCCGGATCGCTGGGTGGCTCGGGTGGCGGAAGTGTTGGCTATTCAGATGGCCGATTGCGCGTCAGTTTTGAGTTTGGAGCAGACATTGGAATAGGCGGGTTTAAATTGAAGCTGGATGGCGATATCAGACCGGGGGCGGTGGCTGATTTTGTTAATGGAGATCTTAAAAATGCAGCAAGTGCCGTCGGAGGCGCTATAGGTTGCGGCCTCGGATTTGGAGGGTGTCCATCCCCTCCCCGGCCACCTACCGAAGAGGAAAAATATAATTCCAAAGTCAGGTTTATCTCTTCCCTTGGACCTGCAGCCAAATATGCCTATCTGGTGAGCATCATCAATGGATCGAGTAACGGATCAGAAGGTGAACGTCAAGCAGACAGAGAAGCAGCCACTAAAAATAGCAAGTTTGTTAGCGAGTTCGCAATATTGGTTACTTACGCAAACTATCTAAAAGCTACGCGAGAAAACAAGCGACGAGATTTTCTTAATTTGCTGACCAGTGACCCTAGCCAAGCCATTGCGCTTGCCAATGCAGGATATCTTGACCCAAGCACGGACCAACGTGATATAGCCATAAAGTTTGGGTATTCAGTTGATTCAAATTATGAATACTATGCATCTGAAGTGAAGGCGCAAGCTGCGCGCTGGAAGGTCGGAATCACCATGGAAGACGGTCGCATGACATTTCGGGATCCCAAACAATGACCGTGATAGTGAGCCCCATTGCTTTTTTCCATGGTGCGCTGCGTGACGGGCGTGCTTAATCCACAACGTTAAAGAGATGTTATTTTTAAAATGAAATTTTTCATGATTTCAGCCGCCGCCTTGTTGTTTATTCAATCTGGCGTGAGCGCTCAAGCTCAAACCATGAATAGTCAAAGCGCGCCAGCGGCTGCAGCAGCTCCGGCCCAGACGTCCAGCTTTCGGGTGGAAGGGTATGGACGATTGCGATTCGGCATAGATGCCGAGCAGATCAGATCCGTGTTGAAGCTGGACTTTCCTCAGGCGAATCCCGTGCTGATCGACAGAATCGATGCCGTTTCACGCAATCGCGTGCTCACGCTTGAGCTGCCTGCACTCGACCCAGGCCCTGGCGTTGCCACGATAAGTTGTGTATTCGGTGCGGCAAGCCAGCGCCTGATTGCGGTGAATGTGATCTGGCTGGCTGCCGGCAAGGCCAGCCAGGCGCAAGAAACGTTGTTGATCAATGCCGCAGCCAAGCTGGCTAAAACTTATGCAACGCAACCCTGGCCTCTGTTCAACACCACCTATGGCACGGTGGTGGCCCCCGGCATGTCTGTGGTGTTCACGGGGCACGATGAGGCGGGTGGGGCTGCAGAGATCAAGCTGCAGGGCATCGCGACACCTCTGGGCGTCTCTTCGGGGCCTTCAAGCCTGCGTTTGACGCTAGTGGCCAACGCCACTCGGCCTGATATTTACCGCCTCGCTGCGGATTCGTTTTAATTTGCGGAAGTGATCATGAAGTTTTTAAATCGTTTTTTATTGGCTCCCTGCCTGGCCTTGGCAGCAGTGGTTGCCATTGCCCAGCCTGTGGCGGACGCCCATCGTGTGGTCGGTTTTCGCAGTGCCCACTTTGGCATGGAAGCAGTACAAGTTCGATCGGCCATTGCGCAGGACTTCAAACCCGCGTCCGACAGCATGAGCATGCTCAAAAACCCAGCCGAAAACACTGAAATATTGTTGCTGCGCGTCGCTGAGCTGGAGCCCGGGCCAGGTCCCGCCAGCATCAGCTACATCTTCGGCGCTAAATCCAGGCGACTGATGCATGTCAATGTCGTTTGGAAAACCGGCGAAACACCATCGGACGAGGCGCGAAACAAGATCGCTGCTGCCGGCATGCAGCTCAACAACTATTTCCGAGACTTGTCCTGGAAGCCTGGTGCCAGCGCCTCGGGTTTACCTGATGGCAGCAATGGCCTTATTTTGTTTGCCGGCCTTGATCCCAATAACGCTGGCGTCGAGGTGCGCGTGAGTGGCGTTGCGACTTATGGTGCAGAAAACGTTTCGTCTAAACCAGAAGGCGCGGCGCAATTGGTTTTGTCATATGTTGCGGATATTAAAAATCCGGATATCGCCGCCATCAAGCCAGGTGCGTTCTAGCACTATTTCGCAATCCCTCTGCAACCCACACTGAAAAACACGCAAGTCTTTTATCTATCCGGGGAATTTATCGATCCACGAGGACTGAATTTGCAAGAAAAGAAATGCCATCTATTTGATATCTTGCAAATTTCGATGCGGTTTTCATGGAACCCAGACCGCGCGCAGCGCAGACGGGCGAGCTGCCTTTCCCCCGGCTGGACGAGCAGATCAAGATGAGCCATCCGCTGGGCAGACTTTCCAAGCGGATGAACTGGCGGAGATCGAGCGCAGTTTTGGCGCCCGCTTCACTTCAAGCCGAGGGACTGTTGAAGCGTGCGGCTACATCTCCCACATCAAGGGGCGCGTGCAGCTGGTTCAACCTGGTTCGCACGCCGCCTGTCCCACTTCACTCCACCGTGACGCTTTTCGCCAGATTGCGTGGCTTGTCCACATCCGTCCCCCGCGCACACGCCGTGTGATACGCCAGCAGTTGCAGCGGCACGACGTGCAGCAGCGGGCTGAGCGCGCCGTAATGCTCGGGCATGCGGATGACGTGAACGCCTTCGCTGCTCTCAATGTGGCTGTCGGCATCGGCCAGCACGTAGAGCACGCCGCCCCGGGCGCGCACTTCCTGCATGTTGCTTTTGAGCTTTTCCAGCAGCGCGTCGTTCGGCGCGACGGTGACGATGGGCATGGCATTGGTGACCAGCGCCAGCGGGCCGTGCTTGAGTTCGCCGGCCGGATACGCCTCGGCATGGATGTAGCTGATTTCCTTGAGCTTGAGCGCGCCTTCCAGCGCGATCGGGTAGTGCATGCCCCGCCCCAGAAACAGCGCGTTTTCTTTTTTCGCGAAGTCCTCGGACCAGCTGATGACCTGCGGCTCCAGCGCCAGCACGGCCTGCAGCGCGGCGGGCAAGTGGCGCAGGGCCTTGAGGTGGTTCGCTTCCGCTTCTTCGCTCAGCCGGCCCTTGGACTGCGCCAGTGCCAGCGTCAGCAGAAAGAGGCCGGCCAGCTGCGCGGTGAAGGCCTTGGTCGAGGCCACGCCAATTTCGACACCGGCGCGGGTGATGTAGGCGAGCTTGCATTCGCGCACCATGGCCGAGGTGGCCACGTTGCAGATCGTCAGTGTCTGCGTCATGCCCAGGCTTTGCGCATGGCGCAGCGCGGCCAGCGTGTCGGCGGTTTCGCCGCTCTGGGTGATGGTGACGACCAGCGTGCGCGGATTGGGCACCGAGGTGCGGTAGCGGTATTCGCTGGCCACTTCGACCTGCGTCGGGATGCCGGCAATCGACTCCAGCCAGTACTTGGCGGTGCAGCCGCTGTAGTAGCTGGTGCCGCAGGCCAGGATCAGCACCGAGTCGATGTCCTTGAAGGTGCGATAGGCCTCGTCGCCAAACAGCTCGGGCACGATGCCGACGACGCCCTCTAACGTGTCAGCAATGGCGCGCGGCTGCTCGAAGATTTCCTTTTGCATGTAGTGGCGGTAGGGGCCGAGTTCGACCGCGCCGCTGTGGGCGTGCACCGTCTTGACCTCGCGTTCGACGCGCTGGCCGTTGCGCTCGAAAATCCAGAACTTGCCGAGCTGCAAGTCCACCATGTCGCCTTCTTCAAGATAGACGATCTGGTCGGTCACGCCGGCCAGCGCCATCGCGTCGCTGGCCAAAAAGGTTTCGCTGTGGTCGGCGCCCACGCCAAGGATCAGCGGCGAGCCGGCGCGCGCGCCGACGACGCGGTGCGGCTCGTCCTTGCAGAAAGCGGCAATCGCATAGGCGCCGTGCAGCTGCGCCACGGTGGCCTTGAGCGCGTCGAACAGGTCGCCGTCGTACAGGCTGTCCATCAGGTGGACGATGACTTCGGTGTCGGTCTGGCTTTCGAACACATAGCCCCGAGCCTGCAGGGCGGCGCGCAGCTCGTCGTGGTTTTCAATGATGCCGTTGTGCACCAGCGCGATCTTGCCGGGACGCGCCGAACTTGCGGGGCCGGTGCCGTGGCTGAAATGCGGGTGCGCATTGTGCACCGCCGGCGCGCCGTGCGTGGCCCAGCGCGTGTGGGCAATGCCGGTGCCGCCTTCGATGTGCTCGCTGCTGACCTGCTCCTGCAGCTCGGACACGCGCGCGGTGCTGCGTGCCCGCTTGAGGCCGTCGGCATACACCGCCACGCCGCACGAGTCGTAGCCCCGGTATTCGAGCCGCTGCAGGCCCTGCACGAGGATGGGAACAATGTTTCGGCTGGAAACCGCTGCAACGATGCCGCACATGAAAAGCACTCCTAGAAAAATAATGGCACGATGCTACGGATTAACTGCTTTTTAATGTGTTTAATTCTTGTTATATTTTGAAATTAAATTTCAAAATATAACAGACATAAAATTTAATTTCATTAATAATCGTTTTATGGAAGAAATAGAGCTAGACCCGACCGACATCAAACTACTGGAATGCCTGCAAGACGATGCCAGCCTGAGCAACCAGGCGCTGGCCGAACGCGTGCATGTGTCGCCGCCGACCTGCCTGCGGCGCGTCAAGCGACTGCGCGACGCCGGGCTGATCGAGTGTGAAATCGCGGTGCTCAACGCCGACCGGCTGTCTGCGCTGCTTGGCGCCGGGCTGACCGTGCTGGTCGAGATTTCGCTGGACCGCCAGGGCGCCGACTGGCTGGACGCGTTCGAGGCGCGGGCAGTGGGCGATGACGCCGTGCAGCAGTGCTACCGGGTGTCGCCGGGGCCGGACTTCATCCTGGTGGTGCATATGGCCGATATGCCGGGCTATCTGGCGCTGGCGCAGCGGCTGTTCACCAGCGACGCGAATGTGCGCAATGTGAAGGCGTTTTTCAGCGTCAAGCGCGCGAAATTCAAGCCAAAAGTGCTGCTTGCGCCCAACAGGACTGCGTAAGAAGCTATCTAAACCATAGCAGAAAGATTTTGCCGGACGCGCCGGGCGTGGCTGTTTGGCTCTTTCATCCCCGCCTGTCCCGTTCTGGCTGGGCCTGTGATGGCTGGCAAAAGCGGGATCAGGGCCGCGCGCTGTTTGAGCCGCAGGCGAGTTTGCGCGGACCCCCGCTTTTGCCAGCCATCACAGGTTGCCCGAAGCGAAGCGCAGGGACCCAGACAGCCGGGTCGCCTTTCTTTTGCTTACTTTTCTTTGGCGAAGCAAAGAAAAGTAAGTTGCCGCCGGGCAACCCCCGGCCAGCCCAATCCAGCAGAGTCAACCAGCGACGAGTTCAATAGCAATCCACGCAAGCAGGCATCGCGCAAAAAGCCAAAAAAGAACTCAACCCTTGGCCAGCTTGGCCGGCCGCGCCCAGTCCGCAATATTCACCTGCTTGCCCCGCGCCACGCTCAAGGCCCCGGCCGGCACATCCTTGGTAATCGTCGAGCCGCCGCCCACTGTGCCGCCCGCGCCAATCGTCACCGGCGCCACCAGAACGCAGTTGCTGCCGATGTGCACATCGGCCTCGATCACCGTGCGGTGCTTGTTGGCACCGTCATAGTTGGCGGTGATGCTGCCGGCGCCATAGTTGACGCGCTCGCCCAGCGTGCAATCGCCCAGGTAGGCCAGGTGATTGGCCTTGGCGCCCCGCGCCAGCGTGGAATTCTTGACCTCGACAAAGTTGCCGATATGCACCTCGGCGCCCAGCACCGCCCCGGGCCGCAGCCGGGCAAACGGCCCGACCAGTGCGCCCTCGCCAACCTGCACGCCGAGCTTTTCGCCGTCGATGTGGGTGAACGGGTGAATCACCGCGCCGGCTTCAATCACCGCATTGGCAATCACGCAGTTCGCGCCAACGCGCACGCCTTGCCCCAAGCTGACGCGGCCGTCGAACACGCAGTTCACATCGATCTCGACATCTTGAGCGCATTCCAGCGTGCCGCGCACATCCAGCCGCGCCGGGTCGGCCAGGCGAACGCCCTGCTCCATCAGGCCGACGGCCAGGCGCTGCTGGTACACGCGCTCCAGCTCGGCCAGCTGCACCGGGCTGTTGACGCCGGCGACCTGCGCGGCGTCCGTGATCTGGTGCGCCACCACGGCCACGCCGTCAGCGACCGCGAACTTCACGATGTCGGTCAGGTAGTACTCGCTCTGGGCATTTTTATTGTCCAGCCGCTCCAGCCAGCGGCGCAGCAGCTTTGTGGGCACGGCCATGATGCCGCTGTAGATTTCATGGATGGCGCGCTCGGCTTCGCTGGCGTCCTTGTGCTCGACGATGGCGCGCACCTGGCTTGAGGCTTGACTGCCAGCGCGAACGATGCGGCCGTAGCCGGTCGGGTCCGCCATGCTGAGCGTGAGCAGCGCCAGCCGCTGGCCATCGCACTCGGCCATCAGCGCCGTCAAGGTAGCCGCCTGCGTCAGCGGCACATCGCCCGACAGCACCAGCGTGATGCCGTCATCAAGCAAAAAGGGCAGCGCCTGCTGCACCGCGTGGCCGGTGCCCAGCTGCGGCTCCTGGCGTGCAAACTTCAAGCCCAAACCGGCTGAAGCGCCCGTCCTGCCTGCGCAAGCTGCTTCAACTTGCATAGCGCCGTGGCCGGTGATGACGACCGCCTGGCGGGCCGACAACTGCGCGGCGCAATCCATGACATGCGCCAGCAAGGCGCGTCCGCCCAATCGGTGCAACACTTTGGGCAATGCGCTTTTCATCCGCGTGCCTTTGCCTGCGGCCATGATGACAACGTCAAGAGGGTTCGACATGAGATTTCCTGTGAATTTGGGACGGCTAAAAAGAAGGAACAAGGCGCGGCCGGGCCGGCGCTTTCAACCCCGGATTATCGGGTTGCTCGGCGTGCTGGCCGTGGCCGGCGTGCTGCAGGCCTGCAGCGTCATGAAGCTGGCCTACAACCAGGCGCCCGACCTGGCCTACTGGTTCCTTGACGGGCACCTGGACCTCACGGGCGAGCAGAGCCTGCGCGTCAAGGCCAGCCTGAACCAGCTCCAGGCCTGGCACCGGCAGACACAGTTGCCGGTCTACATCACGGCGCTGCAGCAGTTCCAGCAGCAAATTTCGTCGGACACCACCGCTGCCGCAGCCTGCGCGGTGGCCGCCGAGGTGCGCGGCAGTTTTGGCACCGTGGCGCGGCAGGCCGAACCGCTGGCCGCCGGGCTGGCCGTCATGCTCCAGCCGGGCCAGCTCAGGCACATGGAGCAAAAATTCGCCAAGACCAACGCCGAGGCCGAAGACGAGCAGCAGGACGACAGCCGCAAAACCCGCCAGAGCAAGCGCTACCGGCAGGCGCTCAGCCGTGCCGAAAGCCTGTACGGCACGCTTGACGAGCCACAGCGCGCCGTGATTGCCCGGCGCCTGGAGCAGTCCCGGTTTGACGTACGCCGGCTGTTCGCCGAAAGGCAGCGCCGCCAGCGCGACGCGCTGCAGACCCTGCAGCCGCTGGCATCAAGCCAGTCCTCGCCCGCGCAGGCCCGGGCCGCCCTGCGCGGGCTGATCGAACGCACGTTGAGCCCGCCCGACCCGGCCTTGCGGAGCTACCTGGACGAACTGAGCCAGGAAAACTGCCAGAGCTTTGCCGAACTGCACAACAGCACGACGCCGGCCCAGCGCGGCAAAGCGGTGGAAACCCTCAAACGCTACGAGCAGGACTTCAGGAGTCTGAACGCCCGCAAATCCTGACGGGCCAGCAGGTCAAAGCAGCAGCGTCTTGTTGGCATGCACCAGCGACAGCCCCAGGGTGTCGGCGATGTGCTGCTGGTTGATCGGGAATTCGACCGAGCCTTCGTACAGCGTGAACAGCCGCCCGTTGGGCTTTTTCTCGGGAACCAGGATGCTGCCGGCCTGCCGCGTGAGGGTGCTGCTGCGAAATTTACTGAAGCTCAATGACGGGGAAGAGCACTCGCCAGTTCCTGAATATTGTTGGTTTATCTGGTTGCGTCGTCATGTACTGGGCCGGCTGCTCAACGGGACAAGGAAAGAATTGTGTTGCCAGCCTGGAAGCAGGTTGTCACCGTTGACACTGTCTGAATTGGGCATCAAGGGCGAGAGATCGCTGTCGCGGATATGACGTTGCCGATTTAACGCCATGCTTAGCCTCAGCCGGGCTTGAGCCAGCAGCGCTTCTTCAAGTTCTCGATTACGTTCTGCGCGAGGCTTGTGCAAAGGCGCGGTTTCGACGGGAACTGATTCGCCTAAAAAATCGCTGCGAATCGCGGCTGCTGCAGGCAAGCTCATTGGCCTGAGAACGCAATAAGCGATGCCGCATTTGGCCAGCAAGGCTTGCTTGAGTTGCCGGTTGTTGCTTGCCGGGCCGTTGACGCCCATGATATCTGCGCAGCCAACCACACGTCCGTCTGGCGCGCAGATCGTAAAAGTACAGTACACCCCGTTCAGCAATTTGTACAAGTTCTCCGCCTGCTCACGGCCAAGAGGACGAGTAAAGCGTGTCACCGGAATTTTGACGTTGACCTGATGCACCGGGAAAGTTTTGCACATCCAATGCAAAACCTGGCATTCCTCCACGTTGACCAGCGGGCGCGTAGCCAGCGGCCAGTTGGCGAGCATCGAATGCTGAATATGCACTGCACGCCGGACAAGCCATGCATAGAACCATCCGCCAGTGACGGCAAGGCCAAGAGTGCTGAGCACTGCCATCCAGAGATAGCCGTTAGATTGGATCAATTACCGCTCCTGATTTCAGAAATCCGGTTGGTGGACCGAGAAAGCCACAGGCCGAATGATTAATCACAAATTTTTTTGTAACTAATTACGTCTGTATGGAACGCTATTTATCGTTGCGTTGGGTAGGCACCCGACAACCGGCTTTATTTACCCTGTTTTACGCTCTTTGCACGAGGTCTTGAAACAGGAAGCCGGGGTTGCATGGATGGAGCCCACTGCGAAGGCGTTATGGACTTCATTGAAGATGCCAAGTGAAATCCTGCGCCTATCCGGGTTGCTGCACGGGCCATCTTGGTTGCTATTTAAATAATAGCAGTTGACGCTTTCTGCATAACGCCGGAAAGGTTTTGTGCCGTATTCAATACAAGGCCCAAGCTGTTCTTTAGTACATGAATTCATTTTTTACCGTTTTTTGGCTCAATGAATTCAAATGCAATATCGCTTTTTAATCTGATCAGAAAAATTACGGACTGCTTCAGCAGCTTGAAAGAAGAGCTTACTTCGCCAGATCAGCGCGGGTTTCCATGCATTTACCCTGCCCTGTACAAAGTATATTTGATTATGTCGTAAATGTTACTTTTTGTAATTTTATCTGATTTTATTTCATCCGCCCTCGTTAAAACATGGAGACTCTGATGATCGCGCCCGATGAGCCCTATCTAGTCTGTGCAAGCACTCGAACCATGGCAACCGGCTCCCAGAGGAACCGGGCCGGCGCGTCACGTCCATCTTCCTTACCCCAGGGCTCCATCACCACGGTGTCACCGGCTGAGAGCGGCAAGCGTTCACCGGCACTGCAAAAATGGTCGCCGGCCCGCACGCGCAGGTCTTGGTCGGCATGACTGAAAGTGATCCAGACGCGGCCCTGCATGATGCGCAGTACGCCGGCCTGGCGCGCCTGCAGGGTGAGCGCACGGCCGGCGGGCAGCCGGACATCGCCGTCAAGCCAGCTTTTCGGCCGACTCGGCAGGGACTGCGCCAGCGCGAGCCAGCCAGCCAGGCCGGTGAAAAAGCGTGTTTGAGGCACAAACCGGGAAACTTCAGAAGCCTCTAGTGTCGCGTCATGAGGTAGTTGTCGGGTAAAGCCGTTTTAGCTTGATTCGCGCATTCTTGGTCGTGAATTGCCA
>NZ_JAFCTH010000033.1:0-23245 GCF_049895905.1 Polaromonas sp. DSP2-3-2b2 | reverse complement strand
CCGGTTTTTCTGAATCACGATAGGAACTTAGCTTAGCTGTCGATAAGCTCTGGTTCCTAAGCCCCTAAATAAATAGCAAACTCTTTGTAGCGCCTTCGCTTCGCTTCTCTAATCGCTGAGTGATCTGGAAACGCCGTAAGCCGGACGAATCCGCGTTTTTTTCACGATCCCCGACGGTGCGAACAAAATGACGAATTCGGCATTTGCCGGCTCGCTCCTGAGCGGATTCTTGCGGTAAACCCAGACTTCGTAACTGCTGTCGAACCTGACCACGGTGCCCGGGCCCAGCGCTGCCATCACATCGTGCTGGCTGGATTGACCAATGACGACGGCCTCACTCGCGGCCTGCATCGACAGGCCGGGGTCGCGAAATGCAGAAGCCGCGCCTCCCGCGCCTGGAAAGCCGAAAGGGCCCGCGCAACCGGCAAGCCACAGGCACGATGCCAGCACAGCAGCCGCGACAATGCCAGTTCGGAAAGCAGGGGACGGCCGAATGACGGTGTTCATTCGCCCTCCATGTATTCAAATTCCACCAGCGTGTCGTCAGGCCAGCTGCGGTCACCCAGCGGCAGAACGTAGGTGCGGTCCACCAGCACCTCGCAATCGCAATAGGGCAGTTCGTCCTTCAGCTTCGGATCGTCGCTGGCGGCTGCGTAGAGCATGTCGATGGAGAGGATTTCGCGGCGCGGGCCGGCGACCAGCGTCACGCTGAACAGCGGCCGCTCGGCAAAGAACAGGTAGAGCGGCACCTGCCGGTCGCAATAGGCCGGCGTGTCCAGCAAGGCCTTCACCATCCGGCCGACGATGTTGCTGCGGTTCGAAATCAGGCCGGCCTCCATGCCCACCCGGCATTCCAGCCGAAGGTCTCCCAGGCGCCGGGTGCCCGGGGGCAGGCCGGGGGTTTTGATCTCGGTGCGCCAGGTCATGCTTTGCGCCCGCCGGTTGGGCGAGACCTGGGCATTTTCGTCGTAGGCTTTCTGGTTGCGCGCCAGCGTGAACGTCTGGTCCGGCGCAATCGGCACCGCAAAATCCACCGTGGAGCCGATGACTTCCATCTCGATGCGGTTCAAGTCGGTCTCAAGCCGGCGCGGCAGCAGCTTGAAGCGCAGCGATGCGTTGGGCGACAGCTGGCCGCGTTCCTGGTCGAACAGGTCCATTCCCTTGATCATTTTGCGATAGGATTTTTCGACCGGGTCGGGGTTCGCCTTGGCCGAGATCGTGACCGTTGGCAGATCCCCGCCGGTGTTGCCCTGCGCCGCTGCGTTCAGACAAGCGGATGCGACAACGCAGGTCCATGCCACCGGCTTCGCAAAGCGCGGGAAAAACAGGCAGTTTGCGAATACTTTGGCGGTCGGCATGGCATTTTTCGTGACACAAGAGGCCCATGGTAGGCCGCGCGATGCGACGGGACTGTAGGACGATGACAGCGTTCTTGACGTGGAGCGTTTCTGGCGTCCGCGCCGTGACTGTTCGGGCCGGTTTCCGCTTCATCCATCGGTCTTTACATTCCCCTTTACCTCCAGACATGTCAACTTTCATGCACTGGCGGCCGTTGAACAGGTTTGCCACTGCCTGGACCCCACAATGATTCGTTTCAGCCACTCCCATCGCCTTGTTGCGCTGGCCATTGCGTCGCTTTTCATGGCGGGGTCCAGCTTTGCCAAGGACCACGGCGACGATGGGCACGGCAAGGACAAACACAAGGACAAAGGCCACGGCAAGCATGCCGAGGTGTACCAGTCTCAGCCGCACCACGAGCAGCCGCACGCGGTGCAGCGCCAGCGGCAGCGGCCCGAAATCCGCCCGGGTTCCTATTTCAATGACCAGCAGCGCACCTATGCGCGCCAGTACTACAGCCAGAACTACGGACAAGGCAGGAATTGCCCGCCCGGCCTGGCCAAAAAGCACAACGGCTGCATGCCTCCGGGCCAGGCCAAAAAGTGGTCTGTCGGCCAGCCGGTGCCCCGGGGCGTGACGGTTTACTCGGTGGCGCAGCCGGTGCTTCGCCAGCTGCCTCCGGCGCCTTACGGCTACCGGTATGCGCGCATTGGCGGCGACATCGTGCTGGTGCAGCAGCAAAACAACCTGATCGTTGACATCATCGTGGGCTTGCTCGGCTGAACGGACAAGCCGTGAAAAACGGCCATTCGCAGCAGAAATCTTAACCCCGGACTGGCGACCGCGCCAGTTCCACCAACAAGAAAACCCCCATGAAATCATTCTTCAAGGCAACCCTGCTCACCCTGGCCATGGCGGCGGCTAGCCAAACCATGGCACAGGCCACGTTCTACCAGGACGACAACTACCAAGGCGCCACCTTCACTACCGACCGGCCCGTTGAAAACCTCAGGCAGTCCGGCTTCAACGGCAAGGCGGCATCGGTCATCGTTTCCGGCAAGCTGTGGGAAGTGTGTGACCGGCCACGCTTTGGCGGCCACTGCACCGTGCTGCGCCCGGGCCAGTACCCGTCGATTGCGGCGCTGGGGCTGGCGCAGCGCGTGGCGTCTGTCCGCGCCGTGGACCGCAATGAACGGATCGATGAAAGCCGTTACGCGCCGGTGGCTGCTGCCGTGCCATCAAACGCACAGGTGATTTTTTACGCGAATGAAAACTTCCAGGGCCAGTCGTTCACCGCGCAAAGCCAGGTTGACGATTTCACCCGCTACGGCTTCAACGACCGGGCATCGTCGGTCGTGGTGCTGGGCGACCAGTGGGAAGTGTGCGAAAACGTGCGGTTCAGCGGCCGTTGCGTGGTGCTGCGGCCTGGCCGCTATGCCTCGCTGGTGTCCATGGGCATGGAAGACCGGGTGTCGTCGATTCGCGGCGTGGCGGCCAATGCGCGGGTCGGCAACGACCGTTATGCGCCGCTGCCCGCCCCGGTGTACGACAACCGCCGCCGCAGCGAGGAGCGCCTGTACGACGTCGATGTCACGTCGGTGCGCGCCGTGCTGGCCGCGCCCGAAAAGCGCTGCTGGATGGAGCGTGAGCCCGTGGCGGCACAGCCGGGCGGCAACTACAACATCGGCGGCGCCCTGGCCGGCGCTGTGATCGGCGGCGTGCTCGGCCATCAGGTCGGCGGCGGAACCGGCAAGCAGATCGCGACGGTCGGCGGTGCCATGGCAGGCGCGGCAGCCGGTGCCAACATCGGCCGCATCACCGGATGGGGCCAGCAGGCGGCCGGTCAGGATGTGCAGAAATGCGAGACCGTGCCAAGCCAGGCCAAGACGGAGTTTTGGGACGTGACCTACACCTTCCGGGGCCAGGAGCACACCATTCAGACGACGTCGCAGCCGGGCAGGACCATCACGGTGAACGGCGAGGGCGAGCCCCGCGTCTGAACGCAAGCGCCGCATCGATTCCTGCTTTGGAATTGACGTGAAGGGCACGGGCCGGCTGGATTTTCAGCCGGCCTTTTTTGTTCGTGCACCCCTGGGGCGCGTCGGCATGCGCGCGCAATGCCGTTCTCCCTTCGCTTATTGACGCGACGCCAGGTACTCGCGCACGGCCGTGACGTGTTCGCCGATCTGGGTCACCGCTTCTGCCAGTTGGGACTCGGTGCAGTGGAACTCCTTGCTCCAGTACGCCAGTTCCTCCCGGTCAATGATGTCGATTCGACCGGGGTCCAGCGGTTTGAAAGGGGTTGAATGGTCGGGCATGTGGGACTCCTGTGGGTTGGTTACGCCCCAAAACGATACTCGCGTCGCTGCCGAGAGGCAATACCAACAAGCCCCCCGACCGCCGGCTCAGCCCCTGTCCGCCCGGCCTGGCCTGGCCTGGATTCGGCCGGAACTGGGGCTGGATAAGCCGACCTGCGTGCCCATGTCGAGGCAGCGCTGGTCATCGTTGACATACACCAGCGTCGCGCCCTGGCCAAAGCGCTGGGGCACGGTGCGATGGTATTCGTACCGTGTGTCCACCGGCGCCTCGCTGGACTGGTAGATCAGCTTGCCGGCAGGGTTGTACACGCTGTAGCAGCCTGCGTGGGCTGACATGGTCAGGCCAAAGGCCGCAACCATGGCAAGAAGGGTGAAAATGATTTTCAAGGTCAGGCTCCCGTCGTTGAGGTTGATCATAGGCAGTCCCCGGGCCGCGCTCTGTAGGACTTTCGATCATTGCGCGATCTTCGGCAGGCCTGACATCTCAACGACCCGGCGCCGGTTTTACATGCTGGACGCAGGCGTCAATTCAGCATGAAGTCGTTCCAAAGGCTGATCGCACCGTGCTGGCCGTGGCTGAATGCCCGAGCGACCTGGGCCTGTTTCCGCAACGCATCGAGAAAGCCGCCAGTGCGGCCTTGTCCTGGTTTTTAATGCGAAATGGATTAACTGCTATTGATTAAATAGCTGCTTGCGCCCGCCGATGTTGCGCAAAAGCCATTTTTGGCTCGAATTTCAGGTCATCGCGCCACGCGCATCCACCCGGATGATGCGTTCGACGGTGCCGCTTTTCAGCCCGCCGCTCACGCCGATCATCGCGTCATGCAGGTTCACCGTCGGGTCGCAATGGCCGGGAATCAGCCACAGCAGCTGGCCCAGGTCGGGCAGGCGGGTCTGGCCGCTAGAGGGGCGCAAGATGCCGTGTTCGTCGCCGCCGTTGAAGTAGTCCAGCCCGCCCTGGCCGTCGAAGGCATGCACCCGGGGCAGGCCGGCGTCGATGGCGTGGCTTTTGTGGCCGGCGTCGCACACCGCGTGGCCGGCGTGGCGGCTGATGACCTGCGTCTTGACGAACAGCGCATGCTCGAAGAAGGGCTGCACCGGGTCGCGCTGGTTCTGCGCATAGTCGGCATCCATGAAGATGAAGGAGCCAGCCTGCAGCTCGCCGTAAACACCGCTCGCGGCCTCCAGCGCGAAGCTGCCGGTTCCGGCGCCGGTCACTAGCGCGGGTGCCATGCCCTGGGCCTTGAGCAGCTGGCACGTCGTTTCGACCGACTTCATCGCTTCGGCGCAGGCCATGCGCCGCTCCTGCACGTTGCGAATGTGCTGGGCCTTGCCGTGGTAGGCCTGCAGTCCGGCAAAGCGCAGCGCCGGATGCTTGCGGATTTCCAGCGCCAGCATGACCGCATCCGGCCCGGGCTGGACGCCGCAGCGGCCCTGGCCGACGTCGATCTCGACAAACACGTCAATCACCGTCGCCGCACTGGGCATGCCGCTCTGCGCGCCGGTCCGGGCCTCGGTCATGGCCTGCGCCAGCCGGCTCACGCCTTCCAGGCTGTCCACGGCGATGGCGATTTGCCCGCCATGCGCGGCGACCGCCTGCGTCAGGGCCGCCACGCGCGCCAGCTTGGCCGGCGCAATCACCTGGTTGCTGATGTACACGTCATGCACGCCGCCGGCGACCATGATCTCGGCCTCGGCGGTTTTCTGCACGCACACGCCGACGGCACCGGCCTTGACCTGCATCTTGGCCAGCAGCACGCTTTTGTGCAGCTTGGCATGGGGACGCCAGCGGACCTGGTGCTTTCGGGCAAATTCGGCCATCCGGACCAGGTTGCGTTTCATGGCGTCCAGGTCGATGACCAGCGCCGGGGTGTCGATGTCGTGGGCCGGTTTGCCGATCAATCCGGACAGGTGCGCAGTGAGTTTGCTCATCAGGTGGCTGCGCCCATGGGAACCGGTCCGGCGGCGAACAGGCCGTCGTCCAGCGATTCGTCGTCCAGGTGCTGGGTGTCTGCCCAGCCGACCAGGCTGAAGCCCTGCGGCGTCCACAGCAGCCGGTTGATGGCCGCGTTGCCCAGCGTCCAGGTGCGCGGCGCCTGGATGTGCAGGCGCGTGGCCGCGCGGTAAAGCACATCCATCACGCCGCCATGGCCGACCACTGCGATGAGCTCGCCCGGATGCCTGGCGGCCAGCCGCTCGACGGCTTCGACCACCCGGCGGTTCAGGTCCACCAGCGACTCGCCGCCCGCGGGGGCGAATTCCGGGTCGCGCTTGCGCCAGCGCTGCGACTGGTCGGGCAGCAGGGCTTCGATCTCGGCAAAGGTCTTGCCTTCGAAGTCGCCAAAGCCACGCTCGCGCAGGCCGGTTTCAGCGTTGACCGCCAGCCCGTGCACGCGCCCCAGGTACTGGGCCGTCTCCCAGGCGCGCACCAGGTCGCTGGCATACACCGCCGTGATCGGCTCATGCCTGAGCGCCCGCGCCATGCGGGCCGCCTGCGCGCGGCCTGTGTCGTTCAGGGGAATGTCAAGGCTGCCCTGAATGCGGGTGTCCACGTTCCAGGTGGTTTCGCCGTGGCGAATGGCAATGATGCGGGTCGGTTCAATCATGGGGTGAGGGTACGTTCACAAAACATGCCAAGGTAAAAAGAGTGCAGTGCGCAAAGCGTGGGCGCTCCAACCCAGCCAGGGCCGCGGAACCGGCTTTGCCGGGCCGCAGGCGCAGCGGCCCCCTCGGGGGGCAGCGAACCACACGAAGTGGGGAGCGTGGGGCCACATTCACCGGGGTATCTGGATGTTGATGCGGCGCGGCCCCGGCGGCGGTTGCGGAAAGCCCTGCAGCGCCGCGTCCAGCATGGCCGCCAACACCGCAGGTGTCTCGTTTTGAACGCCGTCATTGGTAACGCGGGTTTCAAACACAATCTGGCTGCTGCCCAAGTCGCGCACCAGCAGCGTCAGGTCGCGGTGGAAGTAGGGGCTGGGCGTCGAATAACCCAGCGGAAACGACATGCCGAAGGCCGCGCCCCGGTTGCCGCCGCCCAGAAAAACGCCGGGCATGCCGAAGCCGAAGCCGTCATAACCGGGGCCATAGGGCAGGGCTTCGATCACCTGGGTGCTGACCCGCACCTGCACGCCAAAGCGCGCCGCCGCCGGGTTCAGTTCCATGCCGACCCGGGCCAGTGCACTGCGCGCCGCTTCCTCGACGCGGTCCTGGTAGGCGGCGGTCACCTGCTGCGACGGCAATCGCTCGAAGCGGTAGGGCGTGCCGGGTCCGGGCGGCGCCGCATTCCAGCCATGGAACGCGGTGACGTTGTTTTCAACCAGTTGCAGTCCGGAACAGCCGGCCATGAACAATCCCAGCCATGCGACTGAAAAAATAGCTGCAAGCACTCGTTTCATAAGGCCTCCTGTGGGGATGGATGCAAAAAACCGTTCAGTTTGATGTTGGCGGGCGGATGCCGATCACGGCGTGGCCCGGGGGCGCAGCCTGCATGAACTCCTCGGCGTCAAACGCCTTGTCGCCTTCAGGGTCGGCAGTGCCGGTGGTCCTGATGCCCTTGAAGTCGTGGCGCTTGTTGTCCATCAGGTGCGACGGCACGATGTTCTGCAGCGCCGAGAACATGTTCTCGATGCGGCCGGGATACTGTTTTTGCCAGTCGCGCAGCATATTGCCGACCTGCTTGCGCTGCAGGTTTTCCTGGCTGCCGCACAGCGTGCAGGGAATGATGGGGAAATTCTGCACTTCGGCCCAGCGCGTCAGGTCTTTTTCGGTCACGTAGGCCATTGGCCGTATGACGATGTTCTTGCCGTCGTCGCTGACCAGCTTAGGCGGCATGCCCTTGAGCTTGGCGGCAAAGAACATGTTCAGAAAGAAGGTTTGCAGCATGTCGTCGCGGTGATGGCCCAGCGCGACCTTGGTGCAGCCCAGCTCGCCCGCCACACGGTACAAGATGCCGCGCCGCAGCCGCGAGCACAGCGAGCACAGCGTCTTGCCCTCGGGAATCACGCGCGTGACGATGCTGTAGGTGTCCTGGTTCTCGATGTGGTACGGCACACCGAGCTTGGCCAGGTACTCGGGCAGGATGTGCTCGGGAAAGCCCGGCTGTTTCTGGTCGAGGTTGACGGCAATCAGCTCGAAGTTGATCGGCGCGCGCTTTTGCAGCTTGAGCAAAATGTCGAGCATGGCGTAGCTGTCTTTCCCGCCCGAGACGCAGACCATCACCTTGTCGCCTTCCTCGATCATGTTGAAGTCCACGATGGCCCGCCCGACCTCGCGGCACAGGCGCTTTTCCAGCTTGTGGTCCTCGCGCTCGATCTTCATCAAGTTCTGCACGCGGGCCGAGGTTTCGAGTTGTTCGTCTATCCAGAGTGCGCTCATGCCGTTCACCACTGTCCTGTCTCGACGCGAATGGCCACTTCGCAATCGTCAAAAATTTCAAGTTTGGCAATCTTCACCCGCGCGCCTAAAACGCCGGGCAGTTGCATCAGCCGGTGCGCGAGCTTGCCGATCAGGCTTTCCAGCAGGTTGACATGCTCGGCGGTGCATTCGGTGATGATGATTTGGCGCACCTTGCGGTAGTCGAGCACATGCGTGATGTCGTCGTCATGCGGTAGCAGCGGCTGCGTGCCCAGGTTGAGCTCGGCATCGACCTGGATCGGCTGCGGCGCGTTTTTTTCGTGGGCCAAAATGCCCAGGTTGGCGTCAAAGCGCAAGCCGGTGAGGTGCAGGATCTGGGTGCCCCGGGTGATGAACATGTTGACAGTCTGTAATAAGTAAGGAAAGAGGTCTGTCAGCCATTGCCGACGCTTGGGAACGGGACAAGGCTCACATCAGCGAAAAATCGCGTTCGAAGCGCATCAGGTGCTGGCCGCCATCGACCAGCAGCGTGGTCCCGGTGATCGACGCATTCTCCAGCGCGAACTTCACCGCGCTGGCCACATCGGCCGGCGTGGACGAGCGGCCCAGCGGCGAGAGCTTGTGGCGCGCGGCAAACGCATCGTCGCTCAAAAGATGGCTGGTCAGCGTCAGGCCGGGCGCGACGCCAACCACCCGCACCTGCGGCGCCAGCGCCATCGCCAGCATCGTGCCGGCCGCTTCCAGCGCAGCCTTGGACAGCGTATAGCTGAAGAAATCGGGGTTCTGGTTCCAGAGCTTCTGATCGAGCAGGTTGACGACCGCGCCCGTGGTGCCCTGCGCGACAGCATGCGCATGCAGCGCCTGCGCCAGCAAAATGGGCGCGCCGGTGTTGCTGTGCAGGTGCTTGTCCAGCGCGGCAAAACCAAAGGTCTCGGCACTGTCGTGCTCGAAAGTCGAGGCGCTGTTGACCACCGCATCGACGCGGCCAAAATGCCGGACGACGCGGGGCAGCAGGCCGCGCACGGCCGCTTCATCCGACAAATCAGCATCAAAAGCGGCTGATCCGCACGTCAGGCCGGCACAGTCAGCTACGGTTTTAAGAGCGTCTGCTTCGGAGTTGCGGTAATGCACGGCCACCTGCCAGCCAGCGTGGGCCAGGACCAGCGCAATTTCGCGGCCCAGCCGCAAGGCAGCGCCGGTCACTAGGACAACGGGTCGGGACGAATCAAGGGTCATCGGGTGGAGCAGCAGGTCGGGAGGCGGCGGGATGGCCAGGGGAATCGCAGACAATCAGGCTTGGTGACAAACATGACGAATGCCTCTATTTTAACGACCACCCTGCAGGCCCTGATTGCCAAGGCGATTGACGAGGCCGGCGGCTGGCTGGGCTTTGATGCCTTCATGGCGCTGGCGCTCTACCAGCCGGGCCTGGGCTACTACGCCAATGATTCGCTGAAATTCGGACGGATGCCTGCCGGAACCCGCGCGATCGATGGCGCGCCGGGCGGCGGCAGCGATTTCGTGACCGCGCCCGAGCTGTCGCCGCATTTCGGCCGCACGCTGGCACGACAGGTGACGCAGGCGCTGCAAGCCACGGGCACGAACGAAGTCTGGGAGTTCGGCGCCGGCTCCGGCGCACTGGCGCAGCAGGTGCTGGAAGCGCTGGGCGACCAGGTGGTGCGCTATACGATTGTCGATCTCTCTAGCGCCTTGCGCGAACGCCAGCGCGAACGGCTGGCCGCCCACGCCGGCAAGGTCGCCTGGGCCAGCGAATTGCCGGCGCAGATGCGCGGCGTGGTGCTGGGCAACGAGGTGCTCGACGCCATGCCGGTCAAGCTGCTGGCGCGCCTGGGCGGCGTGTGGCACGAGCGCGGCGTTGCGCTCCACGAAGGGCGCTGCACCTACGCCGACACGCCGACCGACCTGCGCCCGCCGCTGGACATCGCCGGGCGTCACGACTACGTCACTGAAATCCACCCGCAGGGTGAAGGTTTTGTTCGCACGCTGGCCGACCGGCTGCAGGCGGGCGCGATTTTTCTGCTCGACTACGGCTTTCCGGAGCACGAGTATTACCACCCGCAGCGCAGCATGGGCACGGTGATGTGCCACCGCGCCCATCTTTCCGACAGCGACGCGCTGGCCGATGTCGGAGAAAAAGACATCACCGCCCATGTCAACTTCACCGGCATCGCGCTGGCCGGTCAGGATGCGGGGCTGGAGGTGCTCGGCTACACCAGCCAGGGGCGGTTTTTGCTGAACTGCGGGCTGCTCGACGGGCTCGACAGCGGCATCGACGCCGCCAGCCTGGCCGACCGGATCATGGCGCAAAAGCTGGTCAATGAGCATGAAATGGGCGAGTTGTTCAAGGTGATCGCGTTTGGCGCCAAAGGCCGCCCGGTGTGGGCGCCGCTGGGATTTTCGGCGGGCGACCGCCTGCATACCTTGTAGGGGTTTGTATTTTTTGATTTTCTGAAGTGAAGAAACTGGCTTGCGGATATTGAATGCAATGCTAATTTTTTGACACTAAAAGATCAAATTTTGTTAGATTGCTGAAATATTAAGCTGTTTTGTTCCTGAAAGAACATTTTTTTGTATTGCTCAATCAACTTATTACTGAATTTTTGTTCATTTTGAAGTTGATATCTAAATTTGTTCTTTTCAGGTCATTTTTGGCTGAGTTGCTTGTTATTTAAGAAATAATGACCCCTTAAGGTCAAAAAATGCTATTTACACCTTCCAATCTCCTAATGCTTGCCCACCACCTGACGGTCGAGCGCAAGCGTCAAGGCCTATCGCGTGCGCAGGCGGCAGCCGTCTGCAATGTAAGCCCTTCTTTTATCCGAGATGCCGAAACCGAGCCAGCCCGTTGTTCACTGGGGCGGTTACTGCAGTACATGACGGGTCTAGGCTTGTCTGTGGAAGTTGCAGGCTGGAGTCATTCGGCTAGTGATGACAGTGAAGAGCAAGGCCACCCATGATCCGTCTGCGGGTATGGGCCAATGCGCAGCCCATGGGCTGGTTTGGCCATGCGGCGGGCGATTTCTTTTTTGAATACGACCCGCAATGGCTGGTGCAGCCGGGTGCCTATGCTTTGGCGCCGCAGTTTGCCTTGACGGGACTGCCTATACGCGGTGCTTTGGTTCGTAGCTTTTTTCAGAACCTGCTTCCTGAAGGCGAGGTGCTGGACGATGTTCTGGCTGCTTTGCATCTACGTGACGCCTCGACGTTGGATGTATTGGGCCGTCTGGGCAAAGAATTGCCTGGCGTGCTGTCATTGTTGCATCCAGATGTGGTGCCGCTTATGCAGCAGGGCTACCGCATTTTGCCGTTTGCCGAATTGAGTCAACGGCTGGCCGGTCGCGCCGCAGTACCGCTGCTGGTCTCGAATGCGCAGGCCGGTATGTCGCTGGCCGGAGCGCAGGATAAGGTGGGTCTGCGGCTAATTCCCAAGCCCATGCAACTTTACGACAGCGTAGGCGCATCGCCTACCACGCACATCCTGAAGCCCGACACGCGCCAGCCACGCTACCAGCCCAGCGCCATCAATGAATACGCCTGCATGAAGCTGGCCAAGGCGCTGAAACTGCCGGTGCCTAAGGTATGGATGCTGCGCGTGCCGGAGGCGGCTTATGTGGTGGAGCGCTATGACCGGGTGTTGACAGCGGGCAACATTGTCGGCTTGCACCAGTTTGACGGCTGTCAGTTGCTGGGCCACGGTCCGGGCTGGAAGTATGAGCGCTCCGGCGGGCTGGCGAGCTTGCCTAAACTGGTTGAAGCCTTGCGGGCGCTGCGGGTGCGCGGCAGCGACTTGCTGCAGTTCCAGCGCTGGGTGATGTTCAACTACCTGATTGGCAATGCCGATGCGCACGCCAAGAACCTGTCGCTGCTGGTCGATGAAAAAGGCTACCGGCTGGCGCCGTTTTACGATTTGCTGTGCGTTCGCGCCTATGGCGATGAAGGGCTGGCACTTTTCATCGGCGATGAAGAAACGTTTGACGCCGTGGGTGCGCATTCATGGGAGGCGTTTTGTGCCGATTGCGGTTTTGGCTTTCTGCCTACGCTGGCCGAATTCAGGCGCATGGCGCTGGCGCTGCTGCCCGCATGGCACAAAGTTCAGGATAGTGTGGAAAAGGAAAAGGGCGTGACCGAGGCCGAACGCGCCATGCTGGCGCGAATGTCCGCTATTTTCGAGCGGCATGTGGATCATGCGCTGTCCATGACAGCGCTGCCTGTCGGCGTCTAAACTCCAGCCCATGATCCGCTGGTTCATCGTCATTTTTCTTGCCCTGATGCTCATCAGCTGGTTTTCGCCGCTGCTGCAAAAACTCGGCTTCGGCAAGCTGCCGGGCGACCTGCGCTTTCGCCTGTTTGGCCGCGAATGGTTTATTCCGGTCACCACCACGATCTTGCTGAGCTTTGTCGCCAGCCTGGTCAGCCAGCTGATCTGACCTGACATCCAGGACACGCCCGCCATGAACGCTGCGTCACTTTTTCCGGCCATGCGGCCCGAACTTCGCCTGACTGACGGGGCGGCGCCGGTGGCCTGCGTCGATATTGGCGGCACCAAGGTGGCCGTCAACATCGTCGATCACCGGGGCGCCCTGGGCCGGCTGGTCGAGCCGACCGCCAAGCAGGGCGCGCCCGATGCGCTGGCCCGGCAGGTGCTGCGCATGATAGGCGCCAGCTGCCAGGCCGCCAGCATCAAGGCGCGTGACATCGCCGCCGTCGGGGTGGCCTCCTGCGGCCCGTTCGTGCTGAACCAGGGCGCGGTCGAGCTGGCGTCGCCGAATATCTGCGGCGGCTTGGCAGGCAGCGGGCGCGGCCTGCCCAACGACTGGACCACCGCCGTGCTGGAAGCGCCGCTGCGCGAGGCGTTTGCCCGGGTGCGGGTGGAAAACGACGGCATTGCCGCGCTGCAGGCCGAGCGCCGCTGGGGCGCATTGCAGGGCCTGGACCACTGCGCCTACGTGACCTGGAGCACCGGCGTCGGCGTCGGCCTGTGCATTGATGGCCGGGTGCTGCGCGGCAAGAACGGCAATGCCGGACATGCTGGCCACATGTTCGTCAGCGACAACCTGGACGCCCTGTGCGGCTGCGGCAATATGGGCGATGTCGAGGCGCTGGTGGCCGGAAACGCGCTGCCCCGCCGTTTCCCGGTTTATCCCGAAGCTGCTAGTTTTTTGATAGCTGCTCGCGCAGGTGATACGGGCGCTATAGCAATTATCGATGATATATGCCGGATCATGGGGCGAATGCTTTACAACCTGATCGTGACGCTGGACCTGCAGCGCATCAGCCTGGGCGGCAGCGTCTTCTGGCACCACCGTGATTATTTGCTGCCACGCCTGCAGGCGCACATCAAGGGCAGGCTGCCCGCGCTGACCGATGGCTGCACGCTGGTGCCGGCCGGCTTGGGCGAGCGGGTCGGCGACTTTGCCGCGCTGGCGCTGGTGGCCTGAAGCGGCCCGGCAGCGCTTCAGTCGGGCTCGCAGGCCGCCAGCGCATCCAGGTAGGTTTTTCGCCACCAGTGCACGTCCTGACTGCGCACGCGCTCCAGCAGTTGCTGGTGGCGCCGCTGGCGCTCGACCAGCGGCATCTGCAGCGCCAGCTGGATGCTTTCGGCCGTACCGTGCACGTCATACGGATTGACCAAAATGGCTTCCTTGAGCTGCTCGGCCGCACCAGCAAAGCGCGACAGCACCAGCACGCCGGGGTCGGCCGGGTCCTGCGCGACGATGAATTCCTTGGCCACCAGGTTCATGCCGTCGCGCAGCGGCGTGACCAGCGCCACGTCGGCCACCCGGTACAGCCCCGGCAGGCGCTTGCGGGCGACGTTGCGGTGGATGTAACGCACCGGCATCCAGTCGAGTTCGCCATAGTCGCCGTTGATGGCGCCGCACAGGCTTTCCAGCTCCTGGCGCAGGCCGGCATAGCTGTCGAGCGCTTCGCGGCTGGGCGAGGCGATCTGGATCAGGGTGGCGCTGTTGACGTTTTCAGGGTAATTTTTCAGCAGCTCGCGAAAGGCCTTGAGGCGCTGCGGCAGTCCCTTGGAGTAGTCGAGCCGCTCCACGCCCAGCAGCAGGCGGCGGCGCGAGTATTCCTCCTTCATGCGCTCGTACATGTCGCTCGCTTCCTTGGCGTGAGTCAGGGCGGCGAACTCGTCCACGTCGATGCCGATCGGAAAGGCCTGGGCCTGCACCTTGCGTCCGAAGGCGCGGAACTGGTGCTGGTCGAGCGTCTCGGCGCCGACCTCGTGACCGACATAGCCCGAAAAGTGCTCCACATCGGCTTGGCTCTGAAAACCCACCAGGTCATAGGCAAACATCGAACGGATGAGCCATTCATGCTGCGGCACGGCGGCCAGAATCAAGGGCGGCGGCAGCGGAATGTGCAGGAAAAAGCCGATGCGGTTCTTGCAGCCCAGGGCGCGCAGCTCGGCCGCCATCGGGATCAGGTGGTAGTCGTGGACCCAGATGATGTCATCAAGCTTGAGCAGCGGCTTCAAGCTGCGCGCCAGCAGCTTGTTCACGCGCCGGTAGCCGCCGATGTAGCCGGCATCAAAGTCGGCCAGGTCGAGCCGGTAGTGGAAAACCGGCCAGAGCACGCCGTTGCTGTAGCCGAGGTAGTAGCTGTCGTGGTCCTCGCGGCACAGGTCCACGGTGGTCAGGGTCACGTTGCCGGAATGATGGGTATGGACCTCGCCCTCGCCCGGGGTGCCGTTTTCGACCACCGTGCCGCTCCAGCCAAACCACAGGCCGCCATTGGCCGACAGCGCATCGCCCAGCGCCACTGCCAAGCCGCCCGCCGCCACTGATTTGCGCGGGTCGGCGACGCGGTTGGAAACGACGACCAAACGGCTCATTGGGCTTCTCCTGTGCAGGTGTTGCGGAGCTGTGCGAACGCAAAGGCCCGGGGAAAGCCCCCATCCCAGCCTTCCCCCAAAGGGGGAAGGAGCCGGACAAACGCGGCGAAAACGCGCCCGGATCCGTCTTGAACCAAGTACCGGCCGCGGAACCGGCTTTGCCGGGCCGCAGGCGGGGCGGCCCCCTCGGGGCTGAAGGCTGCGGCTCCAAGCCCGCCTGCGCGGGCTTGGACAGCCTGAAGATGCGACGCCTCTGGCGGCGTGGCGCCCTGCAAGGGCAGCGCAGCACAGGAAGTGGCAAGCGTGGGGGCCATATTCATACTTGGGAATCCCAAGGCGCCGACAGCCGCACCGCGGCATTGATGATGCCGACCATCGAATAGGTCTGCGGGAAGTTGCCCCACATCTCGCCGGTGACCGGATGCGTGTCCTCGGACAGCAGGCCCAGGTGGTTGCGGGCGGCCAGCATGGTCTCGAAAATCGCCCGGGCCTCGTCCTTGCGGCCGATGCGCGCCAGGGCGTCGATGCGCCAGAAGGTGCAGATGTTGAAGGCGGTTTCGGGCTTGCCGAAGTCGTCGGGCGCCTCGTAGCGGCGCATGTAGGGGCCGTCGCACAGATACTTTTCCAGCGCGTCCACCGTGGCCACGAAGCGCGGGTCTTTCGGGTCGATGAAGCCGACCTCGATCATCAGCAGCACGCTGGCGTCCAGGTCGCGTCCGCCGAAGCTTTCGGCAAAGGCGCGCCGCTCCTCGCTCCAGGACTCGCGCAGGATGCGCTCGCGCATGATCTGCGCATGGCCGTTCCAGTACACGGCGCGGTCGGGCTGCTTGAGCGTGACGGCGATCTTGCCCAGCCGGTCGCAGGCGGCCCAGCACATCAGCGCCGACGAGGTATGCACCCGGGCGCGGGTGCGCAGCTCCCACATGCCGGCGTCGGGCTGGTCGTAGCAGCGCACCGCCTGCTCGCCGACCGCTTCAAGGCGGATGAATTCGGCCGCGCCTGCCTGGTGCAGCAGCCGGTGGTCGTGAAACGCCTGGGCCGCGCCCAGCACCACGTTGCCGTACACATCGTGCTGGAAATGCTCTTGCGCCTGGTTGCCCACGCGCACCGGCCCCATGCCCCGGTAGCCGCCCAGGTGGCCGTACACCGCCTCGGGCAGGTCCAGTTCCATGCCGATGCCGAACAAGGGCTGGATGTGCCCGCCGTCTGCCTGCACCACAACATTGCCCAGCCAGCGCAGGTAGTCCTCCATGGTGCCGACCTCGGACAGGCTGTTGAGCGCCCGCACCACGAAGAAGGCGTCGCGCAGCCAGCAAAAGCGGTAGTCCCAGGTGCGGCCGCTGTTCGGCGCCTCGGGAATGCTGGTGGTCATGGCCGCAACGATCGCGCCGGTGTCCTCGAACAGCGACAGCTTGAGTGTGATGGCCGCGCGGATCACTGCTTCCTGCCATTCCAGCGGAATGTGCAGCCGCTGGCTCCACTTGCGCCAGTAAGACTGCGTTTCCTGCTCAAACAGTCGCGCCGTGTCGGCAATGCCCTCGGCCAGCGACTCGTCGGAGCCGAGCAAAAAGTTGTGCTCGCGCGTCAGCACGAAAGGCCGCTTGGCCAGCAGGTGCGACAGCGGCGCGTCGGTGTTCAGGCGCAGCGTCAGCGCATCGCCGACGTAGCGCAGGTGGTTGCTGCCCTGGGTGACGACCGGCCGCGAGCGGCCCCAGTCGAACAGCACGTCGAGCAGCACGCGGATGCGCGGCGCGCCGTGGATCGGGCGCACCCGGCGGACCAGCATCATGGGCTTGAAAAAACGCGAGCGGCTGTAAAAGCGCGGCGCGAAGTCGGTGATTTCGACCGCCTGGCCGCTCTTGTCGAACAGCTGGGTGCGCAGCACGGCGGTGTTCGGGTCGTACCACTGCCTGGAGTGCGAAAAGTTCTCGATCTCGATGGCGAAGGCGCTGGCCTGGTCGGTGTCGTCCAGCAGGGCGTTGAACACCGGGTCGCCGTCAAAGCGCGGCAGGCAGCACCAGACGATGCGCCCGCGCGCATCGACCAGCGCGCTGAAGGCGCAGTTGCCGATGACGCCCAGCGACAGCGATGGCGGCGAGGGCGGTGCGAACTGCGGGACGGCGGCCTGGGCGCTCATGCCGCAAACCCCGGTCGGATGGCGGGCAAGCCGGTGCCGGGCAGGGATGTCACGGCCGATTGCAGCCACGCGGCCAGCTGCGACACGCTGGCGCAGCGGTGCCGTGCCAGCGTCGGCCCCGGGCCGACCTTGATGGCGTGGCCGCCGATGCGCTGCACGGCCTCGAAACCGGCTTCGTCGGTCACGTCGTCGCCGGCAAACACCGGGACACGGCCGGAAAACGGCGTTTCGGTCATGAAAAACGCGATGGCCGTGCCCTTGCTGAAGCCCTCGGGTTTCAGGTCAATGACGCATTTGCCCTGCATCAGCTCGATGCCCTGGCTGCGTTCCAGCGCTTCGCGCATCACCTGAAGGCAAAACTCTTCGAGTTCGGGCGCCTGCCGGTAGTGCAGGCTCAGCGCCAGGTTCTTGCGTTCAAGCTTCAGCGCCGGATGGCGGGCGACCAGGCCCTCGGCCGCCTGCAGCACCGTCCCCAGGTCCGCCGGGGGCGCGCTGACCATCAGGCCGTCGGCCGTGCGGCGCTGCGCGCCATGTTCTGCGGCCACCGGCAGCAGCAGCGGCGCCAAAAAACCGTCCAGGTCAAGCAGGCGCCGGCCCGAAACCAGCGCCAGCGCGCCGTTGAGCCGGCGGTGCAGTTCGGCCAGCGTGCCGGCCAGGCCCTGGGGGACTTCCACCAGTTCGGGCTGTGCGGCCAGCGCCACCAGCGTGCCGTCGAAGTCAAGGAAAAGCGCCGTCTCGGGCGTGATGCGGGGAAGGTTTTCAGCTTGCGTGGACATCCGAAAACCATAGCAGATAGCCTGCTGCGTGCCTGTAGGCGAATGCGCATTCCGGGAGGTCATTGCTCCTTGCCGCCCCCCGGAATGGCAAGTGTCGGGCCGGGAAGGCGGCCCGGCGGCGCATCAAGGCAGGTCTTTGTAAGGCTCGGGCGTGGCCGCATCGCGCGGCCCGACCTTGCCCAGCCGGCTTTTGAGCGACTGCGGCTGCCCGGTCAGGATGGCCGCGTAACTGGTGGTGTTGGACAAGACCTTTTTCACATAGTCGCGGGTTTCGGCAAACGGAATGCTCTCGGCCCAGATGGCTGCATCGAGCAGCGGGCCGTTGCGCCAGGTGCGCGGCCGGCCCGGTCCGGCGTTGTAGGCGGCGGCGGCCATCGGCATCGAGCCGTTCAGGTCGTCCAGCGCGAGCTTGAGGTAGGCCGTGCCGATGGTGATGTTGGTGTCCCGGTCGTTGATCTGGTCGGGCGTGAAGCCGCTCAATCCAATCTTGTTGGCGGTCCAGCGCGCCGTGGCGGGCATGACCTGCATCAGCCCGGAAGCGCCGACGCCCGAGCGGGCGTCCATGATGAAGCGGCTTTCCTGGCGGATCAGGCCATAGACATACGCCGGGTCCAGGCTGATGGCCCGGCTGCGGCTGACGACCGTCTCGCGAAACGGCATCGGAAAGCGCTGCTCGAAGTCGGCCACGCTGGTGGTGCGCTCGCTGGTGTTGATGCAGCGGTCCCAGATCTGCCGGTCGCAGGCCAGCTGGGCGGCGGCCAGCAGTTCGCGCTCGTTCATGCCGCCCTTCTTGTGCAGGTTGGTGGCGTAGTTCCATTCGCGCACGCCTTCGGAGCGCAGCCCGGTCTGGATGGCGTAGGCTGCCCGCATCAGGCTGGGGTTGAGCCGGGCCGCTTCCTTTTCCTGCGCGGTCAGCGCTTCGGGCTTGGGCGGAACGCTGATCTTCTGGCCCAGTTCCTCCAGCGCCAGCTGCTCGTAAAAGCCGCGCACCGAGGCAATCGACTGCAGCAGCGCCAGCGCCTCGGCGCGCTGCGGCGCGATGGCGGTGGTGGGCGCCGGGCCTTGCGCCGTGATGGCGGCGCTGGCGATGTCGGGCGGCGACGTGGCCAGCAGCGCGCGCGCCTTCCAGTAGGTCCAGGTCGGGTCCTTGCGGCCCTCTTCGCTCATGGCATTGATCGCCTGGAGCACCAGCTGCCAGCTCGGCAGCGTGCCGGCGCGCAGGGCGGCGCGCGCCTTCCAGGCCAGCATGTCATCGGTCAAGTCGGTGTCCTTGGTCACGCGGGCGTAATACGCCAGCGCGTCGCCGGCCGGCTGCGTGCCCATGCGGCTGGCGGTCTGCTTGCCGATCAGGCCCCAGAGCCAGTTGCGCTCCTCGGCGGTGAGCTGCAGCGACCATTTGCCCTCTAACTGGAAGGCGGCGCCTTCGGCATCGCTGACCGCCAGCTTGACCAGCGCCAGCGTGATGATTTCCTTGCGCACCGTGCGCACCGCCAGGTATTTGCCGGCCAGGAACTTGATCGGGCTGGCGTTCAGTTCGGTGACCATGCCCAGTGCTTCGGGCGCGACGATGGCCACGGCATTGCTGGCGGCGCGCGGCCGGTTGGCCTCCATCGCCAGTCTGGCCTTTTGCCAGACGTCGAGCGGCGTGAGGTTCTGGCTGCCCACCAGCCGCTCGGCGGCGGCGGTGCAGCCGTCGTCGGCGCCCGGCTGGGCGTACCAGTTCTTGCGCACCTCGTCGGACAGCCGGGCATCGAGCGTCGGATTCTTCAAATGCTCGACCAGCAGGGCGTAGCATCGCACCTCGCGGTCGTCGTTCATGCGGTAGTTCGGGTATTCGGCGGCAAAGGCGCTCCAGTCGCGGCGCTGGCCAAGCAGCAGCAGCCAGTCGTTGCGCAGCCGGTCTTCCTGGTAGCTGCCCGCATGGCGCGCCAGGAAATCCTGCACTTCCTGCGGGCTGGCTTCGCCGAGCCGGGCCTTGAGTTCCCAGTAGGCCGCCCAGGGCTCTAACGCATGGCCGCGCGCCTGCGGCAGCAGTTGCGCCAGCCGGCCCTTGTTGCTGCTGCGAAAGACTTTGCTCATCTCCGTGATGAGGCTGTCGCCCTCGGCATTGGCACCCGGCGTCCAGGCGGTGGAAGGACTTTGCGCCATCGCTGGCGCGGCCAGCACGGCTGACAATGCCGCGCTGCATAGAATTTTGTATAGCATTGGAGGATTATGGACAAATTAAGCACACGAAAAGCACTGGTGCAATCGCGCCTCGACATGCCCGACCGGCTGGCCCGGGCCGACCTGCTGCAGCGGGTGATGCGCATCTGGCTGGTTGGCTCGCCCCACGAGGTGATAGGCGCCTACTGGCCGATCAAGGGCGAGTTTGACCCGCTGCCGGCGCTGTACCGCTGGCAGGAGGATGCCGTGCTGAGCCCGGAATTTCAGGAAAATACGCCTTCTGCGCAAGAGGGACGGGCGCAGCTAGCTACAGAAAGCATAGCGGGCAGGTCGCCGCGCAAGATTGGCCTGCCGGTGGTCAACAAGCTGCACAAGACGCTGACCTTTCATGCCTGGTACCCCGGCTGCCCGATGGAGGAAGACGCCTACGGCATTCCCAAGCCCAAGGACACCGAAATCATCGTTCCCACGCTGCTGTTCGTGCCCTGCGTCGGCTACGGGCCGGGCGGCTACCGGCTGGGTTACGGCGGCGGTTTTTACGACCGCACGCTGGCCACGCTGTCGCCGCGCCCGGTCACGGTCGGCCTGGGGTTCAGCCACGGCTGGCTGCCCGACCTGTTGCCCGAGCCGCATGACATCGCGCTCGATGTGCTGCTCAATGACCAGGGCGTGGCCTGGCCGGTATAGGCCCCGGCTGAGGCGGGTTCAGGCGTGTCGTTTGACGCTGCTCAAGTCGGCTGCTTGCCTTGATTCCTAAAATAATCTTTTCTGCCTGCCGCCTTGCCGTCCCAGTGTTGTGTCATAAGGTCCTTGAACCATGCCCAAACCTACGATCCCTTCCGCTGCTCCATCCCCCAAGCCCCAGGCCGGCGGCAAGACCGTTCGCCGCCGCCGCGCACCGGCACAGCTTGCCGATCCTGACGCGGTGCGCCTGGCGTCCAGCGGCGACCGGGCGCCTTCGACCCAGGCGCGTGCGCTGGAGAAGTTTGTCGCGGCCGAAGCTACCGAGGCAGCCCAGGCCCAGCAGTTGCAGGCCGCGCTGTCGCTGCTCGACGGCGACGCACCGGGCGCACCTGGCGACCGCGCGCAGGCCTTGCGGGCGCTGCTCGAAGGCGCTTCGCTTGACGACCGCCGCGCCCTGTCGGAGGCGCTGACAGGCCGCCAGCCGCGCGAGGCCAGCATCGAGAGTCCCGACGAAGAGCTGGCGGCAGGCTGGCGCGACGGCGCCTATCCGTATAAAAACCTGCTGCGGCGCAGCATCTATGAAAAGGAAAAATTTCGCCTGCAGGTCGAGCTGCTCAAGCTGCAGGCCTGGGTCAAGGAAACCGGCCAGCGCGTGGTGATTTTGTTCGAGGGGCGCGACGCCGCCGGCAAGGGCGGCGCCATCAAGCGCTTCATGGAGCACCTGAACCCGCGCGGCGCGCGCGTGGTGGCGCTGGAAAAGCCCTCCGACAACGAGCGCGGCCAGTGGTATTTCCAGCGCTATGTGCAGCACCTGCCCACGCGCGGCGAGATCGTGCTGTTCGACCGCTCCTGGTACAACCGCGCCGGCGTCGAGCGCGTCATGGGCTTTTGCAGCGACGCCGAATACCTTGAATTCATGCGCCAGGCGCCCGAGTTCGAGCGCCACCTGGTGCGCAGCGGCGTGCACGTCATCAAGTTCTGGTTCAGCGTCAGCCGCAAGGAGCAGCGCCGCCGTTTCAAGGAGCGCGAGGGCCATCCGCTCAAGCAGTGGAAGCTCAGCCCCATCGACCTGGCCTCGCTCGACAAATGGGACGACTACACGCGCGGCAAGGAAGCCATGTTCTTCGAGACCGACACCGCCGACGCGCCCTGGACCGTCATCAAGAGCGATTGCAAAAAGCGCGCGCGCCTGAACGCCATGCGCTACGTGCTGCACAAATTGCCCTACGACAATAAAGACCCTGAGCACATCGGCAAGCTCGACCCGCTGATCGTGGGCCGCGCGCATGTGGTGTACGAGCGCGGCGAAAAGCATGGCGCGCTGATGTAGCGCCTGCTTATCTGCTTGCCTGTCTGCCGCGCCCGGCCGGGCGGTCCTCAAATAAAGCGGGTTCAGCTTGCCGCGCTGGCTGCCGTGGTCGTTTCAGGGTGCGGTGTTTCCCCGATGGCCTCGCGCGTGCGCGCCGCCTGCGCTTTGAGCCAGTCGCAAAACGCCGCTACTTCCGGCCGCGCCGTGTTGCGCGGCCCGACGATCAGCCAGTAGGCCAGCGGCGAGTCCAGTCGCGACTGCGGAAAAGGCTCGACCAGGTCGCCTGACGCCAGGCTTTCGGCGACCAGCGGCGTGCGCACCAGGGCCACGCCCTGGCCGGTCAGCGCGGCCTGCGCGATCTGATGGGCATAGTTGAAATACAGCCAGCGCTTGGGCTCCAGCCGAGTGAGCTGCTGCGCATCAAACCAGCGCCGCCAGGTCAGCAGCGCCATGTGCTGGGTGCGGTGCGAGTCGCTGGCCTCGACCAGGGAAAACCGCGCCAGGTCCTCGGCCTTTTGCAGGGGCGGCCCACTCTTGAGCAGCCAAGGGCTGAGCACCGGCGTAAGCTGCTCGCCGAACAGCCGCTGCGCCTGCGCCGGCACACGGGCCGCCACGCTGTAGCGCAGCGCCAGGTCCACGTCGGTGGTGTCCAGGTCCACCGGGGTGTCGGTCGCGTCGATGCGGATGTCGATGTCGGGGTGCGCCTGCTGAAAGGCTTCGAGCCGGGGAATCAGCCACATTGAGGCAAACGACGCCCAGGTGCTGATGGCCACGCTTTTGCGGCCGGCGCTTTGCCGGATCATGCGCACCGTGCCATCAATACGCTCCAGCGAAGGCAGCACGGCGCGCAGCAGCTGCGCGCCCGCGCCGGTCAGCTCGACCGCCCGCGTGTGGCGCAGAAACAGGCTGACGCCCACGTCGTCCTCCAGGCTCTGTATTTGCCGGCTGACGGCCGACTGGGTCAGCGACAGTTCTTCGGAGGCGGCGCGGAAGTTGAGGTGGCGGGCCACCGCCTCGAAGGCGCGCAGCTGGCCGGCGGCAATCGGACGGGAGCGCTGGTGGCTGGGTGAAGGCGACATGAAGGGGCGCCCGACAGGGCCAGTGATTGATGCAGTTATGGAATGAATAGCGTAGCGCGATTTCATTGGACCGGGAAGGCTTGCCGCGAGACCATTCCTGCCTGGCTTTCCCGATGTCAGAAATTTTTGGAGAACACCATGACCTGCCTAGTGTCGCGTCATGAGCTATGTGACGTGGACAATGGGGGATGGAACATTACAAAGTCACCTTGTCAGAGCAAGA
>NZ_JAFCTH010000032.1:0-24337 GCF_049895905.1 Polaromonas sp. DSP2-3-2b2 | reverse complement strand
ATCAAAGCCTTTATCATGCCCTGCTGGCCTTGCTCAGAAACAACCCGCTTTAATCGCCTCTGCTTCCTAAGCCCCTTATTTAATAGCAGTAGAGTTTCAAGTGAGCGGCTTGCGTGTCCGATTCAATCTTGCCAGCGTTGAAGTGTCATTTTGCCTGGCCGCCTGCCTCATCGACAGCACCAGCGGCCGGCCAGTACAACAATTGAAATATTCAGCATCACTGAAACGCCCCTTGTAACTTATTTTCAAGCTGTTCGCCATTGAATTTCAGTCTTCTGATTGGTCCGTTTGGGGGGTTGCAGCGTCAAAACTATCGAACTAACATTTTATTCATTAGATTTGGTTAATAGGCGCACTCTTTAAATGTCAATAGGCTGCGCCTTGAAACTGAACTTCACTTTATCAGGACGTTTTACATGGCAGTTTTAATGGTTCCCAGTTCGCTGCGCCGGTACACCAACCAGCAAAGCCGCGTCACCGTTTCGGTCAGTTCCATCGAGGAGGCGCTCAAGCGTTTTTCCGAAGACTCTTGCGAGCTTCGCAATCACCTGTTCAGCGGCCAAGCCTTGCGCAAGTTCATCGTGGTCTGCAAGAACGGCCAGGACATCCGGCTTCTCGACGGATTGCAGACTTCGGTCACCGATGCCGATGAAGTCCAGATCATTGCGAGCGTTGCGGGCGGATGAGCACGCAATTCCATCCTGACACGCTGCCCGAACTCACCAGCAGCGAGCTTCGGCGTTTTAGCCGCCAGATCATCATGCCCGAGTTCGGTATCGAAGGGCAGCGGCGCCTCAAGGCGGGCAGCGTGCTGCTGATCGGCTTGGGCGGCCTGGGCAGCCCGGCGTCGCTTTACCTGGCAGCGGCAGGCGTCGGGCGAATCGGCCTGGTGGATGCCGACGTGGTCGAAGAAACCAATCTTCAACGCCAGATCGTGCATGGCCAAGCCGTGCTCGGACGCCTGAAAAACGAAAGCGCCGAAGCGCGCATGCTTGACCTGAATCCCGACATGCAGATTGAACGCCACGACGTGCGGTTCGGCATCGACAACGCGCTGGCGCTGATTTCCCGATACGACGTGATCATTGACGGCTCGGACAATTTCCCGACCCGGTATCTGGTCAACGATGCCTGCGTGAAGCTCGGCAAGCCTGACGTCTATGGCGGCGTACTGCGCTTTGACGGCCAGCTCAGCGTCTTCGATGCGCGCACCGGCCCGTGCTACCGCTGCCTCTTTCCCGAGCCGCCGCCGCAGGAGTTCGCGCCCAATTGCGCAGAGGCGGGCGTGCTGGGCGTGCTGCCCGGCGTGATTGGATCGCTGCAGGCGACCGAGGCCATCAAGCTGTTGACCGGCATCGGCTCGCCGATGGTCGGGCGCATGCTGATCTATGACGGGCTGGACCTGAGCTTCAACACGGTACACATCGCCAAGGACCCCGACTGCCCGGTCTGCAGCCACGCGCCGCAAGACATCGCGCTCAGGGAAACCGTCATGGTCTGCGCCGCGCCGGTCGGCCGGTCCATCTCGTCCGGCGCGCTCCAGGCCAGGCTGCAGGCGCAGGACGAGCTGGTCATCGTCGATGTGCGCAATCCGGCCGAATGGCTGCCGGGCCGGATCCCGGGCGCCATGGGATGGCCCAAGCCGGAACTCGAACGCGCGCTCCAGGAGCCCGGCGCAACGCCGCTGCCCAAGGACCGCGACATCGTACTGGTCTGCCAGAGCGGCATGCGCAGCCACAGCGTCATCAGATCCCTGGTCGCGGCGGGCTATGACCCGCTGCGGCTGTACAACCTTGAACAGGGCATGGCGACATGGCCAGGGGATGTTCAGCTTGTCTGAGACGGTGGCCGCGTCCCTGCAGTCACCGCACGGGTGGCTGAGCCAGCGTTCACCAGCAGCGCAGCGGACGGCGGCCCGCGGCCGCAACAGATTTTTTAAAAGGATAGTTCTTCATGTCCATTGATGAAGCCTGCCCCATGGCCACCAGCGACGACCTGGTTCGCCAGATCGCCACCCTTGCCCCTTTCGGCACGCCCATCACCCCGGCCATTGCCGATCAGCTCCAGGCGCTTACCCAAGCCCTGATGGCGCTGGCCAGGGCCGAAGGAAAGCTCGAACAGAGCCCCATGACACTGGCCATGGAACGCACGGTGGACCTGCACCGCGAGGCCGCCGAAAAGCGGCTCGGGGGGCGGCGCGTGCTGGTCACCGGCGGCGCCGGCTGCGTCGGCTCGCACCTGATTCCCTTGCTCTTCGAGCTGGGTGCGACGGAAATCGCCATTGCGGACATTGCCGTGCAAACCGGCAGCATCGGCATGGGCGGCAGCGGCGAAGGCTTGCCCGCCGGCCAGCTGGCGGCTTACCAGGTTGATATCCGGGATGCAGCCGCGCTCGATGCCGTGTTCGCCCAGGTCAGGCCCCACATTGTTTTTCACCTGGCCAGCATCCGCGAGCCCGGACGGGCCGAGGCGGTGGTGCGCGAGGCGATTCAAACCAATGTGTTCGGCACGCGCAATGTGATCGACGCCTGTCTGCGCCATGGCGTGGAGGATGCGATTTATTCCTCCACCGGCAAATGTTTTGCCTATGTGTCCGATCACGTCTACACCGGCAGCAAAAAACTGGCCGAGGCGCAGTGGGCCGCCGCCGCGCGCCGCAGCCACTCGACGCGGTTTCGCTGCACGCGTTTCACCCATGTCATGGAAAACGGCGTGGTGACGCAGGACATTCTTGACGGCATTGCCAAAGGACTGGTCGGCCTGCACGGCCCGGACCGCTATTTCAACATCCAGAATCTGCGCCAGGCAGGCCACCTTCTGGTCAACGCCCTGGCGCTTGCAGACCAGACACCGGCCGATGGTTTCTGGGCTGCCGTCGATCTGGGCTGGCCCGTGAACACGCTGGAACTGGCACTTTTCCTGATCGAGCGCAGCGGCAAGCCGGTGGCCTTGCATTTCCTGGGCGTGCCCAAGGGCTATGACGAAGTGTTCTTCCGGGGCCAGTTCTGCTGGAGCGGTGAAACAACGTATCACCCGCTCGTCAATGCGCTCGAAGCGCCCGGCGGCTTTACCGACACCAGCGGCACCATGGTCGGCGCACGCATACAGCTGTTCAGCGAGGACGCGCTGGCCGTTGAGCTGGAGATGCTCAAAAAAGCGCTGGGCGACCCCACGCTTGACATGGCGGCGGTCAAGGCGGCGCTGGTCCAGGCGGTGTGCGGCCTGGCCCGGTCGATCTTTGCCGCGGCAGACCTGCCTCGCCTCATCGACGTGCTCTGGTGGGGCGCAGCGCCGGCCTGGGCCGGGACGTCAACCCCTGAGGCCATGCGCTTCGAGGTCGTCATCCGTCTGCTGACCGACACGGTGATCGCCAAGCTGCGCGAGGCCACCGGACCGATGTCGGTGGCCACCCGGCAAAAGCTGGAGGAAGTAAACCAGACCCTTTCACGAATTCCCAGCCTTGCGGCCCAATTCAGGAGCCTGGGGAGCTTGCTTGAAGGCTCGGGCGCAACGGCGTCGATGCAAGAGACCGTCGGTTAAACCTCCTGCGTGCCGGCTTTTGCCACGGAAAAACTCACAGCCAATCCCGCAAGCGATGGTAGGCCATGCCCAGCACCAGACTGGGCATGCGCAGCAACTTCCCGCCCGGAAACGGTGCGTGCTTCAAACGGTAAAACACATCAAAGCGTCCGGCCTGGCCGGCAATAGCTTCGGCCGCCAGCCGCCCGGCCAGTCCGCTTGCCGCCACGCCATGGCCGCTGAAACCCTGCAGGTAATAGACATTGCCGCCGATGCGGCCGAAATCCGGCGCCCGGTTCATGCTGATGTCAACAAAGCCGCCCCAGACAAAGTCCACCGCTGCGCCCTGCAGTGCCGGAAACACCGCCACCATGCGCTGGCGCATCGCCGCCTGCACGTTGCGCGGCGTGCGCGCCGAATAGCTGACCTGGCCGCCAAACAGCAGGCGGTGGTCGGCGCTGAAGCGGAAATAGTCGAGCACGAAGTTGTTGTCGCAGGCCGCCGCGTTGCCGGGAATCAGCCGGGCGCACAGGGTCGGGTCGAGCGGCGCAGTGGCGATCATGTAGGTGCCGACCGGCATGATGCGCGCGGCGATTTCCGGCGCGACCTTTGGGCCGTATTCGCCCAGCGTGCAATTGCCCGCCAGCACAGCGAAGGGTGCGCGCACCCTTCCCTGCGCGGTGCCGGCCTCGACCACCGGGCCGCACCTGATCGACGTGACGGCGGAGTTTTCAAAAATCCGCACGCCCAGCGCGCTTGCCGCCTTGGCCAGCCCCAGGCCGTATTTCAGCGGATGCACGTGGCCCGAAGTGGCTTCGAAAGCGGCAGCGCGGTAGCGCGGGCTGTCGATGAAGCGGCCGACATCCTTGCCGGTGACGAGTTCGCAATGGAAGCCGTAGTTTCGTTCCAGCGCCTCGGCTTCGGCGGCCAGCGCCCTGGCCTTGCGGGCTGAATCGGCCAAGGTGACATAACCTTTCACCCGGTCGCAGGCGATGCCGTGCCGGGCGATGCGATCGTCCATCAGGGCGATGGCTTCGAGCGACATGGCCCAGGCCTGGCGCGCTGCCGCCTGGCCCAGCTGCTGCTCGAAAGGCGCCTGGCCGCTGGCGTAACCCACAATCGCCTGCCCGCCGTTGCGCCCGGACGCGCCAGCGCACACCCGGCCGGCCTCCAGCACCACGACCCGCAAGCCGCGTTCGGCCAGTTCCAGCGCCGCCGACAAGCCGGCAAAACCCGCGCCAACCACCAGCACATCGGCCTGCACCGTGTCTTGCAGCGGCGGCAACGGCGGCCCGCGCTGCACGCTGGCTTCGTAATAGCTGTGGCGGCCCAGCCGGGCATCGGCTTCGATCAGCATCTGCATTCCCCTCCGGTAAACTGGATTGAAGATAACCCGCACAAGCCGCCCTGGCGCGGTCCGCTTCATTTTCATTTCCCTTGCAGACAAGACCGACTTGCTTGCCCCGCCCTGGAGCCTTCAACGTGCCGCACCGCCCCGCTTCCCCCTGGTCCGCCTATGCCTGCCTAGCGCTGAGCATGTCGCTGGTCGGCAGTTATGTTGCCCTGTCCAAGCCGCTGGTGGCGGCGCTGCCGGTGTTTTTGCTGGCCTGGCTGCGCTTTGGCATTGGCGGGCTGGCGATGGCGCACTGGTTGAAAAAGCCGGCCGGCGAGCTGCCCATGAGCCCGCAAACCCGCCGTCTGGTGTTCCTGGAGTCCTTCCTGGGCAATTTTCTGTTCTCGATCTGCATGCTGTATGGCGTAAGCCTGACCAGCGCGGTGGCCGCCGGCGTCATCATGGCGGCGATTCCGGCGACAGTGGCGCTGCTGAGCTGGGCTTTCCTGCGCGAGCGGATCAGCGGCCGGGTCTGGGCCGCCGTGGCCTGCGCGGTGCTCGGCATCGCCTTGGTATCGCTCTCAAAAAGTGAGCTGCCCGCGCATATGGGCACTGCGCAAGAGGCCGATTTGGCATTAAAAAACGCCTGGCTGGGCAATTTGCTGCTGGTGGGCGCGGTGCTGTGCGAGGCAGCTTATGCGGTGATCGGCAAGAAGCTGACCGGCGTGCTCAGCCCCAAGCGCATCACGGCGCTGATCAACCTGTGGGGCTTTGCGCTGGTCACGCCTTTCGGGCTGTGGGTGGCCTGGGGTTTCGACTTTGCCGCCGTCGCACCCAGTAGCTGGGGGCTGCTGGTGTTCTATTCGCTGGCGGCAAGCGTCTGGACGGTGTGGCTGTGGATGACCGGCTTGAAGACCGTTGCCGCCAACCAGGCCGGGGTGTTCACCGTGATGCTGCCGGTCAGCGCGGCGGCGGTGGGCGTGGGGGTGTTGGGTGAAAGCCTGAACGCAACGCAGGTCGGCGCCTTTGCGATTGCGCTGGTGGGCGTGGTGCTGGCGACACTGCCGCAGCGCGGCCAGCCCAGACCGGCACGGGCTGCGCCGCTGCGGTGAACAGCGGCCTGGCGGGCTTCAGGCGAACAGCGCTTTGAACTGCTCGCGCAAGACATTTTTCTGCACCTTGCCCATGGTGTTGCGCGGCAACTCGCTGACCACGAAGCATTGCTTGGGCACCTTGAAATTGGCCAGTTGCGACTTCATGCCGGCCACGATCTGCGCTGCATCGAGCGCGGCGCCGGGTTTGGCAATCACCACGGCCACGCCGACCTCGCCAAAGTCCGGATGCGGCACCCCGACCACGGCGCTCTCAAGAACGCCAGGCAGCTCGTTGATATAGCCTTCGATCTCGGCCGGATAGACGTTGTAGCCGCCGCTGATGATCAGGTCCTTGCTGCGTCCGACGATGGTGATGTAGCCGTCCTCGTCGATATTGCCGACGTCGCCGGTCCTGAAATAGCCGTCGGCGGTGAACTCCTCGGCCGTTTTCTCGGGCATGCGCCAGTAGCCCTGGAAGACATTCGGCCCCTTGACCTGAATATTGCCAATCTCGCCTACCGGCAGGCCCTGGCCTTCGTCGCCCGCGACGCGCAGGCTGACGCCCGGCAGCGCAAAGCCGACGGTGCCGCCGCGCCGCTCGCCACCCTGGCAAGGGTTGGACGTCAGCATGGCGGTTTCACTCATGCCGTAGCGCTCCAGGATGGTGTGGCCGGTGCGCGCCTGCCATTCGCGGAAGGTTTCGATCAAGAGCGGCGCCGACCCGGCGATGAACAGGCGCATGCGGCGGCAGGCATCAACCGTCAAGCCCGGCTCGGCCAGCAGCCGCACATACAGCGTCGGCACGCCCATGAACACGGTGGCTTCGGGCAGTTTTTCAATGACCTTTTTCGGATCAAACTTCGCCAGCCAGATCATCTTGCTGCCGTTGATCAGCGCACCGTGAATGGCGACGAACAGGCCGTGGACATGGAAAATCGGCAGCGCGTGGATCAGCACGTCGCCTTGTTTCCAGCCCCAGTAGTCCTTGAGTACCCGCGCATTGCTCAGTAAATTGCCGTGCGACAGCACCGCGCCCTTGCTGCGCCCCGTCGTGCCGCTGGTGTACAAGATCGCGGCCATGTCGTCAGCCTGCCTGGCGACGACTTCATGCCGGTCGCTGCAATGCGCGGCGCGCTCCAGCAGCGAACCGGTGCGGTCGTCGTCGAGGGTGAAGACATTCTGCGTGCCGGTCTTGAAAGCGATCTTGCTGACCCAGCCAAAATTGGCGCTGCTGCAGACCACCACCGATGGCTCGGCATTGCCTAGAAAATACTCGATCTCGGCGCTCTGGTAAGCGGTGTTCAAGGGCAAAAACACAAAGCCGGCGCGCAGGGTGGCCAGGTACAGCACCATAGCCTCGACCGATTTCTCAACCTGCACGGCAATCCGCGCGCCTTCGGGCAGGCTCAGGGACTGCAGCAAATTGGCCATCATGGCGCTGCCGTGCTCCAGGTCACGCCATGAATAAATCAAACCGCTGTCAGTTTCAATGGCGACTTCGTCCAGGTCGGCGGGAAAGGCCGACCGCAGCGCGGCAAACAGGTTGTGATGGGTCATGGGATTGGGGATGTCAAAAATGGGGAATGCAGCCATCTAGGCGCTGAACGCCGGCGGACGCTTTTCCATGAAGGCGATGATGCCTTCACGGTGTTCGCCAGAGGGCGCGTAGTCATACGCGGTCGCTATTATATTAATAGCTGCTTGCGCAGGCGGGACGTGCGCCAGAGCCCTGAATGATGCTTTATTCAGACGTGCGGCCTGCGGCGCCAGCTGCCCGATGCGCTGGAGGCGCTCTTGCACCGCAGCGTCCAGTGCATCCAGCGCCAGCACCTGGTTCAAAAAGCCGCGCTGCTTCATCTCGGCCGCGTCCAGCACTGCGGCTGATAGCAGCATTTCGCGCGCCGTCAGCTCGCCCACGGCGCGCGTCACCAGCGCCGCCTCGCGCGGCGCCATCGGAAAGCCGAGCTTCGCAATCGGCGCGCCGAAACGCGCGTTGCCGGCCGCCAGCCGCATGTCGCAGCAGCTGGCAATCTCGACGCCGGCGCCCATGCAGTTGCCCTCAATCCGCGCGACGATGGGCACGTCGCAGTCGAGCATCGTCTGCAGGCCACCCCAGACATCGTTTTCATGAAAGTCGCGCAGGCTGGCTTCCTTGAACCGGAAACCGGCGTATTCAGAAATATCGCCACCCGCGCAAAAGTGTCCGTTTTCACCCTGGACCAGCACGCAGCGCACGTCATGGCGCTGCTGGATCAGTTCAAACGCAGCGCACAGCTCGCGCCACATGATGCGCGACATGGCGTTGAACTTGCCCGGATGCGACAGCGTGACCGTGGCCAGAAAACCGGAAATATCAAGAAGAACAGCGCCGCTCATCGAATCAATTTCCTGCAAAAGTGTCAAGCATGGTGAAAGGCAGCATTCCCCAGCCAGCAGGGGCCGTGGAACCGGCTTCGCCGGGCCACGGGCGCAATGGCCCCCTCGGGGGGCAGCGCAGTACGCGAAGCGACAAGCGTGGGGGCCATACCCTTAGTCCAGTTTGGCGCCGGCGGCCTTGACGACGGCCGCCCAGCGCTTGACTTCGGCACTGACAAACGAACCGAACTGCGCCGGCGTCAGGTTACCAAACTCGGCGCCGTTGCTGGCCCAGATGGCTTTGAGCTCGTCGCTGGCGGCGGCCTTGCGCAGGTCTTCGACGATGCGCGCCTGCACCTCAAGCGGCGTGCCTTTGGGCGCCCACATGCCGTACCAGGTGGTGACGGTGTAGTCAGGAAGGCCGAGTTCGGCGGCGCAGGGCACATCGGGGAAAGCCGGGTTGCGCTTGGCGCCCGAGACCATCAGCGCCTTGATGCGACCGCCCTTGATATGCGCGGCCGACGAACCGAGGCCGTCAAACATCATGTCCACATTGCCCGAGATCAAATCCTGCAGCGCCGGCCCCGCACCCCGATAGGGAATGTGCGTGATGAAGGTCTGCGTCTGCTGCTTGAACAGCTCGCCGGCCAGGTGGTGCGATGTGCCGGCGCCGGCCGAGCCGTAGTTGTAGCGGCCCGGCTTGGCGCGAACCTGCGCCAGGAAAGCCTTGAAGTCGCCCGGAAGGTTCTTCGGGTTGACGACCAGCACCTGCGGCACATTGGCCATCAGCGCCAGCGGAACGAAGTCTTTTTCAATGTCGTAGTCGAGCCTGGGGTACATCGACGGCGCGATCGCATGGTGCACTGCGCCCATGAACAGCGTGTAGCCGTCGGGCTGCGCACGCGCCGCAATGCCGGCGCCCAGCGTGCCGCCCGCGCCGCCCCGGTTGTCGATGATGAGCTGCTTGCCGGTCAGCTTGGCGAACTGCGCCGACAGCGGCCGGGCAAAGGCGTCGGTGCCGCCGCCGGCCGGAAACGGCACGATGACGGTGACGGGCTTGGCCGGCCAGGCCGACTGGGCGTGGCTGCCGAGCGACCAGGTAGCCATGCCGGCTGCCGCCGCGCGCAGGATGGCGCGGCGGGTGCTGCTGCTCTCGAAATGAAATGTCATGCAAGTCTCCTTTTTATTTTTGGCTCGGGCTCGCTCAGGGCAAGTCGTCAAATATACAAATCCTGGATATCGGTGGCTACCGGGACTTTCCCCTGCGCCAGCATGGCCCGGTGCTTGTCCAGTCGCTTGAGGTCATACAGGTAATTCACCATCAGTCCGTAAGACTGCTTGATGCCCTTGGGTGACGGGTCGGCGGCCCAGTTCAGCCTCTCGACCCGGGCGCCATTGCCCAGGTGGAAGCGCGCCACCGCATCGAGCGGCTGGCCGTCCTTCAGCCCCTGGCCGAGGTAATGCGCGGCGCCTTGCAGCAGCAGCTGGCGCACCGGCGATTTGTCCGGCAGGGCCAGCGGATTTTCAATCGCCGCCAGGAAGCTGCCCGGCGCGGGCGCATCGCCCCCCAGGGCCTGGACCAGCGCCGCGCGTTCCTTGTCGGCCAGCCGCTCAAACAGCGCTGCGGCATTCTTGCCCAGCCAACTGCGCAAACCCGGGATCGGCGACAGCGTGGCAAACACCTTGAGCCTGGGAAATTCGTCCTTGAGCGTTTCCACCACCCGCTTAATCAGCGAGTCGCCAAAACTCACGCCGCGTAAGCCGGGCTGGGTGTTGCTGATCGAATAGAAAATCGCGGTCGTCGCCTTGCCCAGGTCAGCCACGGCCGCCTGTTCATCGAGCAGCGGCATGATGCCTTCGGCCATTTCATCGATTAGCGCGACCTCGACAAAAATCAAGGGCACGCCGGGCAGGCGCGGGTGAAAAAAGCCGTAGCAGCGGCGGTCGCTGTCCAGGCGGTTCTTGACATCGGACCAGCTCTTGATGTCATGCACCGCTTCGTACTGGATGAGTTTTTCAATCAGCGACGCCGGCGAATCCCAGCTGATCCGGCGCAGGTCCAGAAAACCCACGTCGAACCAGGTCGAGAACATGTACTCCATTTCCACATCCAGCGCCATCAGCCGCTTGTCGGCCTTGAGGAAAGGCAGCATTTCGGCGCGCAGCTCGACCAGAAACTGAACGCCCTGCGGGTACACGCTGAAGCGCTGGAGCAGGCGGCGGCGCGGCGACACGGTGGCGCGGCGGTAATGCACCTCGGCCACGGCTTCGTCGGGCGTGCCGACCGCAGCGGCAAACCGCGCCTGGGCCTCCCGGGTTTTTTGCGCGTCGGCGACAAACATCTCGCTCATCAGCAGCCACAGGTCGCGGCGCTGCGCCGGCGGGGCGCCAGCATGCCAGGCGGCCACGTCCATGGCGCGGCGCCCGCCTTCGATCTCGCTCACGCGCGGGTCGATGATGGCTTGGAGTTCCTCGAAGGCCCGGCGCAGCAGGCGCGGCGACAGCGCCTCGTCTTCCTGGCGCAGCGTGGCTTCCAGGCGCACTGGAATGGAACGGGCGGCCGGGCTGTCTTTTGATGCGGCATCTGCTCCTGATTTGCCAGCTGCCTGTGCCCGCGCTCCCTGCGCATCAGCGTCTTTTATCTTTGCAGGGGCGCCAGGCAGCAGCCGGTAGACGTTGCGGCCGATCCAGTTGCTGGTACTCATGGGGGAAACTCCTGGAAGTGATGGGATGCCGGCATTCCTTGCCGTTGCGGAAAAAGGTAAAAACGGATTTACTATGAAATAAATAGCGCCTGGTGCCCGTGCTACGTGCGCAAAGATCTGTTTGAGGCCCAAATCCAGAGCCAGACGCCGGCGCCGATCATCGGAATGCACAGCCACTGGCCCATGCTCATGCCCAGCGCCAGGATGCCCAGAAAATCATCGGGTTCGCGGAAAAACTCGGCGATGAATCGGAACACGCCATAGCCGACCAGGAAGGCGCCCGAGACCTGGCCCATCTTGCGTGGCTTGCGGGCATACAGCCACAGCAGCACGAACAGCAGCAGGCCCTCCATCAGAAACTGGTAAACCTGCGACGGATGGCGCGGCAGCATCGAGCCGCTGTGCCGAAACACCATGCCCCACGGCAAATCAGGCGCGCTGAAGCGGCCCCACAGCTCGCCATTGATGAAGTTGCCCACGCGTCCGGCGGCCAGACCGGTCGGCACGCACGGCGCGATGAAGTCCATCACCTGCAGCCACGGCCGCTGGCGCGAGCGCGCAAACCACAGCTGCGACGCCAGCACGCCCAGCATGCCGCCGTGAAAGCTCATGCCGCCCTGCCAGATGAAAAAGATCTCCAGCGGGTGGGTGGCGTAGTAGCCCGGTTTGTAGAACAGGCAGTAGCCCAGCCGCCCACCCACCACCACGCCCATCACGCCCAGGAACAAAATGTCCTCGATGTCCCGACGCGACCAGGCGCCCGGTCCGGTGATGGACGCATACGGCTCATGGCGCAGGCGCAGGCTGGCCAGGAGAAAAAACAGGCCAAAGGCGGCCAGGTACGTCAGGCCGTACCAGTGAATGGCCAGGGGGCCGAGTTGCAGCGCAACAGGATTGATTTCGGGATGGATGAGCATGGGGTGCCATTGTGCATGCAAGCCAGGCCACCGCCGGCGCCCGCCGGCCTCAAGCTTCAGGCGCCACGGTTGGCGTCGCACCAGCCTGCAATGCGAGTTGTTTGCCAACGGCCGACAGTATTTCCTCGACCTCGCTGACCCCGGCCGGCTTGACCAGATGGTAAGAAAAACCGGCATTCTTGGAGCGCTGCCGGTCTGATTCGCGTCCATAGCCCGTGACGGCGACCAGCACGGTGTTTTTCAGCGCGGGTTCCTGGCGCAGTTGCCTGGCGACCTCGTAACCCGTGAGCCCCGGCAGGCCAATGTCGAGCAGCACCACGTCGGGGCGCATGGCCAGGGCGGCTTGCACGGCGGTGGGGCCGTCATAGGCGACTTCCACCTCATGCCCGGACAGCCTGAGCAGCCTGGCCAGAAATTCCACCGCATCCACGCTGTCATCGACGGCCAGCACCCGGCAGCGCCTGACCGCAGGCTGGGCCAAGCTGGCCACAGGCGGCGGCAGGGGCAGCGGCGGCGCGGCAGCCTGCCTGACCGGCAGGCGCACGACAAATTCGCTGCCCTGCCCCAGGGTGCTGTGCGCCTCGACGGTGCCTGCGTGCAGTTCGACCAGTTGCCGGACCAGGCTCAAGCCGATGCCCATGCCGCCTTGCGAGCGGTCAATGGCGCGTTCGGCTTGCGTGAACAAATCAAATACATGGGGCAGCAGTTCGGCAGCGATGCCCATGCCGTTGTCGCGCACCTTGATCACCGCCACCGCCCCGCCGGCCGTTGCATCGCCTTCCTGCACGACGCTCAGCCACAGGTGGCCGCCCTCGTCGGTGTACTTGGCGGCGTTGTTAAGCAGGTTCACCAGCACCTGCTCCAGCCGGGTGGCGTCTGCATCGAGCCAGACCGGATGCGGCGGCAGCGACACCGTGAGCTGATGCCGTCGCCTGGCGATCAGCGGCTGGGCCGTTTCCAGCGCCCTTTCGACAATATCGGCCACGCGGACCGGCTCCTTGCGAAGCCGCATATTGCCGCTGGTGATACGGGAAACCTCCAGCAGGTCATCGATCAGGTGCTTCATCTGGCCCACCTGCCGCTTGATGACCTGGCAGGCTTGGCGGTACACCGGGTCCTGGTTTTCCTGCCGCCCCAGCAGTTCGACCGCGCTGGTCAGCGGCGCCAGCGGGTTGCGCAACTCGTGGCTGAGCATCGCCAGGAATTCGTCCTTGCGGCGGTGCAGCTCGGTCAGGGCCTGCGCCTGCTCCTGCGTCTGCCGCTCCAGGCGGCTGCGCTCGGTGATGTCGTAAAAGCAGTTGATGGCGCCAATGATCTCGCCCTGGTTGTTCTTGATCGGAACAATATTGCCGACAACAGCCTTTCGCAACCCGTCAGGTCTTTCAATGACCACTTCGACGTTATGCGCCGCTGTGATCTCACCCCTCAACACCTTGGCCATTCCGGTTTGCGCGTAGGAGCGCAAGCTGCCGTCAGGGTGACGGAATTTGAACGAGCCGCGAAACTGTTCGTCGGTTTCTCCTGGCTTTGGTTTGCGTCCCCATAAATCGATGGCGCGGCGGTTGAATTCCAGAATCGTTCCAGAACGGTCGCACGAGTGCATAGCGACCGGGCCCCAGTCGAACAAGGCGCGAAAACGCTGTTCGCTTTGGAGCAGGGTTTCCGCTGCCCTGCTGCGTTCAGTGATGTTGTTGAAGACGATGGCAACTTTTCGGCTTTCATCGCTGCCCAGCGGCGCGGCATAAATATCGAACTTGATGCCAAACGCTTTTTCATCGTGGGTGAACCGAATGGGTTGACCTGTCAGGGCCACCTTGCCGCAAGTTTCCAGCCACCCCGCTTGATGGTCCGGGGCGATTTCACGCAGGCGTTTTCCGGCAATGCCGTGCATTCCCGTCTGCACCAAAAAAGCAGGATTGACTTCCAGAAAGCGGCAATCCACCGCTTGCGCCTGGTCGTTGAACACGATGTCAATGATGCAGAAACCCTCATCCATCGAATTGAACAGCTTGCGGTAGCGTTCCTCGCTTTCTCGCAAGGCGTTTTCGGCCAGTTTTTGTTTAGTGCAGTCATCGTGCACGATGACGATCCGGACCGGCCCGGCGCTCTGGAATCGCGTGACCCGCATGACAAACCAGCGCTTCTCGGTCGGCGAGTCACAAGGGTATTCCATCTCGAAACGCGTGCGCCGTCCGGCGATGATGTCCTGGATGGCCAGCGCATAAGCCGGGGTGTCGCCACCCTGCAGCAAGGTCTGCCGGCAATGATCAAGGTAATTGACGCCGATTCCGATGCCGGACGCAACCACGCCCGGCGGCTGGTTGTCATCGGCAAAGCGTTGCCAGGCCTCGTTGATTTCCAGAATCGTTCCCGATTCATCCAGCACGGCGATGTGGCCCGACAAGGCATCGAGGGATGAGCGCAAAAACCGTTGCGATTCGCGCAGGGCTTTTTCAGCATGCTGGCGCTCGGTGATGTCGCGAACCAGAACGGCGATCGTTGCACTCTCCGGCCCGCCGATCCGGCAGGCATAGCCTTCCAGGCAGCGGTCCACCGCTTTCGACTGGTTGACAAAACGATGCGCCTCGCCCGTCAGAAGAACCTTGGTGAACATCTCGATGCCTTCGGCTGACTGACCCGGGGCGATCTCGCTGATCCGTTTTCCCGCCGCGCCGGAGATGCCGGTATGCCGCTCAAACGCCGGATTTGCTTCCAGACAGAGGTAATCAACCGGCTTCCGGCTTTCGTCAAAGATCAACGCGATGATGCAAAAGCCTTCGTCAATCGAATTGAACAAGCGGCCATAACGCTCCTCGCTCGCGTCCTGCGCCGTCTCGGCCCGGCATCGGCTCGCCCGCTCCCACCGCAGGCAGACCAGCAGCAGCAGCAGCGCGAAACCGCCCAGCGCGCTGGTCAGCAAAAGCGATTGACTCGACTTGCGATTATCAGACTGGCTTTTGATGACGCGGTCTTTCAAGAGTTGCGTCTCTTGCGCCTGCGCTTGGGCCACCAGCAGGCGAATCTGGTCCATGGTCGACTTGTTTGACCCCACCATGAGCGACTCGCTGGCAGCCTGCAATCCTTTAGCCTCGCGCAGCGCAATGAGTGCTTTCATCTCAGTAAATTTAGCTGCGGCAAGCGGTATGAGCGCGGCGAGACGCTGCTGCGCAGCAGGATTGTTTGCTGTCAGGCGGCGCACTTCCGCCAGCCGGACCGGGAAGGTTTTCAGGCTTTCATGGTATGGCGCCAGGTAGTCGGGGTTCCCTGTGATGATGAAGCCGCGCTGCCCGGTTTCCGCGTCCTTGAGGCTGGACAGCAGTTCACCGAGTTCCTGGATCACCACGCGGGTGTGCGCTTCCCAGCGTTCGGAATCGGTTGCGGCCTGCATGTTTTGACACGCCAGCCAGCCCACGCCCGCCAGGCAGCCGAGAACAACCACCAGCAGGGCTTCGACCAGGAGTCGTTTGTTGATGAAGGCCGGCAGTGCTTTACCGGGCAAGCTTGCGCAAATGCCCACACTGCCCGGGCCGCGCAAGGCCTTGTCTGTTTGCAGGCCCGGCATGGTCATGCCATTACCCTGTCCCGAAGAAAAGCATTCGTCATTGCATGAGGCCTTTCAAGGCAGCGGCGTAACCATGAAATATGGTTACAAATGTAACTTTAAAACCTGACAGCCCCCTACGTTACGCCTTTTCTCCTTCGAAGACCTTGCAAACGTCAGCTTCCGGCCAGCGACAGCAAGGCATGTTCCCATTTGGCCCAGCGAAACGCTGTCAGCCCGGTGCAAACGCCATGAAGCGCAGCAGCGCGGGACCGGCCAACCGCCGCACACTGTCAGGCGCCCACGCTCGGCCTGACCGTCGGCGCTGCGCGCCCCGGGCAGCAGCCGCTCGCTTGAGCGTCTTTCACATGCGCCAGAGGTCAATACCGCATGGAACAATGGATTGGAAAAAATCAGCCACATCCCACATACTTCGATTTTCTAGCGTCTGCCGGCCCGCTAGGCACGGGATAATCGCTCCTAACGTCACTCTTTTGAACACCTCAAGGCAAGCCCATGGAAACCAAAGTCATCCAGATCAACCGCCGTTCGGCCAACATCACCGAAGGCAAGTCGCGCGCCCCGAACCGCTCGATGTACTACGCCATGGGCTATGAAGCCGATGACTTCAAGAAGCCGATGATCGGCGTGGCCAACGGCCACAGCACCATCACGCCGTGCAACAGCGGCCTGCAAAAGCTGGCCGATGCGGCCATTGCCGCGATTGAAGAAGCCGGCGGCAATGCGCAGGTGTTCGGCACGCCGACCATTTCCGACGGCATGGCCATGGGCACCGAAGGCATGAAGTATTCGCTGGTCAGCCGCGAAGTCATTTCAGACTGCATCGAGACCTGCGTGCAGGGTCAGTGGATGGACGGCGTGCTGGTGGTCGGCGGCTGCGACAAGAACATGCCCGGCGGCCTGATGGGCATGCTGCGCGCCAACGTGCCGGCGATCTTTGTCTATGGCGGCACGATCCTGCCCGGCCATTACAAGGGCAAGGACCTCAACATCGTCAGCGTGTTCGAAGCCGTCGGCGAAAACGCCGCCGGCCGCATGAGCGACGAAGACCTGCTGCAGATCGAGCGCCGCGCCATTCCGGGCACCGGCAGCTGCGGCGGCATGTACACCGCCAACACCATGTCCAGCGCGTTCGAGGCGCTGGGCATCTCGCTGCCCTACTCCAGCACCATGGCCAATCCGCATGACGAAAAACTGAACTCGGCGAAGGAATCGGCCAAGGTGCTGATCGAGGCGGTGAAAAAGGACATCAAGCCGCGCGACATCGTCACCCGAGAATCCATTGAAAACGCCGTGGCCGTCATCATGGCCACCGGCGGCTCGACCAACGCGGTGCTGCATTTTCTGGCCATCGCCCATGCGGCCGGCGTCGAGTGGACGATTGACGACTTCGAACGCGTGCGCCAGAAAACCCCGGTGCTGTGCAACCTGAAACCATCGGGCGAGTACCTGGCGGTGGACCTGCACCAGGCTGGCGGCATTCCGCAGGTCATGAAGATGCTGCTGGTCGCCGGCCTGCTGCATGGCGACTGCATCACCATTTCGGGCCAGACCATTGCCGAAGTGCTGGCCGACGTGCCCGATGCGCCGCGTGCCGACCAGGACGTGATCCGCCCCATCGACAAGCCGATGTACGCCCAGGGCCACCTCGCCATCCTCAAAGGCAACCTCTCGCCCGAAGGCTGCGTTGCCAAGATCACCGGCTTGAAGAACCCGGTCATGACCGGTCCGGCCCGGGTGTTCGAGGATGAGCAGTCGGGCCTCAAGGCGATTCTGGACGGCAAGATCGTGGCTGGCGATGTGATGGTGCTGCGCTACCTCGGCCCCAAGGGCGGTCCCGGCATGCCGGAAATGCTGGCACCCACCGGCGCCTTGATTGGCGCCGGCCTGGGCGAAAGCGTCGGCCTGATCACCGACGGGCGCTTTTCCGGCGGCACCTGGGGCATGGTGGTTGGCCATGTTGCGCCTGAAGCGGCAGCTGGCGGGAACATCGCCTTCATCCGGGAAGGCGATTCGATCACCATCGATGCCAAGCAACTATTGCTGCAACTCAACATCAGCGATGCCGAACTTGAAAGCCGCAAGGTCGGCTGGACGGCACCGGCAGCGCGCTACACGCGCGGCGTGCAGGCCAAGTTCGCGTTCAACGCATCAAGCGCCAGCAAGGGTGCCGTGCTGGACGACTATTGATGCTTGAACGCTGAAATGCGCTGAAAAAAGCCCGTGAGTTACAAACTTCACGGGCTTTTTACTTTGGTCAAGGCCGCCGTATTCCAAGTGCCAAGCAATGGCTTCAAGGCCGTTTCCTGGACGTCAGGCCCATGGCCGCGCGCTGCCTGTCAATGCGTTTTTGCTTGCGATCATCCATTTTTTCAATTTCCTTGCGCTTGGTGTAGCCAGAGGCGTCAGCCCATGCCCACCAAACGACAGCCAGGGCAAACGGCGACAAAATCTGCCACCATCTCAAACCGGCCACCGGTTCGATTTCCAGGTATTTCAGGGCCAGGCCCAAAACACCAATCAATAACAAATACATGCTGAACTCCTGAAATCGGGCAGGCCACCTGCGGGTTCTGGCCATGGTTCATGGTCAACGCTCGCCCCTACAATCGCGTTAAATCACTGTAACCGAATCCATAACCATTTACGCATGAGGCAAGCCATGAAACTGAAACGCACTCTTTTGACAATTGCTTCCGTGGTAGCAACTTGGACAATCTGCGCTCCGGCCATGGCTGACCTGCAACTGGCAACGGCCAAAAACTGCATGGCTTGTCACGCCGTTGACAAAAAGCTGGTCGGACCTTCGTACAAGGAGGTGGCGGCCAAATATGCAGGTCAGGCAGACGCAGTGGCCAAACTGGAGGCCAAGGTCCTCAAGGGCGGGGCCGGTGTCTGGGGGCCCGTGCCCATGCCGGCCAATGCGCAGGTCACGCCAGCAGAGGCCAAGCGACTTGTCGCCTGGATCCTGGCACAAAAGTAACCTTGCGCAAGCGCTGAAGCACTCTGAATTCAGGGGAACAAGCAAAAAAAGCCCGTCAATCGACGGGCTTTTTCAATGGCTTTCGCGGCCTGTAAAAAGCTTACAGGTTCTGCGACAGCTGCTCCAAAATCGCCGGATTCTCAAGGGTCGAGGTGTCTTGCGTGACCGCTTCACCCTTGGCCACGCCGCGCAGCAGGCGGCGCATGATCTTGCCGCTGCGCGTCTTGGGCAGGTTGTCGCCAAAGCGAATGTCCTTGGGCTTGGCAATCGGGCCGATCTGCTTGCCGACCCAGTCGCGCAATTCCTTGGCAATCGCCTTGGCTTCGTCGCCCTCAGGACGTGAACGCTTGAGCACGACGAAGGCCACGATGGCCTCGCCGGTCAGGTCGTCGGGACGGCCGACCACGGCGGCTTCGGCCACCAGCGGATGGGCCACCAGCGCCGACTCGATTTCCATCGTGCCCATACGGTGGCCCGACACGTTCAACACGTCGTCGATGCGGCCGGTGATGCGGAAGTAGCCGTTGTCGATGTTGCGCACCGCGCCGTCGCCGGCCAGGTAGATCGTGCCGCCCAGTTCTTCAGGGAAATAGCTCTTCTTGAAACGCTCGGGGTCGTTCCAGATGGTGCGGATCATCGACGGCCAGGGGCGCTTGACGACCAGCAGGCCGCCCGAGCCGTTGGGCACGTCGTTGCCGGTTTCATCCACGATGGCGGCCATGATGCCGGGCAGCGGCAGGGTGCAACTGCCGGGAACCAGCGGCGTGGCGCCGGGCAGCGGCGTGATCATGTGGCCGCCGGTTTCGGTCTGCCAGAAGGTATCGACCACCGGGCAGCGCTCGCCGCCGATGTTTTTGTAGTACCACATCCAGGCTTCGGGGTTGATCGGCTCGCCGACCGAGCCCAGGATGCGCAGGCTGCTCAGGTCGGAACGGTCCGGATGCACCGCTGGCTCGGCATCGGCGGCCTTGATCAGCGAACGGATGGCGGTCGGTGCGGTGTAGAAGATCGTGACTTTGTGCTTTTCGATCATCTGCCAGAAGCGGCCGGCATTCGGGTAGGTCGGGATGCCTTCGAACACCACCTGCGTCGCGCCAGCGGCCAGCGGGCCGTAGGTGATGTAGGTGTGGCCGGTGATCCAGCCAATGTCGGCAGTGCACCAGAACACATCGGACGGCTGCAGGTCGAACGTCCAGTCCATCGTCAGCTTGGCCCACAGCAAATAACCGCCGGTGCTGTGCTGCACGCCCTTGGGCTTGCCGGTCGAGCCGGAGGTGTAAAGCACGAACAGCGGGTGCTCGGCGCCAACGAATTCAGGCTCGCACACCGGGTTGGCCTTGGCGGTGACTTCGTGCATCAGGCTGTCGCGGCCTTCGACCATGTTGCAGGCACTCAAGGTGCGCTGGTACACGATCACATTCTTGATCGACTCGCAGCCGCCCATGGCGATGCCTTCGTCCACGATGGCCTTGAGCGGCAGTTCCTTGCCGCCGCGCAACTGGTAATTGGCAGTGATGACGGCGACGGCGCCGGCGTCCTGGATGCGCTCTTGCAGGCTCTTGGCCGAGAAGCCGCCAAACACCACCGAATGAGTGGCGCCGATGCGGGCGCAGGCCTGCATGGCGACGATGCCTTCGACCGTCATCGGCATGTAGATGACGACGCGGTCGCCCTTTTGCACGCCCATTTCCTTCAGCGCGCTGGCGAACTGGCTGACTTTTGCGTGCAGTTCCTTGTAGGTGACGTTGGTGACCTTGCCGTCATCGCTTTCGAAAATGATGGCTTTCTTGTCTTCTGTCGGTGTGCCCAGGTGGCGGTCCAGACAGTTGTAGGAGGCATTCAACTCGCCATCGGCAAACCACTGGTAGAACGGGGCATTGGACTCATCCAGCACCTGGGTAAATGGCTTGTTCCAACTCAGGTTTTCACGCGCCAGCCGAGCCCAGAAGCCTTCGAAATCATTTTCGGCTTCAGCGCACAAGGCGTTGTAGCCCTCCATGCCGGAAATTCGGGCCGACCGCACGGTGGCAGCACTGGGTGGAAACACGCGGTTTTCAACCAATGTGGACTGGATGGAATTGTCAGGGGTGCTCATTAATCATGTCTCCTTGGGTCATTGAATCGAGCGTACTTTCGACCTTTGCACTTACAGGCCACTGACGGGCTTGCGCCTTAATCCATGTGATTCGGCCGGAGTCCGGCGCGCCATACAATTCCCAGCCCTAGTAACGGTTCGCCCCATGTCCCAACCCACTCCTCCAAAACTCACGCCGCTAAGACCCTTGCCCAGCCTGATCTTTGCCAGCCGCTGGCTGCAGGTGCCGCTTTATCTGGGGCTGATTGCGGCCCAGGGGGTTTATGTCTTTCACTTCCTGGTGGAGTTGCTGCACCTGATTGAAGCCGTGTTCGGCAGCCAGGCGGCATTGCAGTCGCTCATCACGAGCATCGGCTACAAGACCACCGTGCCTATCACCACGCTGAACGAAACCGTCATCATGCTGGTCGTGCTGGCGCTGATTGACGTGGTCATGATTTCCAACCTCTTGATCATGGTGATTGTGGGCGGTTATGAAACCTTTGTCAGCCGCATGGACTTGGAAGGCCACCCCGACCAGCCCGAATGGCTCAGCCATGTGAATGCGTCGGTGCTCAAGGTCAAGCTGGCCACGGCCATCATCGGCATCAGCTCGATCCATCTGCTTAAAACCTTCATCAACGCCGACAACTACACGGACCGGGTGCTGATCGCGCAGACGGTGATTCACATTGCCTTCCTGCTGTCGGCGATGGCCATCGCGTACACCGACAAGATCATGTCCGGCATCGCGGCGCAAAAACACTGACAAAAAAGGTCTTTTGCGCAAACAGGACTAGCGCTTTCAGCTATCTAAACAATAGCATGTAGCGTTTTTTATTCATATCATGTCCTGCGGCACTACCCAGGCGTCGAACTCCTCGGCCGTCACATAGCCCGAAGCCACGGCGGCTTCGCGCAGGCTGCAGCCTTCCTGGTGCGCCTTCTTGGCGATGAAGGCCGCCTTGTCGTAGCCGATGTGCGGGTTGAGCGCCGTCACCAGCATCAGCGAGCGGCCGACCAGCTCGGCGATGCGCTCGCGGTTGGGCTCAATGCCCACGGCGCAGTGGTCGTTGAAGCTCACCATGCCATCGGCCAGCAGCCGAACGCTTTGCAAAAAGTTGTAGGCCACCATCGGCCGGAACACATTGAGCTCGAAGTTGCCCGACGCGCCGCCAAAATTTATCGCCACGTCGTTGCCGAACACCTGCGCGGCCAGCATGGTCAGCGCCTCGCTTTGCGTCGGGTTGACCTTACCCGGCATGATCGACGAGCCCGGCTCATTCTCGGGGATGCTCAGCTCGCCGATGCCGCTGCGCGGGCCGCTGGCCAGCCAGCGCACGTCATTGGCGATTTTCATGAGGCTGGCGGCCAGCGTTTTCAAGGCGCCGTGCGCATGGACCAGTGCGTCGCAACTAGCCAGCGCCTCGAACTTGTTCGGCGCGGTGACGAAAGGCAAACCGGTCAGCCGCGCCAGCTCGGCCGCCGCCTGCTCCGCATAGCCCTTGGGCGCGTTCAGCCCGGTGCCTACCGCCGTTCCGCCCAGGGCGAGTTCATACAGATGCGGCAGCGCGGCCCGCACATGCGCCTCACCATGCGCCAGCTGCGCCACATAGCCCGAAAATTCCTGGCCCAGGCTCAAAGGCGTCGCGTCCTGTAGATGGGTGCGGCCGATCTTCACGATGCCGTCGAAATCGCTGGATTTTTGCGCCAGCGTAGCGCGCAGTTTTTCCAGTGCGGGAAGCAGTTTTTTAGTGATGGCGACGACCGCGGACACATGCATGGCCGTGGGAAACACGTCGTTCGACGACTGGCTGCGGTTCACGTCGTCATTCGGATGGACCAGCCTGGCATCGCCGCGCTCGCCGCCCAGCAGTTCGCTGGCCCGGTTCGCCAGCACTTCATTGACGTTCATGTTGGTCTGCGTGCCCGAGCCGGTCTGCCAGACGACCAGCGGGAACTCGTCCGGATGCTTTCCTGCAATGACCTCATCGGCAGCAGCCACGATGGCATCGGCTTTTTTAGTGTCCTGCAACCCCAGCGCCTGGTTGACCAAGGCCGACGAGCGCTTGATCTGCGCCAGCGCCCGGATCAGCTCGACCGGCTGGCGCTCGCCCGAAATGTCGAAGTTCTGCAAGGAGCGCTGGGTCTGCGCGCCCCATAGCCGGTCAGCGCGAACCTCGATCGGCCCGAAGGTATCGCGCTCAAGGCGGGTGGTGGCGGTTGTACTCATGGTGTAAGGCCTGACCTTTGACATCCTCCCCGCCCTACAGGACAAGGATTCCTGCTGCCAGACGCGCATGCCCGCGCGCGAGAATGTTCCTGGCGGCGTTCACATCGCGGTCATGCACCGCTCCGCAATCGCTGCAAGTCCATTCTCTTATTCCAAGGTCTGCCCTGCCTTTCGGACTGCTGTCGGGGATGACCCCGCAGCACGAGCAAGTCTGGGTTGTGTAACTCTCACTCACTTCTTCAAAGACAATACCGGCCTGATGGCTCTTGTATTCCAGCATCGTCTTGAACATTGACCATCCCGCATCCAGCGTGGACTTGGCCATCTTTGTTTTAATCAGCGCCTTGCCTGAAACATCACCGACGAATATCGCGGCGTTCTCAGCGACCAGTCGGGTGCTTAATTTGTGCATGGCGTCTTTGCGCACGTTGGCAATTTTGGCGTGTATCGCCCGTGCCCTGTTTTTTTTCCGGGCTCTCTGCGCTATCGCTAGCGCTGGTTCGTGCTTTCGGTAGGTGCGCGAAGCCAGCAAATGCCCATTGGAGCAAACCGCCGCCGTTTTCAGCCCCAGGTCGATGCCGACGCTGGCCGTGCCCGCGCTTGGACTTACTTCAGCCTCTACGGCCACGTTCAAATACCAGCGCCCGCGCGCATCCTGGCTGATGGAGCCTGCCCGCAACTCAAACTTGCTCAGCCCGTAGCTGTCCCACAGGCCCAGCACCAAGCCGCAGAACCGAATCTGGCCGTTGCGGCATAGCGCCCCGCCTTTTTTGAACGGTATCCAGCCCAGGGAGTATTTGGCGGACTTCGGGTTGCTGACGCGCCAGTTCAACCGGGCCTTCTTGAACTGCCTGCGCCGAGAGGCGTATTCCTCGCAGACAAGCTGCACGGTAGGACTGCCAACCTTGACACCTTCGCACTTGCTAAACCCGGCCGTGTACTTTTGCAAGTCGTGGGCGCTCAGCCACTTTCCGCGCTCGCGGATGGAGCGTGATGACAACTCGTTGCAGTAATTCCAGACCCGATTGACCTCACGCGCCATCGCCACAAATGCACTGGCGTACTTGTCCTTGATGCGCAGCTTGAGGGTCTTAATCGTGTTCACCGAAGAAATAATATTTGGTCTATGAACAAAACTCAAGAAATTTTCAAAGTCAGACATTGCGTGTTTTCAATTCACATGCATTTGATCTTTGCGATTAAGTATCGCTGTGATATTTTCTGGCAGGAGTACATGGCGGCCTTGGAGCGCCTGCTGCGCTCGGTGGGCGAAGACTTCGAGGCGCCCTCGTCGAGTTCAATAGAAACGCCGACCCCGTTCACCTGTTGATCCACTAGCTGCCGAAATCGAGCAGCAGGCCGGGACGGCCTGATCGCTTAGAGCGCGACCTTCTTCATGACCTTGTTATCCCACGTCTCCATAACAAATGTTGCAACTGTATGCGCGGCATTCACTGACAGACGTGCATGCCGGGGTTCGAGCTTTAAAGTGGACCCCGGATTTGAGACAGCGGTTTAAGCAGGACACTGTCGCAAGAAATGGGTAAATCATGAGTGAATCG
>NZ_JAFCTH010000031.1:0-24474 GCF_049895905.1 Polaromonas sp. DSP2-3-2b2 | reverse complement strand
AGAAGGCCTGCGCTTCGCCATCCGCGAAGGCGGCCGTACCGTGGGCGCTGGCGTTGTGGCCAAGATCCTCGCGTAATGAATTGAAGGTTTGATGCAGGGGTATAGCTCAATTGGCAGAGCGTCGGTCTCCAAAACCGAAGGTTGATGGTTCGATTCCTTCTGCCCCTGCCACTCGATCGTTGAGGTGGTCAACGTCGAAGATGGTGTGAAAAGATAACAAGCAAGCCCGCCAGGAGTTGAAAGCTTCAGGTGGGCTTAAGCGTCTGCAAGGGCGCACGAAGATTGAACAGGAAATTCGGCAGCCATGGCCTCTACTCAAGTTGAAACCGTCAGTACCAATGCGGACAAAGCCAAGCTCGGTTTGGCTGTGGTGCTGGTGCTGGTCGCCCTTGTCGGTTTTTATTTGTTGACCAAGCAAGGCCAGGTCGCGCAGTGGGGTATTTTGCTTGCGGGCTTGGTTGCGGCAGTCCTTGTTTTTGCATCATCGGAACTTGGCAGGCAGTTTCTGGCTTTTGGCCGCGACTCGGTCCGCGAAGTTAAAAAAGTCGTCTGGCCTGAGCGCAGGGAGGCCGTCCAGATGACAGCCTATGTGTTCGGCTTCGTGGTAGTGATGGCATTGTTTTTGTGGCTGACGGACAAGACACTCGAATGGGTGTTTTACGACCTGATCCTGGGATGGAAAAGATAATGAGCGATCTGAACGATACAACATCCAGGGATGTTGTGACTGATGCATCCCATGCATTAGCGCCTGGCATGCAATGGTACGTTGTCCATGCGTACTCCGGTATGGAAAAAGCGGCGGAGCGCAACATTGTCGAGCGCATCAACCGTGCGGGCATGCAATCCAAGTTTGGGCGTTTCCTGGTGCCTACCGAAGAAGTGGTGGAGATCAAGAACGGCCAGAAGAAGACGACCGAGCGCCGTTTCTTCCCTGGTTATGTTCTGGTCGAAATGGTCATGGATGACGAAACTTGGCATCTGGTGAAGCACACTAACAAGGTCACGGGCTTTGTCGGCGGTGCAAAAAATCGTCCTGCGCCTATCTCCGAAGAAGAGGTACAAAAGATCGTCAACCAGATGCAGGTCGGCACCGACAAGCCGCGCCACAAGGTCGAGTTTGAAACGGGTGAATATGTTCGTGTCAAGGACGGCCCATTCACAGATTTCAACGGAACCGTGGAAGAGGTCAACTACGAAAAGAACAAGGTCCGCGTGTCAGTCACGATTTTCGGACGCGCAACGCCAGTCGAGCTTGAGTTCAGTCAGATTGAAAAGACCTGATCTCTCTTTCTTTTGAAAAAAGCCTGAAAAATATTTTGGGCTGATCAGATAAAATTTTGCGCCTTGCAACTCGGCGCGAAGGATTCCCAGGAATTCATTTTGAGTTGTGTAACCCCCGGGAAGCTTGAGAGCTGTTGTTTGACAGTTCTCAGGCGTTATGACCCGCAAGGAGAAAAGTATGGCGAAAAAAATCGTCGGCTTCGTCAAGCTGCAAGTACCAGCTGGCAAGGCCAATCCATCACCACCGATCGGACCCGCTTTGGGTCAACGTGGTCTGAACATCATGGAATTCTGCAAGGCATTCAATGCCCAGACCCAGGGTGTTGAGCCAGGCTTGCCACTGCCCGTGGTGATCACCGCTTACGCGGACAAGAGCTTTACCTTCATCATCAAGACGCCGCCGGCGATCACCTTGATCAAGAAGGCCATCAAGCTTGACAAGGGATCGGCCACGCCGCATTCCGCCAAGGTTGGCAAGATCACCCGCGCGCAGCTGGAAGAAATCGCCAAGGCCAAGATGAAAGATTTGACTGCTGCCGATCTGGACGCAGCCGTCCGTACTATTGCCGGTTCCGCCCGTTCCATGGGTGTGACGGTGGAAGGTGTTGTATGAGCAAGCTGACCAAGCGTCAAAAAACCATCGGCGACAAGGTTGACAGCAACAAGCTGTACGCACTGCCTGATGCACTTGGCCTCGTGAAAGAGTTCGCCGTCGCCAAATTCGATGAGTCCATCGATGTGGCCGTGCAACTTGGTATCGATGCCAAGAAATCCGACCAGGTCGTTCGCGGCGCTGTCGTGTTGCCCAATGGCACCGGCAAAACCAAGCGCGTTGCCGTGTTTGCACAAGGTGCCAAGGCTGAAGAAGCCAGGGCCGCCGGTGCCGATATTGTTGGCATGGATGATCTGGCTGCCGACATCAAGGCCGGCAAGATGGACTTCGACGTGGTGATTGCTTCCCCCGATGCCATGCGCATCGTCGGTACGCTGGGCCAGATCCTTGGCCCACGCGGCCTGATGCCCAATCCCAAGGTTGGCACCGTGACGCCTGACGTCGCAACCGCTGTGCGCAACGCAAAAGCCGGCCAGGTCCAGTTTCGCGTTGACAAGGCTGGCATCGTGCACGGCACCATCGGCCGTCGTTCGTTCGACACCGAAAAGCTGCAAGGCAATCTGGCTGCATTGATCGACGCGCTAATCAAGGCCAAGCCTGCTACCAGCAAGGGTGTGTACCTGAAGAAAGTCGCTGTTTCGTCAACGATGGGTGTGGGCGTTCGCGTCGACACGCAAACCATCGCTGCCTGATCGCAAAATTTGAACGGTGCGCAAGCGCCGCTCAGAGTGGTGGGCTGCCGGGGTTCTCTCCGGCAGGTCATCCAAGACCGTTGGTGCGCCAGCCTGAATTAATCTTTCAGGCTGGTACTTAATCGCAAGACAGCCAACGCAGATGGCGGTCCCGCTGCTTGAATGGTTTTGAAAGAAATCTGAAAACAGTTGGTCGCTGAACATGAGCGTGTCGAAGGGTGGCTGCGCAAGCTTAAGCCCGACAACACATTTTAAGGAGTAGACCTTGAGTCTCAATCGCAGTGAGAAACAAGCCGTCATTGATGAAGTGACAGGCCTCGCCGCTAAAGCTCAAACGCTCGTGATGGCGGAATACCGTGGCATCACGGTCGCTGACATGACCAAGCTGCGCAGCCAAGCCCGCGAAAAAGGCGTGACCCTGAGTGTTCTGAAGAACACGTTGGCTCGCCGTGCCGTGGCAGGTAGCGCATTCGAAGTCTTGTCCGACCAGATGACCGGTCCGCTGATCTACGGCTTTTCCATTGATGCTGTCGCTGCTGCAAAAGTAGTGGCTGACTTCGCAAAAACCAACGACAAGCTGGTGATTCGCGCAGGTGCATTTGCTGGGAAAACCCTGGATATCGAGGGCGTCAAGCAACTGGCCAACATCCCTTCCAAGGAAGTGTTGCTGGCCCAGTTGTGTGGCTTGCTGATGTCGCCTATTTCGCGTACCGCTGCTGTGCTTGCAGCGCTGTCCGCGCAACGTGGCGCTGGTGCAGAAGAAGCGGCCGAGGCCGCAGAGCCTGCCGCAGAAGTCACCGAAGCCGCAGCGGCGTAAACAGCAGACCTTTGCGGGACAGGTTCGGCGCTCAGGCGCCAAGCTTTGTCCCGAACTGTTAAAGAAATTTTTTTAGGAATTCAAAATGGCATTCGATAAAGACGCATTTTTGACCGTGCTGGACAGCATGACGGTCCTCGAACTCAACGACCTGGTGAAAGCCATCGAAGAGAAGTTTGGCGTGAGCGCAGCTTCCATGGCAGCTCCCGCAGCTGGCGGTGGCGGCGCAGGTGCTGCTGTTGCTGAAGAGAAGACCGAATTCAACGTCGTTCTGCTCGAAGCTGGCGCGCAAAAAGTACAGGTCATCAAGGCCGTGCGCGAACTGACCGGCCTGGGCTTGAAAGAAGCCAAGGACTTGGTGGACGGCGCTCCGAAGAACGTCAAGGAAGGCGCTAACAAAGCCGACGCAGAAGCAGCCAAGAAAAAGCTGGAAGATGCCGGCGCGAAAGTCGAACTCAAGTAATTCTTTCGGTTCGCAAAGGCTGGAAGACCTCCACGGGCTTCCAGCCTTTCCCGTTTAAGGCTCAGCCAGGCACACCGGCCTGAAGCTCCTTCAACTCCTCAAAAGACAAGTGTCTTTTGCGCTGGATAAAAAAAATACTGGAAAAAGGACTAAAAGTCTTTTTTCCAGTGTTTTCTGAATCCCCGACTGCAGAAACGCCTTGGTTCGGGTGCTGTGCAATGCATCACCGTCCGCCATGGTTGGTAGTGGCCAACCACCAAGTTGCCTGAATACGTGGTGTATTCGGGTTCGAGAGTCCCAGAGCCCATCATGACGGAGAACTCATGGCCCTAACTTCTAGTTACAGCTTCACCGAACGCAAACGCATCCGTAAAAGCTTCGGAAACCGCGAAAGCGTGTTGACGGTTCCCTACTTGCTGCAAATGCAGAAAGATGCGTACATCGCATTCCTGCAAGCCGACCGCGCGCCCCAAAAACGCATGGTTGAAGGCCTCCAGGCCGCCTTTCAAAACGCTTTTCCCATTGTCTCGCACAACGGTTTTGTCGAGATGAAATTCATCGAGTACAACCTGGCCAAACCGGCCTTCGATGTACGCGAATGCCAGACCCGTGGCCTGACCTTTGCCTCGGCCGTGCGCGCCAAGGTGCAGCTCATCATCTATGACCGCGAGTCATCGACATCGCAGTCCAAGGTCGTCAAGGAAGTCAAGGAGCAGGAAGTCTACATGGGCGAAGTGCCGCTCATGACCGACAAAGGCTCCTTTGTCATCAACGGCACCGAGCGCGTCATCGTGTCGCAGCTGCACCGTTCGCCAGGCGTGTTCTTTGAACACGACAAAGGCAAAACCCACAGTTCGGGCAAGTTGCTGTTTTCGGCCCGCATCATCCCTTACCGCGGCTCCTGGCTCGACTTCGAGTTTGACCCGAAAGACATCCTGTACTTCCGCGTGGACCGTCGCCGCAAGATGCCGGTCACGATCCTGCTGAAGGCCATCGGCCTGAACCACGAATCGATCCTGGCGAACTTCTTTGTGTTTGACAATTTCCGCCTGATGGACAGTGGCGCGCAAATGGAATTTGTGGCCGAGCGCATGCGCGGTGAAGTCGCCCGGTTCGACCTGACCGACAAGACCGGCAAGGTCGTCGTCGCCAAGGACAAGCGCATCACGGTTCGGCATACCCGCGAACTGGAGCAAAGCGGCACCACCAGCATCAGCGTGCCGGAAGATTTCCTGATCGGCCGTGTGGTCGCCAAGAACATCATCGACACCGATACCGGCGAGATCATTGCCAAGGCCAATGATGAGCTGACCGAGGCGTTGCTGAAAAAGCTGCGCGTCGCCGGCATCCAAGATGTCCAGGTGCTCTACACCAATGAACTCGACCAGGGCGCGTACATTTCGCAAACCCTGCGCGCCGACGAAACGGCCGACGAGTTTGCCGCGCGCGTGGCCATCTACCGCATGATGCGCCCCGGCGAGCCGCCCACCGAAGATGCGGTTCAGGCCCTGTTCCAGCGTCTGTTCTACAACCCGGACACGTACGATTTGTCGCGCGTGGGCCGCATGAAGTTCAACGCCCGCGTGGGCCGCGACGAATCCACCGGCCCGATGGTCATGACCAACGAGGACATCCTCGCGGTCGTCAAGATCCTGGTGGACCTGCGCAACGGCAACGGCGAAGTCGATGACATTGACCACCTTGGCAACCGCCGTGTGCGCTGTGTCGGCGAACTCGCTGAAAACCAGTACCGCACCGGTCTGGCACGGATTGAAAAAGCCGTCAAGGAACGTCTGGGCCAGGCCGAGCAAGAACCGCTCATGCCGCATGACCTGATCAACAGCAAGCCGATTTCGGCTGCTCTGAAGGAATTCTTCGGTGCGTCGCAGCTGTCGCAGTTCATGGACCAGACCAATCCGCTGGCCGAAATCACCCACAAGCGCCGTGTTTCGGCCCTTGGCCCCGGTGGTCTGACCCGCGAACGCGCCGGCTTTGAAGTTCGCGACGTGCATGTGACCCATTACGGTCGCGTCTGCCCGATTGAAACGCCGGAAGGTCCAAACATTGGCCTGATCAACTCGCTGGCGCTGTATGCCCGTCTCAACGACTACGGTTTCATTGAAACGCCGTATCGCCGGGTCGCTGACAGCAAGGTGACGATGGACATCGATTACCTGTCAGCCATCGAAGAAGGCAAGTACGTGATTGCCCAGGCCAATGCCGCGCTGGACAAGGAAGGCCGCCTGACCGGCGACCTGGTATCCGCCCGTGAAAAAGGCGAGTCCATTCTGGTCGGCGCCGAGCGCGTCCAGTACATGGACGTGTCGCCGGCGCAGATCGTGTCGGTCGCCGCTTCGCTGGTTCCGTTCCTGGAACACGACGATGCGAACCGCGCGCTGATGGGTGCCAACATGTCGCGTCAGGCCGTGCCCGTGCTGCGTCCGGAAAAGCCGCTGGTCGGCACTGGCATCGAGCGTGTGGCGGCAGTGGACTCGGGCACGGTCGTGACCGCCACCCGTGGCGGCATCGTGGACTATGTCGATGCGACCCGCATCGTGGTGCGCGTCAATGATGCGGAAGCCCTCGCCGGTGAAATCGGCGTGGACATCTACAACCTGATCAAGTACCAACGTTCCAACCAGAACACCAACATCCACCAGCGCCCCATCGTCAAGATGGGTGACATGCTGGCCAAGGGTGACGTAGTGGCTGATGGCGCATCGACCGACCTGGGCGAAATCGCCATTGGCCAGAACATGCTGATCGGCTTCATGCCGTGGAACGGCTATAACTTCGAGGATTCGATCCTGATTTCCGAGCGCGTGGTGGCCGAAGACCGCTACACCTCGATTCATATCGAAGAACTCGTCGTGATGGCGCGTGACACCAAGCTGGGCTCCGAGGAAATCACCCGCGACATCCCGAATCTTTCGGAGCAGCAGCTCAACCGCCTTGACGAATCCGGCATTATTTATGTCGGTGCCGAAGTCCAGCCGGGCGACACGCTGGTCGGCAAGGTCACGCCAAAAGGCGAGACCACGCTGACGCCGGAAGAAAAGCTGCTGCGCGCCATCTTCGGCGAAAAAGCCAGCGATGTGAAAGACACCTCGCTGCGTGTCAGCCAGGGTTCGTCGGGCACCGTGATCGATGTGCAGGTCTTCACCCGCGAAGGTATCACCCGCGACAAGCGTGCCCAGCAGATCATCGACGACGAACTCAAGCGCTACCGCCTGGACCTGAATGACCAGCTGCGCATCGTGGAAGCTGATGCGTTCGACCGTATTGAAAAGCTGCTGATCGGCAAGATCGCCAATGGCGGTCCAAAAAAGCTCGCTAAGGGCACGAAGCTCGACAAGGCCTACCTGACCGACGTCGAAAAATACCACTGGTTTGACATCCGCCCGGCCGATGACGAAGTTGCTTCGCAGCTGGAAAGCATCAAGAACTCGATGGAGCAGACGCGCCATAGTTTCGATTTGTCGTTCGAGGAAAAGCGCAAGAAGCTGACGCAGGGCGACGAGTTGCCATCGGGCGTGCTCAAGATGGTCAAGGTTTACCTGGCCGTCAAGCGCCGCTTGCAGCCTGGCGACAAGATGGCCGGCCGCCACGGCAACAAGGGTGTGGTGTCAAAAATAGTTCCGGTCGAGGACATGCCGCACATGGCCGACGGTACGCCGTGCGACATCGTGCTGAACCCGCTGGGCGTGCCATCGCGCATGAACGTCGGCCAGGTGCTCGAAGTCCATCTGGGTTGGGCGGCCAAGGGCCTGGGTCATCGGATTGGCGACATGCTGCAGGCCGAGGCCAAGGTGGCCGAGTTGCGCCAGTTTATGGACACGCTGTACAACAAGTCGGGCCGCACGGAAGACCTGGCTTCGCTGTCGGACGAGCAGGTTGTCGAGATGGCTCAGAACCTGACTACTGGCGTGCCTTTTGCCACGCCGGTGTTCGACGGCGCCTCGGAAGAGGACATCATGACCATGTTGCAGTTGGCCTATCCTGATGCGATTGCCAAGGCCAAGGGCCTGACGCCGACACGCACGCAAGCCCAGTTGTATGACGGCCGCACCGGCGACGCTTTCGAGCGCACGACGACGGTCGGCTACATGCACTTCCTGAAGCTTCACCACTTGGTGGACGACAAGATGCATGCCCGCTCGACCGGCCCTTACAGCCTGGTCACGCAGCAGCCTTTGGGCGGCAAGGCTCAGTTCGGTGGCCAGCGTTTCGGCGAGATGGAAGTGTGGGCGCTGGAAGCCTATGGCGCCGCCTACGTGCTGCAGGAAATGCTCACGGTCAAGTCCGATGACGTGGTCGGCCGGACCAAGGTGTACGAAAGCATCGTCAAGGGCGAGCATGCGATCACCGCCGGCATGCCGGAGTCGTTCAACGTGCTGGTGAAGGAAATTCGCTCGCTCGGTATCGACATGGAACTCGAACGCAGCTAAACAGCGGACAAGAAAAGGATTTACACATGAAATCATTACTAGACCTGTTCAAGCAGTTCACGCCCGATGAGCATTTCGATGCCATCAAAATCGGCATGGCCTCGCCTGAGAAAATTCGTTCATGGTCTTTCGGCGAAGTCAAAAAACCCGAAACCATCAACTACCGCACCTTCAAGCCAGAGCGCGACGGTCTCTTTTGCGCGAAGATTTTTGGCCCCATCAAGGACTACGAATGCCTGTGCGGCAAGTACAAGCGCCTCAAGCACCGCGGTGTTATCTGCGAGAAGTGCGGCGTTGAAGTCACGCAGACCAAGGTTCGCCGCGAACGCATGGGTCACATCGACCTGGCCGCTCCGTGCGCGCACATCTGGTTTTTGAAGTCGCTGCCGTCGCGTCTGGGCCTGGTGCTCGACATGACATTGCGCGACATCGAACGCGTGCTGTACTTTGAAGCGTATGTGGTGACGGACCCCGGCATGACCCCGCTGAAGAAATTCAGCATCATGTCGGAAGATGATTTCGACGCCAAGCGCAAGGAATACGGCGACGAATACACCGCCAAGATGGGCGCCGAAGGCATCAAGGACCTGCTCGAAGGGCTGGACCTCGATGTTGAAATCGACAAGCTGCGCAACGACCTGACCGGCTCCGAGATCAAGATCAAGAAGAACGCCAAGCGCTTGAAGCTGATGGAAGGATTCAAGAAATCCGGCATCAAGCCCGAGTGGATGGTGCTCGACGTGCTGCCGGTGCTGCCGCCGGACCTGCGTCCTTTGGTGCCGCTGGACGGCGGCCGTTTCGCAACGTCGGATTTGAACGATCTGTACCGCCGTGTCATCAACCGCAACAGCCGCCTGCGCCGTTTGCTGGAATTGAAAGCGCCTGAAATCATCGCGCGCAACGAAAAGCGCATGCTGCAGGAAGCCGTGGACTCGTTGCTCGACAACGGCCGCCGTGGCAAGGCCATGACGGGCGCCAACAAGCGCGCACTGAAGTCACTCGCCGACATGATCAAGGGCAAGTCAGGCCGTTTCCGCCAAAATTTGCTGGGCAAGCGCGTCGACTACTCAGGTCGTTCCGTCATTACCGTGGGCCCGACGCTCAAGCTACACCAGTGCGGCTTGCCCAAGCTGATGGCGCTGGAGCTGTTCAAGCCCTTCATCTTTGCGCAGCTCGAAGTGCGTGGCATCGCCACCACCATCAAGGCCGCCAAGAAGGAAGTCGAAACCGGCACGCCGGTGGTCTGGGACATCCTGGAAGAGGTCATCAAGGAGCATCCCGTGATGCTCAACCGTGCGCCTACGCTGCACCGCCTGGGCATTCAGGCGTTCGAGCCGATCCTGATCGAAGGCAAGGCGATCCAGCTGCACCCGCTGGTTTGCTCGGCGTTCAACGCCGACTTTGACGGTGACCAGATGGCCGTTCACGTGCCGCTGTCGGTCGAGGCGCAGATGGAGGCCCGCACGCTGATGCTGGCTTCGAACAACATCCTGTTCCCGGCCAACGGCGAGCCGTCCATCGTTCCTTCGCAGGACGTGGTGCTGGGTCTGTACTACACGACCCGCGACCGCACCAACGGCAAGGGCGAAGGTTTGGTCTTTTCGGACACTGGCGAAGTTCGCCGTGCCTTTGACGCGGGCGAACTCGACCTGAACGCCCGCATCAGCGTGCGCCTGACCGAGTGGAGCAAGGACAAGGAAACCAACGAGTTCGTGCCCTCGACCAAGCTGTGGGAAACCACCGGCGGCCGTGCACTGCTGTCCGAAATCCTGCCCAAGGGACTGCCTTTTTCCAACATCAACAAGGCGTTGAAGAAAAAGGAAATCTCCAAGCTCATCAACGTGTCTTTCCGCAAGTGCGGCCTGAAAGAGACCGTGGTGTTTGCCGACAAGCTGCTGCAGTCGGGTTTCCGCCTGGCAACCAAGGCCGGCATTTCGATCTGCATCGAAGACATGCTGGTGCCCAAGGAAAAGACCGCGATCATTGCGCACGCCCAAAAGGAAGTCAAAGAGATCGAGCAGCAGTACACCTCGGGTCTGGTGACGGCCGGCGAGCGCTACAACAAGGTGGTCGACATCTGGGGCAAGTCGGGCGACGACGTGTCCAAGGCCATGATGGCCCAGCTGTCCAAGGAAAAGGTCATTGACCGTCACGGCAATCTGGTCGAGCAGGATTCGTTCAACTCGATCTACATGATGGCCGACTCCGGCGCTCGCGGTTCCGCCGCGCAGATTCGCCAGGTCGCCGGCATGCGCGGTTTGATGGCCAAGCCTGACGGCTCGATCATCGAGACGCCGATCACCGCGAACTTCCGCGAAGGCCTGAACGTGCTGGAGTACTTCATCTCCACCCACGGCGCGCGCAAGGGCCTGGCCGACACGGCGCTGAAAACCGCCAACTCGGGCTACCTGACGCGCCGTTTGTGCGACGTGGTGCAGGACTTGGTCGTGACCGAACACGACTGCGGCACGCTCGACGGCTCTGTCATGCGCGCCATCGTCGAAGGCGGCGAGGTCATCGAATCGCTGCGCGACCGCGTTCTGGGCCGCACCATCGTCGAGGACGTGCTGCACCCCGAGAACCGCTCGGTGCTGACCAAGGCCGGCGTCATGCTGGACGAGGACATCATTGACGGGCTCGAAGCCGCTGGCGTTGACGAAGTCAAGGTCCGCACCGCGCTGACCTGCGAAACCCGTTTCGGCCTGTGCGCCAGCTGCTACGGCCGCGACCTGGGCCGTGGCGGCCTGATCAACATCGGCGAAGCGGTCGGCATCATCGCCGCCCAGTCGATCGGCGAGCCCGGCACCCAGCTGACGATGCGGACCTTCCACATCGGCGGTGCGGCATCGCGCGCAGCCATTGCTTCGAGCGTTGAAGCCAAGTCCAACGGCGTGATCGGTTTTAACGGCCCGATGCGCTATGTGACCAACGGCAAGGGCGACCTGGTGGTGATTGCGCGCTCCGGCGAGATCATCATCCATGACGAACATGGCCGCGAGCGCGAGCGCCACAAGGTGCCTTACGGCGCGACGCTGACCGTCAAGATCGACCAGACCATCAAGGCTGGCGCGATCCTGGCCAACTGGGATCCGCTGACCCGCCCCATCATCACCGAATTCGCCGGCAAGGTGCAGTTCGAGAATGTGGAAGAAGGCGTGACGGTGGCCAAGCAGGTCGATGATGTGACCGGCCTTTCGACGCTGGTGGTGATCGATCCGAAGCGTCGCGGCGCGACCAAGGTCATTCGCCCTGGCGTCAAGCTGATCGATGCAACCGGCAACGAGGTGAAAATCCCTGGCACCGACCATTCGGTGACGATCGGCTTCCAGATCGGCGCGCTGGTCCAGGTTCGCGACGGTCAGGACGTGGGACCCGGCGAAGTGCTGGCCCGCATCCCGATCGAAGGCCAGAAGACCCGCGACATCACCGGCGGTCTGCCGCGTGTCGCCGAGTTGTTCGAAGCCCGTACGCCGAAGGACAAGGGCACGCTGGCCGAAATGACCGGCACCGTGTCGTTCGGCAAGGAAACCAAGGGCAAGGTCCGCCTGCAGATCACCGATCCTGAAGGCAAGGTCTGGGAAGACCTGGTTCCGAAGGAAAAGAACATCCTGGTGCATGAAGGCCAGGTCGTGAACAAGGGCGAGTCGATTGTCGATGGCCCGGCCGATCCGCAAGACATCCTGCGCCTGCTGGGCGTGGCCGAGCTGGCCAGGTACATCGTCGATGAAGTGCAGGACGTGTACCGCCTGCAGGGCGTGAAGATCAACGACAAGCACATCGAAGTGATTGTTCGCCAGATGCTGCGCCGCGTGGTGGTGGAAAACGTCGGCGACACGACCTACATCGCCGGCGAGCAGGTCGAGCGTTCGGCGCTACTGGACGTCAACGACGCCCTGCGCGCCGATGGCAAGATCCCGGCGACGTTCAGCAACTTGTTGCTGGGTATCACCAAGGCATCGCTGTCGACCGATTCGTTCATCTCGGCGGCTTCCTTCCAGGAAACCACCCGCGTGCTCACCGAGGCGGCTATCATGGGCAAGCGCGACGAGTTGCGCGGCCTGAAGGAAAACGTGATCGTCGGCCGCCTGATTCCTGCCGGCACCGGCATGGCCTACCACGAGGCGCGCAAGGCCAAGGACTTGATGGACGACTCCGAGCGCCGCGCCATCGCCGAATCCGAAGCCGCTGAACTGGAAGCCTCGCAGGCTGAAACCAGCGACGAAAACGCCGCCGCCGAGTAACTTCTGCGAACGCACAGCGCCTTGACAGGCGCCCGGCCCCGCACTTGAAAAAGCGCGGGGCTTTTTTTGGCCGAAAAACGGCTGCTTATTGATGAAATAAGCACTTTGCGCAGTATCCATGTGCGTTTGTAGCTATGAATAAAATAGCAAAAAGACTGTGAAAGTTTTGAGTAGGCAGGATTGCCGTTAACCTTGCGCTCGGTTTCCCTCGTTGTCAGAGAAAAGACTGATTTCAGTGCGAAACTGCCCCGCTTCCCAAGGAATTTGCCCATGTCATTGCAAACAATTGTTTCCCTTACCCTGCTAGCCATGCTCGTGTTCTGGGCGGTAGGCGCCTACAACCGGCTGGTGCGGCTGAAAAACATCATCGCCAATGCGTTTGGCCAGATCGATGTCCAGCTCAAGCGCCGTTACGACCTGATTCCCAACCTGGTGGAGGCCGCCAAAAAATACCTGCAGCACGAGCAAGCCACGCTGGAAGCCGTCATTTCCGCACGCAATCAAGCCCGTAGCGCCAGCGATGCCGTGCGCAGCCGTCCCGGCAAGGCCGATGCCGTCATCGCGCTGGCGGCGGCCGAACAGACGCTGGACAGCAGCCTGGGCCGCTTGTTTGCGCTGGCCGAGGCCTATCCCGAACTGAAGGCTGACCAGACCATTCGCGAACTCAGCGAGGAACTTACCAGCACCGAAAACAAGGTCGGCTTTGCGCGCCAGGCCTACAACGACGCTGTGCTCGACTACAACAATGCGCAAGGCCAGTTTCCGGCGCTGCTGGTGGCCCGCGCTTTCGGTTTCGTGCCCTCCGTGATGCTGCAGGCCACCGAAAACGCTGCAGAGCGCCAGGCGGTTCGCATCCAGATGTGACGGGCGGCCATGCGGTTTTTTGAGGCTCAGGAAAAGGCCAGGGCGCAAACCCTGCGGCTGCTGCTGTTGTTTGGCCTGGCCGTGGTGGTGCTGGTGCTGGCCGTCAATGGCGCGCTGGCGCTGACCTGGCGGCTGGTCTCGCCCGGCTGGACTGGCTATCCGGCGTATTTTTTCAGTGTCAATACCGGCATGACGCTGCTGTTCGTGCTGGGCGGCTGGTGGCTGGAAACCTCGGTGCTGGAAGGCGCTGACCAGGCGCTGGCGCGCCAGGCGGGCGCCCGCGAAGCCTGGCCGGCCAGCCGCGAAGCCGAGCAGCGCCTGTGTAACATCGTTCATGAGCTGGCGATTGCCGCCAGCATGCGGCCGCCGCAAGTGATGGTGCTGCCGCGCGAGGACAGCATCAACGCCTTTGCCGCCGGCTGGGACGAGGAGGACGCCATTGTGGCGGTGACGCAGGGCGCGCTTGACCGCCTGAGCCGCGACGAACTGCAGGGCCTGCTGGCGCACGAGTTCAGCCATCTCCGCGAAGGCGACACCCGGCTGAACATGCGGCTGGCGGGCATGGTGTACGGGCTGGAGATGGTGTTCAGCCTGGGCCGGCACATGTGCGAATCCGATGAAAACGGCGACCGTTCCTTTTTGGCCTTGCCGGGTTTTGCGATCATGACCACCGGCTCGCTGGGCTGGCTGGCGGGGCGCGCCCTGAAGGCGGCGGTCTCGCGGCAGCGCGAATTTCTGGCCGATGCGCGCGCCGTGCAATTTACCCGCAGCAAGGAAGGCCTGGGCGGCGTGCTGCGCAAGGTGGCGGGCGAAAGGGCCAGGGCAGGGCGGCGGCCGGGCGGCATGGCGCACCATCTGCACCCGGCGGTGCACCACATGCTGCTGGTCAGCGCCGCCAACCAGACGCGCTGGTTTGAAGGCCATCCGCCACTGGCCGAGCGCATCCGCCGGATTTACGGCCGGCCGATGCCGGTTCTGCCCGACTGGCGCGACGAGGCCGTGACGCGGCCCGACGCCCTGTTCTAGCCAGAGGCCGCATTTTGGCGGCCACGCGGGCGTCAGCAACCATGGCTTTGGCCCGTCCGTGGCCGAGGCTGGTCTAATAGGGCGAAACTGCCGCCTGCTGTCCGGGCGGATTCACGCCGGCTGGTACAGGCCGGCCCTGACCATACCGAACCGATGCCACATCAACCGAATCCATCCCCGTCCGCCCAAGTCCCGTTATGGCGCCAGCTTCAAGGCGCCGCTTCCGTGCTACTGGCCGTGCGCGACGGCCAGTCGATGACGCCGGCGCTGGAAGACGTCGATTCGCAGTTGCGCCCTGGCGTGCAGGCGCTGGCCTTTCACGCGCTGCGTTGGCTGGGCCGGGCCGAAGCGCTGCGCCAGCAACTCGCCAAGCGCCCGCCGCCGCCCGAAGCTGACGCCCTGCTATGCGTGGCGCTGGCATTGGCCTGCGCTGAAGAAGCGGCGCCCTACACCGCGCACACGCTGGTCGACCAAGCGGTGGAAGCGGCCAAGCGCAGCGACGCCACGCTGCACCAGGCCAGCTTTATCAACGGCTGCCTGCGCCGCTTTCTGCGCGAGCGGGATGCCTTGATGGCGCTGGCCGTGAAAAGCCCGCAAGCGGTCTGGAACCATCCGCAGTGGTGGATCGACCGGGTCAAAAAAGACCATCCGACGCAGTGGCAGGACATCCTGCGCGCCAACAACAGCCGCGCGCCGCTGATTTTGCGGATTAATGAACGAAAAATGACCTCTGCGCAGTATGTGCAAGCGTTGTTAGTTATGGATATAGGAGCATTTCCCATCGGCGAGCATGGCGTGGTCCTGACCGAGGCGCGGCCAGTCATGTCGCTGCCGGGTTTTGCCGAAGGGCATTTTTCGGTGCAGGATGCTGCTGCCCAGCTGGCCGCACCCTTGCTGCTGGACGGGCTGACGGCTGCTGGCGACGGGCGCTTGAACATCCTCGACGCCTGCGCCGCGCCCGGCGGCAAGACGGCGCACCTGCTGGAACTGGCCGACTGCGACGTGACCGCGCTGGACATCGACGCCCGGCGCTGCGAGCGCATCGCGCAGAACCTGGCGCGCCTGGGCCTGCAGGCGCACATTGTGGTGGGCGACGCCAGCCGGCCCGACGACTGGTGGGATGGCCGGCCGTATGACGGCATTTTGCTCGACGCGCCGTGCACGGCATCGGGCATCGTGCGCCGCCATCCCGACGTGCGCTGGCTGCGCCGGCCGACCGATATTGCCCAGCTGGCGGCCATCCAGGCTAGGTTGCTGGCCACGCTCTGGCCGCTGCTCAAACCCGGCGGCCGGCTGGTGTATTGCACCTGCTCGGTTTTCAGGGCCGAAGGCGAGCAGCAGGCGCAAACGTTTGTTGCGCACCACGCAGATGCGGCGCTGATGCCTTCGCCCGGGCATTTGTTGCCGCAGGGTAGTAGCAAAGATGCCGTATTCCCTGACAATTTGATGCGTGAACACGATGGTTTTTACTACGCAGTCCTTGAAAAGCGCAGCGCTTGAAGCGATTGCGCGTTTCCTGCTGGCCGCCGGCCTGTGCCTGCTGTGGGCGCCAGCGACCAGCGCGGCAGCGCCGACCGAGATCACCCAGTTGCGCACCGAGCGCACCGAAGAAGGGGTCTACCTCTCGGCGGTGGTGCGGTTTGACGTTCCGCCCGTGGTCGAAGACGCGCTGCTCAAGGGCATTGCGATTTATTTCGTCGTGGAGGCCGATGTTTACCGCGACCGCTGGTACTGGACCGATCAGCGCGTGGCCAGCGCGGCGCGCACCTTGCGCCTGGCCTACCAGCCTCTGACCGGCCGCTGGCGCGTGAACATCGTCTCCGGCCTGATCACCACATCGTCTGGCCTGCGCGCCACGCTGAGCCAAAACTACGAGACCCTGCCCGAAGCGCTCTCGGCGATCCAGCGCGTGGCCCACTGGAAAATTGCCGACGCTTCCGAGGTTGACCCGGGTGAGGCTTACACGCTCAACCTCAATTTCTGGCTGGATTTGTCGCAATTGCCGCGTCCTTTCCAGATCGGTGTCGCCGGGCAGCGCGACTGGACCATTTCTGCCCAGTTCAGGGACCGGCTGCGCTTGATGCCAGCGCCGCCTGCTGCCGAGGGCGGTAAATGAGCCGCGCCGTCAAGCTGATCGCGCTGAAAAGCAGCCCTGCGTTTCGCTGGACCGTCGGCGTGGGTGCCGGCGTGGTTGTGGCGCTGGGCCTGGTCCTGCTGTATCTGCTGACCCAGGCAACCGACAACCGTGAACTGTACGAGCGCAATTACGCATTGCTGTTCGGCCTGAATGTCGCCGTCGCCGTCCTGCTGCTCGGGGTGGTCGCGTGGATCACCCTGCGCCTGGTGTTGCGTGTGCGCCAGGGACGTTTTGGCAGCCGCCTGCTGGTCAAGCTGGCCGCCATTTTTGCGCTGGTTGGCCTGATGCCGGGCCTGATGATCTATGTGGTGTCCTATCAATTCGTTTCGCGCTCGATTGAAAGCTGGTTCGATGTCGAGGTGGAGTCCGCGCTCGCGGCCGGCCTGAACCTGGGTCGGGCAACGCTCGACACTTTGGCTGCAGACACCGGAAACAAGACGCGCCAGGCCGCCACGCAGCTGGCCGAAACGCCGGATGCGACGGTCGGCCTGGCGCTGGAGCGCCTGCGTGACCAGCTCGGCGCCAGCGACGTGGTGCTCTGGGGCGCTTCGGGCCAGCTCATCGCCAACGCAGGCGAATCGCGCTTCCTGATCCAGCCCGAACGGCCTTCGGTGCAGCAACTGCGCAGCGCGCGCAGTCAGCAGGTCACCACCCAGATTGAGGGGCTGGATGAAGTCGTGCCTGGCGGCAATGGCGAGCTGGGCGGCAGCACCGGCCCGCCGGCGCCCGGCGTCACCACGGCGCCCCGTGTCAAGGCGATTGCCGTGGTCAACAATCCGAACCTGAGCGTACTCGGGCAATCGCGTTTCCTGCAGGTCACTAGCGTGCTGCCCGCCAGCCTGGTGGCCAATGCCATCGCCGTGCAGGAAGCCAACCGCCAGTACCAGGAGCGGGCGCTGGCGCGCGGCGGCCTGCAGAAAATGTACATCGGCACGCTGACGCTCAGCCTGTTCCTCGCGGTGTTTAGCGCGGTGCTGCTGGCCGTCATTCTGGGCAACCAGCTGGCCAAGCCCCTGCTGCTGCTCGCCGAAGGCGTCCGGCAGGTGGCCCAGGGCGACCTGACGCCCAAGGCCGCGCTCAAGGGCAAGGACGAGCTGGGCGGGTTGACGCGCTCGTTTGCCGACATGACGCAGCAACTCGCCGACGCGCGGTCGGCGGTGCAGCACAGCATGAGCCAGGTGGATGCGTCGCGCGCCAACCTGCAGACCATCCTGGACAACCTCACCGCCGGCGTCATCGTGCTCGATGTGCAAGGTCGCATCCAGTCCAGCAATCCGGGCGCCACCCGAATCCTGCGCGCTCCCCTGCATGACTACCATGGCCAGCCGCTCGGGCAGGTTCCGGGACTGGAGCTATTCGCCAAGGACGTCCTGGCGCAGTTTGCCGACTACCTCAGCAATGCGGCCCAGACGCTGGCGCACTGGCAGCAGTCGTTTGAACTGCATGGTGCCGGACACGGCGCCAGCGACAACGCCATCACGCTGATTGCGCGCGGTGCCAAGATGCCTGGCACCGAGGAATTCTTGCTGGTGTTCGACGATATTTCCGACATGGTGTCGGCCCAGCGCGCGCAGGCCTGGGGCGAGGTGGCGCGCCGCCTGGCGCACGAGATCAAAAATCCGCTCACGCCCATCCAGCTGTCGGCCGAGCGCCTGGAAATGAAACTCAATGGAAAACTCGCGCCGGTCGAGCAGGCGCTGCTGACCAAGTCGGTCAAGACCATCGTTGACCAAGTGGACGCCATGAAGCGGCTGGTCAACGAATTTCGCGACTATGCGCGCCTGCCCGCCGCCGAACTGGTGGCGGTAGACCTCAATGCGCTGGTCGGCGACGTGCTGCAGCTCTACCACAGCGATGTCGCAGGGCCGGTGGCGCCCGTGGTGGCCGAACTCGACCCCAACGCGCCGCCCATCCGGGGCGATGCCCAGCTGCTGCGCCAGGTCATTCACAACCTGCTGCAAAACGCGCAGGATGCGCAGGAAGGCCGTGAAAACGCCCGTGTCACGCTCAAGACCGATTATTCCGACAGCTCGCGCCGGGTGCGCCTGACGGTACGAGACAATGGGGCAGGTTTTCCGGAGCACATCCTCAAGCGCGCCTTCGAACCCTACGTCACCACCAAGGTCAAGGGCACCGGCTTGGGGCTGGCGGTGGTCAAGAAAATCGCCGACGAACATGGCGCGCGGATTGATATTTCAAACCGTGTGGTGGACGGCATCGTGCAGGGCGCACAAGTGTCGTTATCATTTGGCGTTGCGACTTGACAGCGTCCGGAACAATCCGGGCGTAAAAACCTTCACAAGTCGGCAGCAAACACGTCAACAACAGGCAGGCAGCAATTCAATCATGGCAAATATTCTGGTGGTCGATGACGAGCTGGGCATACGCGACCTTCTTTCAGAAATTCTCAATGATGAGGGGCACCAGGTCGATCTGGCTGAAAATGCCGCCCAGGCCCGCGCTGCCCGCGCACTGGCGCGGCCCGACCTGGTGCTGCTCGATATCTGGATGCCCGATACCGATGGCGTGACCTTGCTCAAGGAATGGTCGTCCACCGGCCTGCTGACCATGCCCGTCATCATGATGAGCGGCCATGCCACGATTGACACGGCGGTCGAAGCCACCAAAATCGGCGCCATGGCCTTTCTGGAAAAGCCCATCACGCTGCAAAAGCTGCTCAAGGCCGTTGAGCAGGGCCTTGCCCGAACGATTGCCCGGCCGCCCGCCAGTTCCTTGAAGACGACTTTGCCCATGGTCGACTTCGTGCCTGAAGTCATCATGGCCGGCAGTGTCCTGGTGGCCACCGCCGACAGGGGCCTTCAGTCAACCCAGAGCTTCATGCTCGAAAAGCCGTTGCGCGACGCTCGCGACGAGTTTGAAAAAGCGTACTTCGAATTCCACCTGGCCAAGGAAGGCGGCTCCATGACCCGCGTGGCTGAAAAAACCGGTTTGGAGCGAACCCACCTTTACCGCAAGCTCAAGCAGCTCGGCGTGGACCTGACGCGCGGCAAGCGCAGCCTGTGAATTTTGGCGCTGCACGGGGGCAAAACAGCCCTTCCGGTGATATATACTCTTGTGCTCAGGCCCGGTAGCTCAGTCGGTAGAGCAGAGGATTGAAAATCCTTGTGTCGGTGGTTCGATTCCGCCCCAGGCCACCAAGGTTTACCTTGCAAAGACGCCAACCCATGCGGTTGGCTTCTTTGTTTCCGAGGACAAACAGTCCTCGTGTCCGGTCTATTTCCGGGCTGCTGCTTTCCCTCGGAAACTTCCCCCACTTCTCCCCCTGACAATGAATTTTCTGGTGTGGCGTGTTCGCCAGCCGGTGTTTCGTACTGACACTACCAGCACACCGACACTGAGCACGAAGATTTGCCGTGCCAGTGTGCCGGCTGTGCCGGACGAAAGTATCAGTGAGTCGGCAGAATTTGCGAGAGAAGAACTCCGACACGAATGGCTTGCGGCCGCAGTGCCCTTCTTTCACTTCATTTGTTTGATGTCGGTGTAGTCGCCGCGCGTGCGCAGGATGACCTTCACGTTGGACTTGCCCCGGTTGCGCCAGTACCAGCCGTGATTGCCGGTGAATGCGGCTTCCAGCACGCCTTCATCTGAAGCAACCCCCCGGCCTTTTTCGTAGCTGATCGATTGGCCCGGTGCGTCACCGTGGGTGTCGAAGTTGACCTCGCCGCCCTCGACGACCCACGAATACTGCGCCTTGGCGCCTTGGACCATCTTCAGCTTGATTTCCGTCCCCTCTCCCGGCCTCAGGGTCACAGGCATCTCGTCGCGCCATTCGATCTTGGGCGCAGCCGGCTGAGCAGGCGCCTTCGGGGCAGCAGCCTCGGCAGCTTTTGCTGGGGGTTCGGCCGCATTGGCCGCGGCCATGCCAAGCGTTGTTCCCGCTGCTGGCGACGGCGCTGCCGGCGCGGCGGCATCGGCAGCGGCCTCTGCGGCCAGCTGCTGCTTGATGTCGCCCATTTCGGTCATGCGCAGGACCCGGCCGATGCCGGTGGGATCGATGCCGTATTCGGCTGGAAGCACGATGGCAACCAGGAGCACCAGCGCCGAAATGGCGGCCAGGACGGTGGAGCGCACAAGCTGCTTGGAAGTGGGCAGTTCGGCACGTGTTGGGGTATCACTGTTGTACATGTGGAATATTCCTTGTTGGGTGTTCAGGATGTGAAGTAGCCGGTGAGCTGCATGCCCACCAAAATGAAGCCGGCGCTCATCATGGCGACGTTGGCGGTGTAGGCGTGGCGCAAAAAGCTGGGGGTGCGGCGCCAGTAGCTCATGCCGATCAGGATGACGGCCAGGGCCAACAGTTGTCCGATTTCCACGCCCACGTTGAAGGCCAGCAGGTTGGGCACCAGGCCGTCGGGCGAGATCTCGTACTCAATGATCTTGGTTGCCAGACCAAAGCCGTGGAACAGGCCAAACACCAGGGTTGCGACCTTGGTGTTGGGCTGGAACCCCAGCCAGCGTTGGAAGGCGCCGATGTTGTCCAAGGCCTTGTAGACGACGGACATACCGATGATCGCGTCGATCAGGTAACTGTTGATCCCGACGTTGAAGTAAACGCCCAGGATCATGGTGGTGGAGTGACCCAACGCAAACAGGCTCACGTAGATGCCGATGTGCTTAATCCGGTAAAGGAAGAAGATCACGCCGAACAAGAACAGGATGTGGTCGTAGCCCGTCATCATGTGTTTGGCGCCCAGATACATGAAGGGCAGCACATTGACGCCCGAGATCTCTTGGATGTAGCCCTTGTCGCCCTCGGTGACGGCGTGGGCAAAGGCTTCTGTGCTGCCCAGGAAAAGGCAGATGAAGAAGGCTGAAAGTAGCAAGAGGCGGGATTGCCAGATCGCCCATGGCGAACGTGGCAGCCTGCCCAGAACATGGCTGTGCATGAAGAAGACTCCGATGGTTGGAAACAATGGGAAGCGCTGCTGCAAGCAATGCAGCAGTGAAGCAGTGCGAGGGAGAGGGCGAGAAGCGCCTCAGCCCATGGGCGGGCGTTCCAGCCGGGACGCCTGAACCATTTCAATCCACGGCCGCACGAGCCCGAACCAGCCGGGAAGCTGCGGTGCTACAGAACTCCACGCAACGGGCACGGCGTGGGCGTTGTCGTGCGAGTGATCCGCCCCGTGGTGGTGGGGGTGGTCGGCACCTGCACTCTGAGTTACCAATCCAATGCCTTCATCCTCATGCGCATGTTCGTGGGATGTGTCCAAGGACGTCGGAGTGACGTGGAGAGCTGCCAGAAAGGCTGCAAGGCCATGGGAACTCGTGCCCCCGATCGGAGAGATGATTGTCCCGAACATGATCACCACCAGAACCAGCCACCCCATGCCCAGCGCTGCCCGGTGAGGGCGCAAGGCGTAGGAAAGTTGCTGGGTCATGAGGAGTTGTTGCGTTTAATGTCGACAGGGGGATTATAGTAACCTCCCCCAGGGGATACGATCAACCATGACACAACCGCACACACATGCCTCCCATCCAGCCATCATCAAACGCCTTCACCGAGCCAGCGGGCACCTGAGCAGCACCATAGAAATGCTGGCGCAGGGACGTACCTGCCTGGATGTCGCGCAGCAGCTGCAGGCGGTGGAGAAAGCGATTCAGCAAGCCAAAAAGGCACTGATCCAGGACCATCTGGATCACTGCCTCGAAGACCTTGTGGGCCCTCTGGGCGTCGGCCAGCGTCACTCGCTAGACGAATTCAGGGAAATCACACGCTATCTCTGAGCCTCGGGCTCCCAATGTGCCCGAGCGCTTCAATCCCGAGACACGACATGCTTGACATTCTTGCCCATCGCACCTACCGCCATTTGTTCGCCGCTCAGGTGATTGCCTTGATCGGAACCGGGTTGGCGACAGTAGCGCTAGGACTGCTGGCCTTTGATCTGGCCGGCGACGACGCGGGCATGGTGCTGGGCACGGCGCTGGCCATCAAGATGATTGCGTACGTTGGTGTGGCGCCGGTCGCAGCGGCCTTTGCCGAGCGCTTGCCCAGACGCACCATGCTGGTCACGCTGGATCTGGTGCGGGCCGGTGTGGCCCTGGTGCTGCCGTTTGTCTCCCAGATCTGGGAGGTGTACGTGCTGATCTTTGTATTGCAGGCAGCGTCGGCTGCCTTCACGCCCACCTTCCAGGCCACTATCCCCGACGTGTTGCCACAAGAGAAGGACTACACCAAGGCCTTGTCGCTCTCACGCCTTGCATACGACATGGAGAGCCTGGTCAGTCCGATGCTGGCGGCCGCTTTGCTCACGGTGATCAGCTTTCACGATCTGTTTGCCGGTACGGTGGTGGGGTTCTTGGCCTCGGCAGCGCTGGTGGTATCGGTGGTCCTGCCGGCGCATCCAGCGCCCCAGCGCCGTGGTATCTACGACCGAACCACGCGCGGGCTGCGAATCTACCTGGCCACGCCCCGGTTGCGCGGACTGCTTGCCGTCAATGCGGCCGTGGCTGCGGCAGGCTCCATGGTTTTTGTCAACACGGTGGTCATCGTTCAGGCCGGGTTGGGCCTGACCCAGAGCGCGGTGGCCTTGGCGTTGGCCAGTTTCGGCGCTGGCTCCATGGTGGCGGCACTGGTCCTGCCACGCCTGTTGGAGAAACTGACTGATCGCAGTGTGATGCTCGGCGGCATCGGGGTAATGGTCGCGGGCATGTTCGTGGGCACCTTGGTGGTGGGACATGCTTCGCTGATGGTCTTGTGGTTCGTGCTCGGTCTGGGGTACTCCACTGCTCAGACACCCTCTGGGCGCTTGTTGCGGCGGTCCTCTCATCCAGAGGATCGCCCTGCGTTGTTTGCTGCACAGTTCGCGCTTTCTCACGCCTGCTGGTTGTTGTTCTATCCCTTAGCCGGCTGGCTCGGTACTCGCTTTGGGATGACAGCGACGTTCGTGGTGCTGGGCTGTGCGGGCGCAGTAGCCGTCTGGGTCACCACGATGGTTTGGCCATCTCAGGATCCCGAGGTCATCGAGCACGAACACCCGGATTTGCCGGCCGGCCACGCGCACACCCAGGGTGCTGTCGACAACGGCCATCGTGTGCTTCATGCGCACGCTTTCGTGGTAGATGACCAACATCCGCACTGGCCCAGTGTGGGTCGCTGATGTCGGAACTGGGTGCCTACAGCGTATTGTTGGTCAGCGCATTTGTCGCCGCCACGCTACTGCCCACCGCAGGCCCGTGAGCCTTCGAGCTCTTTGTTGCAGATCTTGTGCAGATTTTCGATGGTCGCACTTCTCCGGCGGGGGCAAACAGTCCTCGCGTCCGGTCCATTTCCGGGCTGCTGCCTTTTTCTGAAAGCTTTCCCGACTTCTCTTCCTGCCGATGGTTTTTTCCTCAGGGCTGTGTTCGCCATCAATGTTTTGCACTGACACTATCGGCACACCGACACGGAGCAAGGGTCTTCGACGTGCCAGTGTGCCAGCTGTGCCGATCGAAACTATCAGCTGTCGCTGGAAAACTGATACACACAGAAAAAGAAAGGGAAGGGCAGGATGGGTACTACCATGAGGATATTGCTTGCGATCGCGTTCCTTGTTGGTCTCTGGCTCTTTGTCTCGCGTCATAAGCGAAGTGGCCGGGGTGGTTCGGTCAGCGCCGGAGAGGCCCATAGCGATGTTGACGTCACAAAAACGTTGGCCAAAAAAGCTCAGCCAGTGTTGGGGTGGTCGATGACGCTCCTCGGGTTGGTGCTGATGATTCCGACCACGACCGTTTTTGCCTTTGGCATGCCAGGTCTCGGCAGCGTTGGCGGGGGCTTGATGGCTGGACTAGCCGTTGGGCTCGTGCTATTCCTTTTGGGGCTTAGGAACCAGAGCTTATCGACAGCTAAGCTAAGTTCCTATCGTGATTCAGAAAAACCGGTATTTCAGGCA
>NZ_JAFCTH010000030.1:0-27779 GCF_049895905.1 Polaromonas sp. DSP2-3-2b2 | reverse complement strand
CCAAGCATGGCCAACCGGGCACTGCCCGGGCCGGTGGACTACCCGCAGATTGCCGAACTGGCGCAGCGCGGCCTGGCCAGGGTGCAGCAGTTCTTTGTCATGCTGAACGAGCGCCTGGCTGAGCGTGACTTCATCGCCACCGACAGTTTCACTGTAGCCGACATCACTGCGGTGGTGGCCCTTGACTTTGCACGCGTGGTGAGAATCAAACCCGGCGAACAACACCCGCACCTGCAGAGCTGGCGAGCGGCGATGGCCCAGCGGCCATCGATGTCTGTCTAGCCGTGCTATGCCCAGAAGATCAGCTCAATGATTTGTGGCCCGCGACATCAAGCTTTGCCTTTATGGCGCGCTCGCGCTAAATTGACCGATCCCAAACGCTGCAAATCACAAGCGGCCCGGCGCCGAACCATTGACTTTTATGGTGCCCGCGTCAAGGCTGCGTAAGTACCCCTGACAGACGCCAAACACATGAGCCATCTGGAACACAGCCCGGTCAAGGCGGAACTGAGTTTCCGAACAGCGCCTGGATCAACTGTCTTTAGCGCAGTACCAGCACGGGAAGCCTGCTTTCAATGATGACGTTCTTGGTATGCGAGCCGAATACGAATTTCCCCACCCGGCTGCGCGAGTGCGTCACCATGACAATCATGTCGGCACCTGCTTTTTCTGCCTCGTCAACGATGGTCTGATCGACCGTGTAAGAAGTCACATGATGGGCGATGAACTGCACCCCTTTGGCTTTGGCGCGCGTTTCAAACTGCCCCAGCAAGGCTGTAGCGTGCGTTTCATTTTTGGATTCATGGTCTTTGATGCGGTTCATGAACTCACCACCTCGCGGGGTGTTCGTGGAAAGCGGCAGATCAGGCTCGACCACAAAGCCTGTGATGCGAGCCCCCAGTTGCACAGCGAGATCAATGCTGCCATCCATCGCACGGTGGGAGAGTTCGGAGCCGTCAACGGGCACAAAAAGATGCTTATACATGGGTCATGAATCCTGAATAAAAAAACAATGAGCGTCTGTGCTTTGAACACCAGGCGTCGCTCTGTAAGTTCAGTGTAGCCACTTCATGATTTCCTGAAATGCCATGACGAAGCGCCAGCGTCAAGCAGTGCAGCCACAAAGTAAAAAAACAGGCGGCTGGAATCGAGCCATCTTGACCTTGCCCCTGGATTGCGTATCCCATAACCGAGATCATGAACTGGCTTGCCTGGGCTGAGCCGCAAGCCAGGTTTGCTCGAACTCCATCGGGCTGACATAAGCCAGCATCGAATGCAGCCGGGCCTTGTTGTACCAGAGCAGCCACCGGTACAGTCCGGACTTCAACCCGATCGAGCAAAGCTTCGCCAAGCTCAAGGGCTTGCTGCACAAAACCCAGGCCCGCACGCTCGTGGCGCTCTGGAGCGCTATCGGTTCATTGATGGACCAGTTCAGCACCAGAGAATGCGAGCGCTTGCGGGTATTGCCAGTCAGGGTGATTCCGCTCTAGCGGCCTATTTCAGGCTAAAGAATTTTTAGCGAGTCAAAGCCAGTGCGCTCTGGGCAGCAGCAACGCGTTTACAGGCGCCCAAGCAGCAGGAACTCCATCAGCGCCTTTTGCACGTGCATCCGGTTCTCGGCCTCGTCCCAGACGACGGATTGCGGACCGTCGATCACTTCGGCCTCGACTTCCTCGCCCCGGTGCGCCGGCAGGCAGTGCATGAACAGTGCATCGGGCCGGGCGGCGCGCATCATCTCGCTGTCCACACACCAGTCGGCAAAGGCTTTCTTGCGGGCTTCGTTTTCGGCTTCAAAGCCCATGCTGGTCCAGACGTCGGTGGTCACCAGGTCGGCACCAAGGCAGGCCTGCATCGGGTCCTTGAAGACCTGGTAGCTTTCGGTCGAGCGGATGCCGGCAATCGACTGGTCCACCTCGTAGCCGCCGGGCGTGCTCAGGTGCACCTTGAAACCCAGTATCTCGCTGGCCTGCAGCCAAGTGTTGGCCATGTTGTTGCCGTCGCCCACCCAGGCCACTGTCTTGCCTTTGATCGAGCCGCGGTGCTCGATGTAGGTGAAGATGTCGGCCAGGATCTGGCAGGGGTGGAATTCGTTGGTCAGGCCGTTGATGACCGGCACCCGCGAATGTTCGGCAAAGCGGTTGATCTTGGTCTGCTCGAAGGTGCGGATCATCACCAGATCGACCATGCGACTGATCACCTTGGCGCTGTCCTCGATCGGCTCGGCGCGGCCCAGCTGGCTGCCTTCGGTGGTCAGGTTCACCACCGTGCCGCCCAGCTGGTACATGCCGGCTTCGAAGCTGACACGCGTGCGGGTCGAGGCTTTCTCGAAAATCATCACCAGCGTGCGGTCGATCAGCGGCTGGTGGCGCTCGTAGGCCTTGAATTTTTTCTTGATCAGGGCGGCGCGCTCGAACAGGTAGCCATAGTCATCGGCGCTCAGGTCGCTGAACTGCAGGTAATGCTTGAGGGGGGTGGGGGGGCTGGACATGCTCATGGTTTACACGCCTTCCTGCAGCAGTTGCTTGATCAGTGGGCACAAGATCGCCACGACTTCATCGGCTTCGGCCATGGTCATGATGAGCGAAGGAACCAGGCGGATCACGGTGTCGGCCGTGACGCTGATCAAGAGGCCGTTTTCAGCCGCGCGGCCGACCAGCATGCCGCAAGGCTTCGCCAGTTCAATACCCAGCATCAGGCCGCGGCCGCGGATTTCCTGCAAGCCCGGCAGGCCGCCGAGTTCGCGGGTCAGCCCGGCTCGCAGGTGGTCGCCCACCATGACCGCGTTGGCCAGCAAGCCTTCTTCTTCCATGATGCGGATGGTTTCCACGCCAGCCCGCATGGCCAGCGGATTGCCGCCAAAGGTCGTGCCGTGGTTTCCGGGCGCAAAGATGTGCGCGGCGCGGGGGCCGGCGACCACCGCGCCGATGGGCACGCCCGAGCCGAGGCCCTTGGCCAGCGGCATGACATCGGGCTTGATGCCGGCCCACTGGTGCGCAAACCATTTGCCGGTGCGACCCATGCCGCACTGCACTTCGTCGATCATCAAGAGCCAGTCGCGTTCGTCGCACAGTGCGCGTACCTGGCGCAGGTAGTCGCTGTCCATCGGGTGAACGCCGCCTTCGCCCTGGATGGCTTCAAAAAACACCGCCACCACGTTCGGATTGCCCTGGGTGGCCGCCTTGAGTTCGTCGATGTTGTTGATTGGCACGCGAATGAAGCCTTCCACCAGCGGGCCAAAACCGGCCTGAACCTTCGGGTTGCCGGTAGCGCTCAGGGTGGCGATGCTGCGGCCGTGGAAGGCTTTCTCGTAGACCACGATTTCCGGGAGTTCAATGCCTTTGTCGTGGCCGAACTTGCGCGCCAGCTTGAGCGCCGCTTCGTTCGCTTCCAGCCCGGTCGAGCAGAAGAACACGTTTTCAAGTCCCGACAACTCGACCAGCTTGGCCGCCAGCGTTTCCTGCAGCGGCACATGGTAGTAGTTCGAGCTGTGGATGATCTTGCCGACCTGGTCGCGCAGCGCGGCCACCAGTTGGGGATGGTTGTGGCCGACCGTGTTGACCGCAATGCCGCCCAGCGCATCGAGGTAGGACTTGCCGTTGACATCCCAGACACGGCAGCCCTGGCCATGCGAGAGGGCGATCGGCAGGCGGCCGTAGGTGTTCATCACATGCGGGGAGGCGGCTTCGATGTGATCGGGGAGGGCAGCGGTCATGGAAAACTCCGGGAAATGGGCAAACGACAAGGTGGCAGCGACAACAGATCAGCGCGCTTGAATTGATTTTAGGCGCACTCTGCAGGGGCTTTCTTGACGATGCTGCATCACAGCCATGCGCCGTCCGGAATTCGGCGGCCAGTGCCCGCACCGGTTCTGAGTCTTATATAAGATAGAATTCTTTTGCGACGCAGCATGGGGTTTATCCTTACCCTTGGCCCGCAAAAACCCCTCCATCCGATGGTCTTTAATTCCTCCAAAGAAGTCTTCATTCAGGGCATCACGATTGATGGCAAAACCTTCAGGCCCAGCGACTGGGCTGACAGGTTGTGCGGCGTGATGAGCCAGTTTCGTCCCGGCGGCCCGCAGCGCGGCAGCCACCTGACGTATTCTCCCTGGTGCGTGCCCACGGTGGTCAATGGCGTCAAATGCGTCGTGGTCAATGCCGAGTTGCGCGATGCCGAACCCATGGCCTGGGACTTTGCGCTCAATTTCGCCAAGGACAACAACCTGCAGGTGGCCGAGGCTTGCCTGCTGCCCGACGTGCCGAAACGCTGAGGCTTTTTTCCGTCCACTGATTTGTACAGACATGAAAAAACCGCCCGAAGGCGGTTTTTTCACTTTAGCTGCAGCGCACCCTACAAAACGGCAGACTGACCTGTTGAAAAGTCAGTCCGGGCGATTTGCCTGAATGATCAGGCGGTGGTGGTTGCGGTTTCTGGGGCAGGTTTCAGGGCCAGGGCTTTCACCTTGGCGGACAGGCGGCTCTTGTCGCGCGCTGCCTTGTTCTTGTGGAAGATGCCCTTGTCGGAAATCGTGTCCACAATGCTTTGTGCCTTGGCGAACAGGTCGCGAGCCTTGTCTTTGTCGCCGGCCAGGACGGCCTTTTCGACGTTCTTGACAGCGGTGCGGTATTTGGAACGCAGCGAGGTGTTCGCGGCATTGAGTTTGACGTCCTGGCGGACGCGCTTGCGGCCGGAGGCGAGACGGGGGTTCTTTTTCTTGGGTTTGGCGGTTGCCATAATAAATTTCCTTTAATCCTGGGAGGAGTCTGTGGATGATGCAGCAAAGCCCGCGATTATACGATAGCGGGCTTTTTGCCTGAAGCCCGCAGCGCGGTGTGCCTGGCCCAGGCTACCTGATGACGACGCCCCAGGGCAGCGTGCCCACGGCAATGTCGCGCAGCCGGACGTTTCGCACGGTGTCGATGACCGAGATGCTGTTGGACCGGCCGTTGGCGACATAAAGCTTTTTGCCATCGGGCGTCACGGCCATGTTCCAGGGGCGCTGGCCCACCGCGATGGTGGCAACGATGCGGTTGTCCCGCGTGTCGATCACCGACACGCTGGCTTCGCCGCCGTTGGAAACATAGACGCGGCTGCCGTCGGGGTGAACGCTGATGCCGTTCGAGCGCTGGCCCGCCTTGATGTGCGTGACCAGCTTGCTGGTGGAGGTGTCGATCACATAGACCTCGTTGCTGTTCTCGGTGGCCACGTAGGCGCGGCTGCCATCGGGCAGAAACCCGATGCCGCGCGGTCGCGCGCCCACGGCCACCTGGGCCACTTGCTCGCGCGTTGCCAGGTCGATGATGTCCACCGCTTCGCCTTCCTCGGCGCTGACGAACAGCTTGGTGCCGTCGGGGCTGAAGACCGCGTGCTCCGGATTTCGCCCCTTGACCTGAAGGTTGAACGCCACCTTGTTCGTCCGGGTATCGGTGATGGCCACGGCATTGCTTTCCTCGATGGCGGCGGCAATCCAGCGGCCATCGGGCGACGCATAAACCCCTTCGGGCGACTCGCCGAGCGCAATGGTCCCGGCGGCAGCGCGCATTTTCAGGTCGATCATCTGCAGCCGGTTGTTCGGCTGGTCGCTGACATAAAGCCAGTCACCGCTGATGGCCAGCCCGCGCGGCTTTTTGCCGGCCGGGATGGTCGCGACCACTTCGTCGCTGGCGGTGTCGATCACTGAAACCGTGCCCGATCCTTCGTTCGGAACATAGGCAAACGGCGCGGCGTTGACCACTGCCTGCCAGACAAGCAGCCCCGCTGCAGCCAGTCCTGCCAAGTGTTGGCGAATCTTCATGAGCGACTCCGGTGCGTCAAGGGTTGAAGGAATCCGGGCTGTATCGCCGTACCGGCGAGCGCTGCGGCAACATGCGGGAAAACACGGAATCATGGTTCACCAGCAGGTGTTTCAGCGCGGCAAGCACATGCACGATCACCAGGGCCAGCAGCAGCCACGAACTGACGATATGCAACTGGTTGAAGATGCCGTACACCAGCTTGCTGTCAATGCCCCACGGGGTGAGCTTGACAGTGCTGAAAAAGTGGATGCCAAACCTGCTGAAATTGGACGCGACGTAACCTGAAAGCGGCATTACCAGCATCAGCAGATACAACAGGTAATGGCTGGCCGCCGCAGCCTGCTGCTGCCAGGGCGGAACCGAGGCCGGAAGTGGCGGCGGCGCATGTGTCAGGCGCCAGCCAAGCCGCACCAGGATCACCAGCCCGATCAGCAGTCCGGTGCTTTTGTGCAGGTTGACAAAGTAGCCGCGCGCCGGAACGCCGCGCGGAATGGTTTCCAGGTACCAGCCGAAGGCAAACTGGCCGAGCAGCAACAAGGCGACAAGCCAGTGCAGCAGCATGGCAGTGCGGGTATAGCGTGCTTCCATGTCCGGGTCCGGCGCTGCCTGCCTAGCGCAGGCTGATGATGTAGTGCGCCAGGTTTTCGATGTCGGCTTCGCTCAGGGTCTGCGCCACGCTGGTCATGTTGCCCGCGTCGTTGGTGCGGTTTCTGGCCTTGAAATCCTTCAGCTGCTTGACGACGTAATCGTATTGCTGGCCCGCGACGCGCGGAATCTCGTTCTGGCCCGAGAACCCGCCGAGGTGGCACATGGCGCACAGGGTTTCGTCGGCCTTGGCCTTGCCCAGCTTGACTTTCCCGTCGTCGGTCTTGAAGCTGGACGGCCTGGCGGTTTGCGCGGCGAAGTAGTTGGCGATGTTGATCATGTCGTCGCGGCTGAGCGGCGCTGCCATTGGGCTCATCACCGGGTCAGTGCGCCGGCCTTCCTTGAAATCCTTGAGCTGGACGTAGAGGTAGCGCCAGGTCTGGCCGGCCAGGTTGGGGTAATTTCCAGTGCTTGAATTGCCATCGGCGCCATGGCAGGCTGCGCACGCCTGCGCCTTGGCGCGGCCGGCTTCAATGTCCTGCGCGGCAGCTGGCAGCCAGGCCAGCCCCGCCAAAAGGCCGGCCATGGCGATCGCTGAAAGCCTCGGCAATGTCAAGCTGGCTCCCTTCAGACGTTTAAACCGTCGCTGCATGGCTGGGACTAGCGCTGGCTTGCGGCGGTCTGGCCCGCAGCGGCGACGTTTTTAGGCAGTGCATAGACAAACATGGTGTTGCCGCGCTTGAAGTCGAGCTGGGTATTGCCGCCGCAGCCCATGGCCACGTACTGCCGGTCCTTGACGGTATAAGACACCGGCATCGCGTTGGCGCCCGCGCCGCACTGGTATTCCCACAGCAGCTTGCCGTTGCGGGCATCGAGCGCGCGGAACAGCCCATTGCCTTCGCCATAGAACAGCAGGTTGCCCGCCGTGGCCAGCGCGCCGCCGATCAGCGGCTGCGCGGTATCGAACTTCCATGCCAGCTTGCCGGTATCGACATTGACGGCCGCGACGCGCCCCCATTGTTCCTCGCCCTCGATGGTCTTGAAGGCGCCGCCCAGCCACAGCTTTCCGCCCGGATAGGGCGCCTTTTCGACGTGGTAGGTCATGGGCTGGTGCAGGTTGAGCGCATACGCCATGCGAAGCTTCTCGTTGACCGCCATCGGCGACCATTCCACGCCGCCGTTGGCGCCGGGCAGCATGCGCGCGCCCTGTTCCGTGGGCAACACCCACATGTTCTCCTGCGGGATCATGGCTTCGGAAAAGCGGATCAGCGAGCCGTCCCTGCGGTCATTCACATAGACATGGCCGGTCTTGCCGCCATGCAGCACCGCCGGCGTCATCTTGCCGGTCTTGTCCTTCACATCGATCAGGATGGGCGGGCTGACCGCGTCCAGATCCCACACGTCATGGGCGACATACTGGTAGTGCCACTTGTAGTTGCCGCTGTCCAGGTCCACGGCCACCAGCGAATCGGTGTAGAGGTTGTCGCCCGGCCGCTCGGCGCCATACAGGTCGGGCGAAGGATTGCCGACGACAAAGAAGATCGTCCGGGTCTTCAGGTCAACGGCCGGATTCATCCAGACGCCGCCGCCCAGCGTCTGGTAGAAGCTGCTGTCGCGCGCGAGTTGCTCTTTTTCGGCCTTGATGTCGCGGTGCATGTTGCGGCCGGTGGCATCGTTTTCGGCCCACACGCCTTCATGGCCCTTCTCGGGAATGGTGTGGAAGGTCCAGAGCAGCTTGCCGTCCTTTGCGTCAAAGGCCTTGACGAAGCCGCGAATGCCGTACTCGCCGCCATTGGTGCCGATCAGCACCTTGCCCTCGACCACGGTTGGCGACATGGTTTCGCTGTAGCCTTTTTCCGGATCGGCGATCTCGGTTTCCCACAGCAGCTTGCCACTTTGCGCGTCAAGCGCCACCAGCTTGGCGTCCAGCGTGCCCATGAACAGCTTGCCGCCCTCGATGGCAACGCCGCGGTTGTTGGGTCCGCAGCAGAAGGTGGTAAACGGCCCCATCTTGTGCTTGTAGTGCCAGAACTCCTGGCCTGTGGTGGCGTCCAGCGCATAGACGTGGTTGAACGAGGTGGTCATGAACATCACGCCATCGACCACGATGGGCGCGGTTTCCATCGACTCGCGCACCTCGGTCTGAAAGCTGAATTCCGGCCTTAGGTTTTTGACGTTGCCGGCGTTGATTTGCTGGCCGGGGTAATAACGGGTCTGCGCGTAAGAGCCGTTGGTTTGCAGCCAGTCCTTGGCCTGCTGGCCTGAATTGTTCAACTGCGCCTGCGAGACGTTGACGGCCTTGATGGCCGCTGGCGCGGCAGTCTTGCCTTTTTGCTGCTGTATTTCCTGCGCCTGTGCGGCACCCGCCACGCACAAGGCAAGCAGGGCGGCCAGCCCTGCGGGATGTTGGAGTCGAATCATGTTGCCTCCTCAAGCGTGGCCCCCGCCGCCATTCACACAGCGAGCCATGCTGTAGCGGGTGGCCATCACATGCAGCAGAACGACGCTGCCCCGGTTTTAATTTTTCAGATGCATGGATCGACTGAAAATTATCTGCCTGCGGTTTTTTTTGAGGGGCGGGCGCTGACTTCCTTTCAATTGTTGCAATTGCGTACGCAACGCCCGCCATTGCCCGAAGAAGCCGCTTCAGCTGTTGTCCAGCAGCTTGGCGGCGGCGCTGAAATTGCCTTCGCGTGCCATGTCGCCAGCGGTTTTTCCACGGTTGTCCTTCAGGCTGCGGTCGGCGCCCTGGTCGAGAAGAAAGCGCACGGTTTGCGCGTGGCCGTAGCCGGCCGCCCACATCAGAAGCGTCTCGTCATTGTCCAGCCGGGCATTGATCTGGGCGCCAGCGCGCAGGAATTCCGCCAGGCATTCGCTGCAGCCCACGCCGGCGGCATAGATGGCGGCATTTTTTTTGACGCGGTCCAGCGGCTCGATCCGGGCGCCGGCCGCCATCAGTTTGCGGACCATCGATGCATTGCCCTTGAAGGCCGCGCCCATCAGCGGCGTGACGCCCGAAATATTGGCCAGGTTGACATCGGCGCCGGCGCGCAGCAGCACGTCCACCAGCGCCTCGTTGCCCTTGCTGGCCGCCATGTTGAGCGGCGAGTCGCCGTTGCGGTCGCGCGAATTGACGGCCGCGCCATCGGCGAGCAGGGCCGCCACGCGTTCCGTGCGGCCGGCCTTGGCCGCCAGAACCAGTTCACCATTGATGTTGATCTTGTCCGCGCCCTGCTGCGCGAAAGCGGGCATGAAGGCCACGCCTGACAGCAGCAAGGCCAGAAATCCCTTCAAGGGCGAAACGGTTTTCATGACATCTCCTCTTCAAAAGTGGTGATATTGAAGGCTGGAAAGTCCAGCCCATGACGGCCTAAAACATGCTGCGAACACCGACAAACAGGCGCCGCCCCGGCGCCGCCTCAAAGTAACGCTTGTTGACGTTGTCGTTGACGATCAGCGAACCAGCATAGGTTTTGTCGAGCAGGTTGTCGACGCGGCCGTAAATCAGCATCTTTGCGCCGTTGAAGCGGATTTCCCGGCTCAGGCGCGCATTGAACACCGCGTAGCCCGGCGCTGCGTCTTCGTTCAGGTCATTTACATAGGTTTTGCTTTCCAGGCGCATTTCCAGCCCGGCCTTGACCGATTCGGTGACGCTGGCCTGCACATCGGCGAACAGGCTGTGTCGGGGTGCGCCGGGCAGGCGGTTCCCGGCGGGCACCAGGCCTTGCGCGTTTATGTAAGACGACTTGAAGCGCGCATCGAGAAGCGTGTAGGCCAGGCGCGTATCCAGACCGCCTGCCCAGCGGGCCGCCCACGACGCTTCCAGGCCGCGCCGGGTGGTGCGGTCGGCATTCTGGGAAATCGGCCGGCTGCCGCTCGACTGCGAGACGATCTCGTCCCGGCTGCGCGCCTCGAACAGCGCGGCATCGACACTGTGCGGGCCGCTGCGCAGCTTGACGCCGATTTCGCCCTGCGTGCTTTTGGATGGCTTCAGCGCAAAGTTCGGCCCGGGCTCGCCGCCCGGGCGGTAGGCGCTTTCGGCCAGCGTCGGGGTTTCGAAGCCGGTGCCAAGGTTGGCGTAGACATTAAGCGTTTCTGCGGCATGCCAGACCAGGCCGACGACCGGGCTGGTGTTGCGGTACTGGACGCTGCCGCTGGTATTGCTGTTGCCAGTGTTGAAGCGGTCATCAACGCTAAAGCGCACCCGGCTGGCGCGAATGCCGGCAATCGCCTGCCAGTCGGGCGAAAAAGTCCAGTCGAGCTGGCCGAATACATCGGTGTTGCGCGCCGTGTCGTCCTCGTTGCGGCGCAGCTGCCCGTTGTTGCCGGCGATGTTGTCAAAGCCCTTGCGCGTTTCTCGCAGCTGGTCGGCCTCGACGCCCACGGTCCAGCGCACCGGCAGCTGGTTGACCTGCATCGCATGCGTCCAGCTGGCGCCGACGCCGCCGTAGCTGCGGTCAAGGTTGACCACGCCGTTGGTCTGGAACGCCAGTTTCTGGTCCACCTTGCGCGAACCGCCGTAAATGCGCGCATTGAGCGTGTCGCTGGCGGTCAGCTTGTGCTCAACCACCAGGCCGGCCTGGTTTTGTTCAATGGTCTTGCGGGTGTTGAAGGTGATGGCGCCCGGCACCACCTGGCGCGGGTTCTGCTGGAACTGCAAACGCGTCAGCCCGAGCGGGTCTTCGGCCAGCGGCTGGCGGAACAGGTTGACGATGCCGGTCAGTGTGGTGTCCGCTGACGGTTTGGCGACGACCTTGGTATTGAGTTGCTCGCGCCGCGCCGCGCTATGGTCGCGAAACCCATCCGTTTCGTAGCGCGACACGTCCAGCAGCCCGCCCAGCGTGTCGCTGCCGCCTGCGATGCCTGCGGCCAAATGGCGCTGGCTGTCGGAGCCGGCCCCGACGGACAGGCTGTATTCAGGCTTTTCAGGTGTGACCGGTGGATTTCGGGTGAACACCTGAAGCACCCCGCCGGCCGCATTGCCGTAGAGCTGGGCGAGCGGGCCGCGCAGCAGTTCGATGCGCCTGGCCGAGCTCAAGCTGGCGGTCGCGGCCTGGCCCTGGCCATCGGGCATGGTCGCCGGAATGCTGTCGATCAAAATGCGCACGCCGCGCACGCCAAAGGTCGAGCGCGTGCCAAAGCCACGCACCGACACCTGCAAATCCTGCGCAAAGTTCTGCCGGTCACGAATCTGCAGACCGGGCACGCTGCCCATCAGTTCGGACAGGTTGACCAGCGCCGAAGCGGTGCGAAACGGATCGACCTGCACCGCGTCAATGGCGCCGGGCGCATCGAAGCGCCGCTGCTCGGCCCGGCTGGCGCTGATGACGACCTCCTGCAGCGCGGGGTTCGCGCCTTCCTGCGCCCGGCTCGCGGGTGCCGCCAGGGCCATGGCCAGCAAGGCGGCGCAGGCCAGCCCTATGCCATGGCGCGCCGGCAAGGGAGGGGCGCAAGCGCCGCGAGGCAGGAAAGGGCGTGCTGGGCAGAAATGGATCATGGGTTCGGACGCTGAACGTTGCGTGGCGGATGGATGCATGGGTAGATGCGTGGATGCATGGATGGAAAAGCGAAGTGAACTCCGTTCCGGCCTGGCGCGCCATAGGGAAAACCTCTTTTTGATGTTACTTTCACCAGGCTGGTGCTTGCACAAGCTGGGCCCGAAAAATTTGTTCTCGGACGTTGTTGGTTTAAGCAGCGCATAAACTCCTGCGGTGTCACTTTTCAAATCCGCCTCCACCGTTTCCCTGTTCACATTGCTTTCCCGCATCACCGGTCTGGTGCGCGAACTGCTGATTGCCTCGTCGTTTGGCGCCAGCGCCATGACCGATGCCTTCAATGTGGCCTTTCGCATTCCCAACCTGTTTCGCCGCTTGTTTGCCGAAGGAGCCTTCAGCCAGGCTTTCGTGCCGGTGCTGGCGGCCAACAAGGCGCAGCATGGCGATGCCGCCACCAAGCTGCTCATTGACCGCGTCGCCACGCTGCTGACCTGGATTTTGCTGCTGACTTGCGTCATCGGCGTGGCGGCCGCGCCGCTGCTGGTCTGGGCCATGGCCAGCGGCCTGCAGCAGGAGCCGCGCGGCTATGCGGCGGCGGTGGTCATGACGCGCTGGATGTTCCCGTACATCGCCTTCATGTCGCTGGTGGCGCTGTCGTCGGGCGTGCTCAACACCTGGCGGCGTTTTGCCATTCCGGCCGCCACGCCGGTGCTGCTGAACCTGTCGATGATCCTGGCCGCCTGGCTGGGCGCGCCCTGGTTCAGGTCGCTGGGCATCGAACCGGTGTATGCGCTGGCTGTGGGCGTGATGCTGGGCGGCGTGCTGCAGCTTGGCGTGCAGGTGCCGGCGCTGCTCAGGCTGGGCCTGCTGCCGAACATCGGCTTCAGCCTGTCGGCGCTGCGGGCGGCATGGGCCGAGCCCGGCAGCAAGAACATTGCCAAGCTGATGGTGCCGGCCCTGCTGGGCGTGAGCGTCGCGCAGATTTCCCTGCTCATCAACACCCAGATCGCCTCGCACCTGGCGCCCGGAAGTGTCAGCTGGCTAACTTACGCCGACCGGCTGATGGAATTCCCGACCGCCATGCTGGGCGTGGCCATCGGCGTCGTGCTGACGCCGCAGCTGGCGGCGGCCAATGGCGCGGGCGACGCCGCCAGATACTCGGCCATGCTCGACTGGGGGCTGCGCATCGTCGTGCTGCTGTCCGTGCCGTGCGCGGTGGCGCTGCTGACTTTTTCCGAACCGCTGGTGGCTACGCTCTACCACTACGGCGCGTTCACGGACAGGGATGTGCAGCAGACCACCACCGCGCTGATGGGCTACGGCGCCGGCTTGCTCGGGCTGGTGGCCATCAAGGTGCTGGCGCCCGGGTTTTATGCCAGCCAGAACATCAAGACGCCGGTGAAGATCGCCGTGGTCGTGCTGGTGATCACGCAGTTGCTCAACCTGGTGCTGGTGCCGTATTTCCAGCACGCCGGGCTGGCGCTGGCGATTGGCATTGGCGCGCTGATCAATGCGCTGTCGCTGTTGGTCGGGCTGATCCGGCGCGGCAGCTATGCCCCTGCGCCGGGCTGGGTACTGTTTGGCCTGCAGGTTTTTTCGGCCAGCGCGCTGCTGGCGGTGTTTTTGCTCTGGGCCGCCGATGGCGTGGACTGGATCGGCCTGAAGCACCAGTATTTTCAGCGAATCGGGCTGCTTGCGCTTGTCCTGATTGCTTCTGCTGCTATATATTTCATAGTTCTCCGGGTGTCCGGCCTGAAGCTGCGCAAGCTGATGAAGCGCTGAAACGGACGGGAGTATCGGTTCACGTTTGATGAACCGCAAGCGGCGGTGTATTTACTGATACCCATTGGGGTTCGGTTTGTGAGAAAGTAGCGCCATGCCATTAAATTTTGCCGTTCCGTCGCCGCTTCAATATTTTTCCAGCCTGGTGCAAAGCGATGCGCATTTTCCCTTGCTGGAAGCCGCCGTCAGCCTGGCGCAGGACGAATACCCCGATCTGGACGTCGAGCAGGTGCTGGGCGATGTGGACCAGCTGCTGGCCCGCCTCAAGCGCCGGCTGCCCACTGACGCGCCCGAGCTGCAGCGCCTGCGCGCGCTGAACCAGTTCTTTTTTCGCGACCTGGGCTTTGGCGGCAACATCAACGACTACTACGACCCCGACAACAGCTACCTGAACACCGTGTTGCGCACGCGCCGGGGCATCCCGATCACCCTGGCGGTGCTGTGGCTGGAACTGGCCGTCGGCCTGGGCCTGAATGCGCGCGGCGTGGCCTTTCCCGGGCATTTCATGGTCAAGGTCAACCTGCCCAAGGGCCAGGTGGTGATCGACCCGTTCAACGGCCAGTCGCTGAGCCGCGAGGAACTGGCCGAGCGGCTGGAGCCTTTCCGGCAGCGCAACAGCATCAGCGACGAGTTCGAGGTGCCGATGGGCCTGTACCTGCAATCGGCGCCGCCGCGCGAGATCATCGCCCGCATGCTGCGCAACCTTCAGGACATCCACAAAACCCAGGAAGACTGGCCGCGCCTGATTGCCGTGCAGGACCGCCTGATCGTGCTGCAGCCCGACGCCTGGACCGAATACCGCGACCGGGGCCTGGCCTGGGCGGCGCAGGGCGACGTCGGTTCAGCCGTCGCCGACCTGGAAACCTACCTGGCGCATGCTGACGACGCGCTGGACACCGACGCGATTGCTGCGCGCGTCAGCCAGCTGCGCCGCGCCGGCCACTAAAAATCCAAGCCAAATATGCCTTTTGTGCAGGCGGGCAGGGCGCAAGCAGCTATCGTTATATGAGCATCAGGAATTCGTGCCGCGCCAGCGCCACAGCAGCGCCAGCGCCGCCAGGCTGAACACAGCGCCTGCCGCGAACGTGGCCGGTGCGCCCAGCTGGTCCCACAGCACGCCCGCCACGGTGCTGGCCAGCAGCATCGCCAGTCCGCTCATCAAATTGAAAAAACCAAAGGCCGTGCCGCGCAAGTCGGGCGGTGCCGTATCGGCCACCATGGTGGCGAGCAGGCCCTGCGTCATTGCCATGTGCAGCCCCCACAGCACGATGCCGGCGGAAATCCAGATCAGGCTGCTGCCGGACGCCAGCACCACATCGGCCGCAATCAGCACCACCAGGCCCCATGCCAGCAGCGCGCGGTGGCTGATGGCGTCCGACAGCTTGCCAAACGGATAGGCGCCCGCGGCATAGACGATGTTCATGCCGATCAGCACCAGCGGCGTGTAGGCCACCGGCAGGCCGCCCTGCAGCGCGCGCAGCAGCAAAAACGCCTCGCTGAAGCGGGCCAGCGTGAACACGGCGCCAATGATCACCACGCGCCAGTAGGGCGCGCTCAGGCGGCGCAGGTTGGCTTTGCTGATCGGGTTGACGCGCGGCGCCTCGTTCGGCACGCGCACGCGCTCGGGCTCCTGCACACCGAACAGCAGCAGCGCCACCGCCATGAAGCCCGGAACCATCGCCACCCAGAAAATCGCCCGGAAGTCATTCGCCCAGAGCAGCATCAGGCCCATGGCGATCAGCGGGCCGACGAAGGCGCCCACGGTGTCAAGCGACTGGCGCAGGCCAAACGCCGCGCCGCGCATGCCGGGCGGCGCCAGGTCGGCCACCAGCGCATCGCGTGGTGCGCCGCGAATGCCTTTGCCGACGCGGTCGATCAGACGGGCCGCCAGCACCATGCCGGTGCTTGTCGCCAGGGCAAACAGCGGTTTGGAGGCCGCGCCCAGGCCGTAGCCCAGCACCGCCAGCGGCTTGCGCTTGCCCCAGTAGTCGCTGAGCACGCCCGAGAACACCTTGACGATCAGCGCCGTCGCTTCTGCCGCGCCTTCGATCAGCCCGACGGCCCACATGCTGGTGCCCAGCACCGTCACCATGAACACCGGCAGCAGGCTGTGGACCATCTCGGAAGAAATGTCCATCAACAGGCTGACAAAGCCCAGCGCCCAGATGGCGGCAGGCAGGCGGGGGGCGGGGCTGGTGGGTGGGGTCATGAGGATTGGCCTGGTTATCTTCAACAACGGTCGCCAGCGTGGGTGGCTTATGAATTTTGCATCGCCGGGCTGTACCAGGTGGCACGACCCGTGCCTTGCTCGTCAAGTTCGCGCATCAGGCGGGAGATCAAAAATAGCCGTAAATATAGCCATAAATAGCCGTAACAGCATTGAATACATTACGCAGCGGCAACCCTCAAAACAGCCCCATCTGCACACTGCCCTCTGACTTATTCGTCTTGCTATCAGCCGCAAGTGCGGAGGCCAGTTTACGGGGTGTCCATACTTCTGCCTGATACCAGTTTTCGCCCCAGCCATGATCATCGTTTCCGCAGAACCGGACAAGCCCCTTGCTCAGAAGGTGCTTGCCCAAAAAGTCCGATATTGCGATGAAGTTGGCCTCTTCCTCGTAATGCATGCCACAAATAGTCCGCTCTACCCCTTCCACCGCATCCTGAACCGTGAACTTTTTGCCCCCAGGATGAGTATGCACAAACTCGACACATGCAGCTTGCCAGACGCGATGGTGAGTCCTGAACAGCTTTTGGGGTAAATCATCGGTAGGTTGCCCTTGCAGCCATCCGGTCCAATCCAGCCATGTCGGCCAGGGTACTGTCGGCAACCCCAGTCGTTCAATTATTCTGCGGCCGACATTGAATTCGTTTGGCTGCAGGGCCAATACCCTGAGTACTGCTGTCGCAACACCCTTAAGTCGATGTTCGAGCGCTATTTTCGCCTGGGACGCCGGAGCCGCGCGCAGAATATGCTCGCCCGCCACTATCACGCGAGGAGCACCGTTTGCCAAAACTGCCTTCAAAATCTCGCGGTCCAGCGGCTTTCCAACCCACGCGCTCAGGTCCATCTCCAGTACAGGCGCGTTCAGGCTCATGAGGTCCTGGGCTTTTTGCTCATCCACTTTGTGGGTTACCAAAATCTCGATGCCCAAGCGGCGTCCATCAGCCGACTCAAGCAATGCGTCTAGCCGGCGCGGGCCTGTGGCGTGTTCCAGTCGGCAGGATGAGAACCCAAAGGGGGCTGCCGCCGATTCGAAGGTTTGCGTGTGCTTACGGGTGAGACTGTCGATAGCGGTAACGGCGCCGGACACCTTGGGCACAAGGATTTCAGTCAGCTCGTGCAGGAGTTCTTTTCCTGCTAGGTGCAAAGCGGTCTCAGCGCAGGCACGGTGCGACGCACCCGAGACATGTCCAAAGTGCCACGCGTTCACCTTACCCTGTTTCGCCAGTACAGGGGACCTGCAGCCGAGGCAGATGCACCCGCAAGCGGAGCCCCTTGGCACTTGAGTCACGTCAACGATTGACCCTTCTGCGCCGCGCGCAAAGTACATGAGCGCTTCAGCCATTAGTGCCGCACCTACCAAACGGAGCCGTTGTCGACACCAACCTTTGCTGCACGACCACGGCAAGTCTCCTTTTTATTTTCGGAAGAGGTATTGGGGGGTCAGGTCTTGCATTGAAAAATTTCCATTCCCCCGTCCCGTCGAATGAATTTGCACTGCCGTCACAAGCCCCAGCCCGGCATTTTTCAGCCCACGGTAACGCTAGCCCCCTCACCCCGAGCCGCAATCACCCCAATCTCATAAACCGTCTCACCCGCCGCAAGCAGCATCTCAGCGCAAGCAGCAGCATTGGCCCCGTCAATCACCACCACCATGCCGATGCCGTTATTAAACGTGCGGTTCATTTCAAAGTCCGAAATCGCGGCGGTCGATTGCAGCCAGGCAAACAGCTCGGTCTGCGGCCAGCTGCCTTTGGTCAGGTGCGCGGCCGTGCCTTCGGGCAGCACGCGCGGAATGTTTTCCAGCAGGCCGCCGCCGGTGATGTGGGCCAGCGCCTTGATCGGGTGGGCTGCCAGCGCGGCCAGCACGTTTTTGACGTAAAGGCGGGTCGGCTCCATCAGCGCCTCTTTGAACGGCTTGCCGTCCAGCGTGGCGGGCAGGTCGGCGCCGGCGCGTTCAATGCATTTGCGCACCAGGCTGAAACCGTTGGAATGCACGCCGCTGCTGGCCAAGCCGAGCACCACGTCGCCGGGGGTCACGTCCTTGCCGGTCAGGATTTTGGATTTTTCAACCGCGCCGACGGCAAAACCGGCCAGGTCGTATTCACCTGACGGGTACATGCCGGGCATCTCGGCGGTTTCGCCGCCGATCAGCGCGCAGCCGCTCAGCTCGCAGCCTTTGGCGATGCCGCCGACCACCGCTGCGGCAACTTCCACGTCGAGCTTGCCGCAGGCGAAATAGTCGAGGAAAAACAGCGGTTCGGCGCCTTGCACCAGCACGTCGTTGACACTCATGGCGACTAGGTCGATGCCGACGGTGTCGTGCATGTTCCATTCAAACGCCAGCTTGAGCTTGGTGCCCACGCCGTCGGTGCCGCTGACCAGCACGGGTTCCTTGTAGCGCTTGGGCACTTCAAACAGCGCGCCAAAGCCGCCGATGCCGGCCAGCACGCCTTCGCGCATGGTCTTTTTGGCCAGTGGCTTGATGCGTTCAACCAGGGCATCGCCCGCGTCGATGTCAACGCCGGCGTCTTTGTAGGAAAGGGGGGTAGTGGTCATGGTGTCGGGGGTAATGCGGTGGGAGCCGGGAAAGCTCGAAGGGGCAGGGCGGTGGTCGGGAGCCCGCTGGCCAAGCCCGATAGAATCCAGCCTGAGATTCTAAAGGCTATCCCCCTAGCTTCTGCCGGCCCTTTGCGGGCCAGCGCATTCCAAGGCTTCATGCAACCTAACCTGATCCCCCAACGCGCCGAGACCTGGTGCCCGACCCGCGCACCTGCCGCCAGGCGTCTTTCGCGTGCCCTCTGAAACCGGGATGCGACCCGCTAAGCCCGCCATGAAACAACTTGCCCTGGACATCGGACTCGCATCCGACCCTTCGTTTGCCAATTTCTTCGTCGGACCAAATGAAGCGGCGGTACGGCAGCTGGCATCGTGGGCGCAAAGCCCCTTGGATTCGCCGGTTCCCACTTACCTATGGGGCGACGAAGCCAGCGGCAAGACGCATCTGCTCAAGGCGGTCAGCCAAGCCCTGCGCGACCAGGGCGCTTCGAGCGGCTGGATGGATGCGTCGATGCTGGAGCCGCCGGAGTTCAACGAAGCCTGGTCAGCCGTCATCATGGACGACTGCCACCTGTATTCCGCAGCGCAGCAGCGCACTGCCTTCAACTGGTTCGTCAATGCGCTGAGCACCGACGACGGCCACCCGCGCTGGGTGGTGGCCGCCGGCAATGTGCCGCCGGCCGACCTGCCGCTGCGCGAGGACCTGCGCACCCGCCTGGGCTGGGGCCATGTGTTTGCCCTGCAGGCGCTGAGCGACGACGAGCGGCGCGCCGTGATCAAGCAGGAAGCCGACGCGCGCGGGTTTTTGCTCGGCGGCGAGGTCATGGATTTCATGCTGACGCGCTTCTCGCGCGACCTGGGCAGCCTGATGCAACTGCTCGACAAGCTCGACAGCTACGCGCTGCAAACCAAGCGGGCCATCACGATCCCGCTGATCAAAACCATGCTGGAGACGGAATGACGGTTGAGGTGAATGCGGACAAAGAAGTTGCCGCGAATAAAGCAGCAATGCCGCTGAAACTGGCGTTATTTGATCTGGACCACACCCTGATCCCGATTGATTCCGACTACGAATGGGGCGAGTTCACGATTGCGCTGGGCTGGTGCGACGCGACCGAATTCAAGCGCCGCAATGCCGAGTTCTTTGAGCAATACCGCGCCGGAACGCTCGACATCCATGACTATGTGCGTTTTGCCACCCAGGCCATCCGCGCGCAGGGCACTATCAATTCAATAGCTGCTCACGCCCGCTTCATGAGCGAGATCGTGCATAAAGCCATAAAAAGCCAGGCGCTCGAACTGGTCGGGTGGCACCGCGCGGCCGGCGACGAGCTGGTCATCGTGACGGCTACCAACGAATTCGTGACCCGTCCGATTGCCGATGCCTTTGGCGTATCGGAACTGATCGCGGTGGAACTGGAGCGCGACGCCCGGGGCCAGTTGACCGGCGAAATCAGGGGCACGCCGTCGGCTAGAGAAGGCAAGGTCACGCGCATGGAACAATGGCTGGCCGCCCGGAATCTGGACTGGGACGATGTGCACACGACGTTTTACACCGATTCGATGAACGATCTGGCGCTGCTGGAAAAGGTCACCGACCCGGTCGCCACCAACCCTGACCCGCGCCTGCGGGCACTGGCCACTGAACGCGGATGGCGCATACTTGACCTGTTTTAAGCGCCACGGATGGCGCTTGCCGCCGGGCAGCGGCGGCCGGTTCCGACCTGAAGCGCGTAGGGACAACGCTTGCTGCCAAGGGGCGGCATCTCCCTCAAAATTTTAAATTTCATGATCAAAAAATTCATCGACAAGCTGTTCGGCAAAGCCGACAGCGCCGAATCCCCTTCAAAACGGATTCCAAAATCCCCCTTCGGCAAGCGCCACGACATCGAGTTCAAGGACCACGGCATCAACGTTAAGCTGGTCGATGAACGCGCCATGGACGTGGTGCATGTGCTCAAGCAGGCGGGTTTTGAGGCCTATATCGTCGGCGGCGCGGTGCGCGACCTGCTGGTCGGCTTGCGGCCCAAGGATTTCGACGTGGCCACCGACGCCACGCCCGAGCAGGTCAAGAGCCTGTTTCGCCGTGCCTTTATCATCGGCCGGCGCTTTCGCATCGTCCACGTTATTTACGGCCGCGGCCGCGAGCATGAGGTGATCGAGGTCTCGACCTTTCGCGCCCACATGGACAACGCCCTGGCCGAGCAGGTTGGCGGCAACGAGCGCACCAGCAAGAGCGAACTCGCCGGCATGAAGCATGCCGTGCATGCGTCGGGCCGCGTGCTGCGCGACAACGTCTGGGGCCCGATGGAAGAAGATGCCGCGCGGCGCGACTTCACCATCAACGCCATGTACTACGACCCGGAAACGCAAGTCGTCGTCGATTACCACAACGGCATTGGCGACGCCAAGAAAAAGATCGTGCGCATGATCGGCAACCCGGCGCTGCGCTACCGCGAGGACCCGGTGCGCATCATCCGCGCCGTGCGTTTTGGCGCCAAGCTCAAGGCGCTGGGCTTCAAGTTCGAGGAGAAAACGGCGGCGCCACTGAAAGAAATGTGCGGCCTGCTGGCCGACGTGCCGCAGTCGCGGCTGTTCGACGAAATGCTGAAGTTGCTGCAGACCGGCCATTCGCTGGCCAGCATCGCCCAGCTCAAGGAGCTCGGCATGGGCACCGGCATTTACCCGCTGCTCGACGTGGTGGTTGAAATGGCCGACGACCCGTTCCTGAAACTTGCGCTGCAGGACACCGACCGCCGCGTCGGCGAAGGCAAGCCGGTTGCGCCCAGCTTTTTGTTGTCGTGCGTGCTCTGGTCCGATGTGCGCAGCGGCTGGGACCGGCGCCTCAAACGCAATGAACCCGCCATGCCGGCGCTGCAGGATTCGATTGATGAGGCCTTTAACGCCAAGATCGGCGATGTGTCGGGACGTGGCAAGCTGGGCATCGACATGCGCGAGATCTGGACCATGCAGCCGCGTTTTGAAAAGCGTGTGGGCAATGCGCCGTATTCGCTGCTGGAGCAGCCGCGCTTTCGCGCCGGATTTGACTTTTTGCGCCTGCGCGGCCAGATCGGCGAGATCGACCCGGCGCTGGGCGAATGGTGGGAGAAATTCAGCACCGCCTACGACGACGAGCGCCACGACATGATCGAGGCGATTCGCGAATCGCAGCAGAAAAAGCCGCAGCCGCGCACACGCGTTAAGCGGGCTGTTGCCGACGAGGGCGCTCGGCCCGTTGACACGGCGCCAGCGCTATCGTCCGGCAGCCGCCCGGGCGACGCTGACGGGCTGGAACTGCCCTTGCAGGATGGCGATGCCGCCCCGGCCAAGAAGCGCCGGCGTCGCCGCAAGCCCGCCAGCCGTGCGGCCGAGGGCCAGGAGGGCGGAAACGAAACGCCGCAATCCGCCGATGCTTCCCCGGCCACTGGCGACTGAGCGCAAACGCCGCGCCATGCGCACGGGCTGGTCGCAACCAACAGCGGTTGCCGGGCGTGAACCGGTCATCGCCTATGTCGCGCTGGGCGCCAACCTGGGCGATGCCCGGGCTGCGCTGCGCCGAGCGATGCACTCTCTTGAAGAGCTGCCTCTCACGCAAGTGCGCCAACGGTCCGGACTTTACAAAACCGCACCGCTGGACACCGATTCCGGCAATGAAGTCGCAGCGCCCGGGGCAGACTACCTGAATGCCGTCGTGGAAATTGAAACCGGCCTGAATGCATGCGCCTTGCTAGACCAGTTGCAGCAACTGGAGCTGCGGGCCGGGCGGGAGAGGCCGTTTCGCAATGCGCCCCGCACCCTGGACCTGGACCTGCTGCTGTATGGCAGCGCTCGCATCGAGTCAGCTCGGCTGTCGGTGCCGCATCCGCGCATGATGCAGCGGGCATTCGTACTGGTGCCGCTGGCCGAGATTGCACTTGGCCAGGTCAGCACGGCGCAGCTCGACGCTGTGCAGCACCAAGCCATCGAACGGTTGGGAAGATTGGCGGTTTAGGGCGCCAGCCGCTCGCGCAGCCAGCTGGCATCGTCCTGCAGCGTGTAGCGCAGGCGGTCATGCAGGCGGCTTTTGCGGCCTTGCCAGAACTGCCAGTTGTCGGGCTTGAGCCGGTAGCCGCCCCAGTGCGCAGGGCGCGGCGGCTGCAGCATGAATTTGGCGCCGTACTTGGCGGCATTGGCCAGCAGCACGCCACGGCCGGAAATCACCTCGCTTTGCGGGCTGGCCCAGGCGCCAATGCGCGAATCGAGCGGCCGGCTGTGGAAGTAGGCATCGCTTTCTTCATCCGAGACTTTTTCGACCACTCCTTCGATGCGCACCACGCGTTCAAGCTCGACCCAGTGAAACTGCAGCGCAGCATACGGGTTGCCGGCCAGCTCCAGCCCCTTGCGACTGGCGTAGTTGGTGTACCAGACGATGCCCTGCGCGTTGAAGCCCTTGATCAGCACCACGCGGGTGGACGGCCGCAGGTTGCTGGACACGGTGGCCAGCGTCATGGCATTGGGTTCGGGCACCTGGGCGGAAATGGCTTCGCTGAGCCACTGGTCGAATTGATTCAGTGGGTCGGCATGCGAGGCGTCTTCGTTGAGCTCGGCGCGCTCGTAGCTTTTGCGAAGGTCGGCGATGGAGGTGTGATCAAGCATGGCCCGGAGTATAAAGTCCGGTGCCAGGTTTTCGCCGGTGAAGACTCAGCTTGGGGTCACCACGGCGCAGGCCAGGCGTGGTCCGGAATTGCCGGTGGGCTGGGTGGTGTAGTCGTCGGGATCGCGGTGCACGATCAGCCCCCGGCCGATGATGTTGCCGGTGCCGCTGCCGACGGAAATGCCTGTGGACTCGAAGCTGAATCTGGCGACACCGCTGGCATCGGCCGTGAGGCTGGGCAGGTCCCCTGCGTGATGCGCCATGACGGCATGCTTGCCGTGGGGCTGGCCGGTGGGATTGAAGTGGCCACCCGCGCTCATGCCGTCGCCACTGGAGCAGTCGCCTTTTTCATGCAGGTGAAAGCCGTGCTCGGCCTTGGGCTTGAGCCCGCTGACCATGCCGGAAACCAGTACCTTGTCGTCGCTCTGGGTAAAGGTGACCGAGCCGCTGGCGGTATTGCCGGTGGTGCTTTGCAGCTGGGCCACGGCGCGCGGACCCGTGGTGGTGCTGGTGCAGGCGCCAAGTGCCAGCACGCTGGCCAGCAGGATAAAGGTGCGTGTCATGAAGTCTCCCTGGAGTGGTTGTTGAAGCGGGAAGGCGGGCCGGTGTGGCGATTCACGCCAGCGCCGCCGAATGCGCGCTGCCTGTCAGTGCCCGGCCAGCTGCAGCAGCTTCCCAAGCGCCTGGTCGTCAATGCCGAGCATGCGCAGTTTGTCATAGGTTAGCTGCGCGTACTCGCGCGTTGTGCCGTAACGGCCGCAGGCACTGGAAAATATCTGCCGGTAGTGATCTTCGCTAAGCACGCCAGTGTGGTTGGGGCTGCGTCGGGACAGCGTGAAGGCCAGTGCCTTGATGTCGCCCTGCGCCGTGCGGCAGCGCAGCCACTTCGGGTCGTAGACGCCGTTGGGCATTTCGCGTGCCCACAGTGCGGGCAGGACATCGGGTACATGGTTTTTGGGCAGCCGATAGGCCATTCCCTTGCAACTGCCGCCGGGCAGCAGGCCAAACACCAGACCCGGCAACGCAGGCGAGCCGCGGTTGACGCGGCTCCACATTTTCAGCGCGCGGTGATAACCGTGCAGGGTGGCAAAACGTTCTTCGGCCGATTCGAATTCAGGCCGCCAGATCAGCGAGGCATAGCCGAAGATCCACAAGTCGGTCTGGCCGCCCCATTCCCGCATTGCGGCGTCAAACATGACGGCGGGATCACGGGCTTTGTAAGCCAATTCGCAAGGGGTGTTTGCTAGAGTGGTCACAGCCTCACTTTACAATATTGGCAGGTTTTTTTTAAAGGAAGTTTCCCATGTTTTCTCAAGATGACGACAGCGCGCAACGCGTGGCGCTGTTTCTGGTGTTTGGTTTGATTGCCATTGTTGTGGCCTCTGTGCTGGTGTTTGGCGTGAACCACCGCGGCGTTTCGGCCAAGGGTGCGGGCGCCCCGGCTGCCCAGGAAGCTGCCGCGCCGGGCGTGGCCGCCGATCCCGCGCCCTCCAGTGCAACGGCGCAGGCGGCTTCTGACGCGGCCAGCGTCAAGGTCGAGCAGGGCATTGTCAAGTTCTACTTTGCTTCCGGCAAGGCCGACCTGGCCGCTGGTGCCAGTGAGGCGCTGATTGACGTGGTCAAGGGTGCGCAGGCGGGCCGCAAGGTCGCGATTTCGGGTTTCCACGACGCCACCGGCAACGCGGCGCAAAATGCCGAACTGGCCAAGCAGCGGGCGCTGGCCGTGCGCGGTGCCCTGACGGCAGCGGGCGTGGCCGAGAGCCAGATCGAGCTCAAAAAGCCCGAGCAGATTGCCGGCAACGCTGCGGGCAGCGACGCCGAAGCCCGCCGCGTCGAAATCAGCCTCGAATAACCCGCGCCATGCCGGCCTTCGCGGCTGGTGGCATGACTCCGCAGCGGTTGGCGCCCTGCGGATTTTTTTTGCCCGCGCCTCGTTTGGTAACCGCAAGGTAACCATTCGGGGTGAAAACTGCCACGATGTTGGTTACCATAGTTGCCGTAATAAAGTTACATCCCCAGGTCCGGGATGGCTTGATTGAAAGGTTTCACCATGGCGCTTCACTCCGCTGTTTCAGACATTACCGCCCGCATCAAGGAGCGCAGCCAGCCGACGCGCAGCGCCTATCTGGCGCAACTGCAGGCTGACGGCAGCCGCAAGCCGAGCATGGACCGCATGGGCTGCGCCAACATCGCGCATGCGGTGGCCGGCATGCCCCTTAGCGACCGCTTCAAGCTGGTGACCGAGCGCCGGCCCAACATCGGCATCGTCACCGCCTACAACGACATGCTGTCGGCGCACACGCCCCTGCTGGGCTATCCGGCGCTGATCAAGGACGAGGCGCGCAGGCACGGCGCCACGGCGCAGGTGGCGGGCGGCGTGCCGGCCATGTGCGACGGCGTGACGCAGGGCACCAGCGGCATGGAACTGAGCTTGTTCAGCCGCGACGTGATCGCCATGGGCACGGCCATTGCCCTGTCGCACGACATGTTCGACGCGGCGCTGCTGCTCGGCGTGTGCGACAAGATCGTTCCGGGCCTGCTGATCGGCGCGCTGCAGTTCGGCCATTTGCCGATGGTGTTCGTGCCGGCAGGCCCCATGCCCTCAGGCCTGCCGAACAAGGAAAAGGCCCGCATCCGCGAGCAGGCCGCGCAGGGACTGGTCGGGCGCGATGCGTTGTTAGAGGGCGAACTCAAGTCCTACCACAGCCCCGGCACCTGCACCTTCTACGGCACGGCCAACAGCAACCAGATGCTGATGGAGGCCATGGGCCTGCATGTGCCGGGCACGGCGTTTGTCCAGCCGGGCGAGCTGCTGCGCGACGAACTCACGCGCGAGGCGGCACGCACCGTGCTCGGCATCACCAAGTCCAAACGCTTTGCGCCCATCGGCCAGGTGGTCGATGAACGCGCCATCGTCAACGCCATGGTCGCGCTGCTGGCCACCGGCGGCTCGACCAACCACCTGATTCACTGGGTGGCGGTGGCGCAGTCGGCCGGTATCGTGATTGACTGGAACGACTTTTCGGCGCTGTCCGATGTCGTTCCGCTGCTCACGCACATTTACCCCAACGGCAGCGCCGACGTGAACGACTTCCAGGCGGCCGGTGGACCAGGGCTGGTGATTCGCGAACTGCTGGACGCCGGCTTCATGCACGAGGATGTGCTGACGGTGCGTGAAGGCGGCATCCGCGAATATGCGCGCATTCCCGTGATGGACGACGCGACGCTGGCCTGGCGGGACGTCGGCGATTCGAAGGATGAGTCCATCATTCGTCCCGCTGGCCGGCCGTTCAGCGCCACCGGCGGCCTCAAGCTGCTGACGGGCAATCTGGGTCGCAGCGTGATCAAGGTGTCGGCCGTGCCCGATGACCGGCATGTGATTGAAGCACCGGCCCGGGTGTTTGATTCGCAGGAGGATTTGCTGCAGGCCTTCAGCGCCGGCGAACTTGAACGCATGTGCACAGAAAACGTGCAACGCGGCGTGGTCTGCGTGGTGCGCTGGCAGGGGCCGCAGGCCAACGGCATGCCCGAGCTGCACAAGCTCACCCCGCCGCTGGCGGTGCTGCAGGGCAAGGGCTTTCGGGTGGCGCTGGTGACCGATGGCCGCATGAGCGGCGCGTCGGGCAAGGTGCCGGCGGCGATTCATGTGTCGCCCGAAGCGGCGGCGGGCGGCCCGCTGGCCAAGGTGATGGACGGCGACGTGATCCGCGTCGATGCGCTCACGGGTGAGTTGCAGGTGTTGGTGCCCGACATCGCGTGGGCCGCGCGGCCTGTCAGCGTGATGCCCGGTGAATTGCGCCAGCGCAACGGTGTCGGCATGGGCCGGGGATTGTTCGCAAACATGCGCGCTAGAGCATTGACCGCCGAAAAAGGAGCCATGTCATGGATGTAACGATGGATATCAGCACCAAACTGAGCGCCTTGCAGGTCATGCGGGACGCGCCCGTGATCCCGGTCATCGTGCTGAACGATGTTGGCCAGGCCGTGCTGCTGGCCCGCGCCTTGGTGGCCGGCGGCATCCGCATGCTCGAAGTCACCCTGCGAACGCCGCAGGCGCTGGCCTGCATCGAGGCGATTGCCCGCGACGTGCCCGAGGCCGTGGTCGGCGCGGGCACGGTGCGTTCTGCCTCCGATGCGCAGGCCTGCGCCATGGCCGGCGCGCGCTTTGTCGTCAGCCCCGGCTACACCCACGCGGTCGGCCAGGCCTGCCGCGATGCTGGCCTGTCGCTGCTGCCCGGCGTGGCAACCGGCAGCGAAATCATGATGGCGCAGGAGGACGGCTTGACCGAGCTGAAGTTCTTCCCGGCGCTGCAGGCGGGCGGCAGCGCCATGCTCAAGGCCTGGGGCGGACCGTTTGGCGATGTGAAGTTCTGCCCGACCGGCGGCATCACCATGGCCAATGCGGCCGAGTTTCTGGCGCTGCCCAATGTGGTCTGCGTCGGCGGCTCGTGGCTGACGCCGGCAGACGCGGTGGCGCGCGGCGACTGGGCGCAGATCACAACGCTGGCCGCCCAGGCTTGCCAACTGGTGCGTACGAACGCTTGACGCGAAAAATCCGGGAAATGGCCAGGATTTTTAATCAAATCAGCCGTTTGCGCAGGCTGGGTAAGCGCCAGCAGCTATTTAAAAAAGGGGCTTAGGAAGCAGAGGCGATTAAAGCGGGTTGCTTCTGAGCAAGGCCAGCAGGGCATGATAAAGGCTTTGAT